>JBLFZA010000092.1:0-14625 GCA_047610025.1 Bradymonadia bacterium | reverse complement strand
CGATGTCGAAGATCGCCTCAGCGTGTTTGGCCAATCGACGGTACCCATCGACGTCACGGGGGTTCATCTCTTCAATCTGAGCGATGATCCGGTCTTCATCACCGACATAGTCAAAGTGTGTGCCGTCCGCGTACTTGACCCGGTAGAAGGGGTCGACTGGCATGAACTGAATGTGCTCCTCACGCCGCCGTCCGACCAACTCGTACAGCTCATCGACGAGGTACGGGGCCGTGACGACTGTTGGACCGGCGTCGAAGCTGAACCCATCTTTCAGAAAGACGCTCGCACGCCCGCCCGCTTGTTCGTTCGCCTCGACGATTTCAACGTCATAGCCGAGGGCCCGGAGTCGAATTGCGCTGGAGAGTCCGCCGAGGCCGGAGCCGACGACAATCGCTGTAGCTGTGTTGCTCATAGTCTTTGCCTACATCAAACGGTCGTCGACCGAAGTCGCCGCCAGTCGGTCATGAATCGAGACGGCGCTGCTGTCGAGCACGCCGATGCCGAACTCGCGCAGGCGAGGATACGGCTGAAGGTCAGGGTGTGTTTCGATGAACACGCGCCCATGCCGGATGAGCTGCAGGGTCGCTTCAAGCGCCCCGCTCTGTTCGAATCGGTCGCGCACCTGCGAGACCTGTGCGGCCGTGGTGGCGTCGCGGTCTTCGCGTAATATTCCGAGCAGCCACTCCTCCTCTTCTGGGCATCGGAGTAGGTGCTGGATGACGAGCGCGCTGAGCTTGCCCTCTTTTACGTCGGCGCCTAACTCGCCGCGGCCTTTTTCGCCGTAGAGGTCGACGACATCGTCGATAATCTGAAAGAGTACTCCCACCCAACCGAAGCTGTCTGCGACGCGGAAGGCGGTCTCACGCGAAGAGCCCGCGCAGAGAAGTGCCCCTTCTACCGGCATGGCGAAGAACTGCCCGGTTTTGCCCCAGGCCGCTTGGATGTACGCGTCCCACGAGGTGTCGGCGGCGTCGGTCAAGCCCAGCTCGATGGACTGACCGCAGGCGGTTGCGACCGTGCGACGGCTCAAGCACTCGCAGAGAGCCGACGCGGTGTCGGCTGGCACGCCCGTCCGCCAGATCGCGGCGTAGGGCATCATGAGCATCGCGTCGCCGGCGTTGATCGCTTGGGCGGAGCCGTAAGTCGCCCAAAGGGCGGGTTGGCCGCGGCGCACGACATCCCCGTCTTGCAGGTCATCATGCACGAGCGTCGCGTTGTGCATCATCTCGCAGGCCGCTGCCCACCAGACGGCGGATTGTCGCGTTGCGCCACCGCAGAGCGCAACATCGAGCGCGAGGCGCGCACGGAGGCGGCGCCCACCTGCGCTTAAGTGCTCGGTGATCATGCTCTGCATGGGGCTGCCAGCCGACAATTGCGTCAGCAGCAAAAGCGCGCGCTCCACCTCGGCGCTGGGATCCGCGCTCTCATCGACCGCAAAGCGGTGAGCCGTGTCGTTGGGAGCCGTCGAGGGCAGGGTCCAGTTAAACCCGTCTGGCAGCACGGTCGTGTTCATTCGGCCAATAAACTTGTCAGAGGGCGGGTGAGAGTCTTCCCGACTCAGGGGCGTCCAAACAGCGCAGAGACGAGCGAGGGGGCTCGTCGGGTACCTGCTATGGTGAGAATGCGTCGTATCCCCCACGAGGTGCGCCCAAACACGTTCCACATGGTTCGAGCGAGGTCTCCTCGGTCGAGTCGGCGTGACTGGTAACCGTCGCGCTGGGCGTCTGGCAGGCCGGCGAACGCTTCGAAGAAGGACTGAGTTTGAGGCAGGGTGAGGCCTGCCAGCACCTCGCCTCCGAACCGGTACAAGGTGTCGCAGGCGATCGCGTCCGCGGGCCATAGCGCCTGCCAGGCCCCATTCAGCGAGCCCCCGCCGTGATGCAGCGCCTCGGCCACCGGCCGAGCCATCGCGAGCGAGTGAGCAACAGAGTACCCCGTGGCTGGGTGGATCGTGCCTGCGGCTGCGCCGAACGCGAAGATCTCGCCCTTGGTAACTGGCGCCATGTCCATTGGGATACGACACCGCTCCTCATGGGCCGCGGAGCGCTCCCAGCCTGCGGCTACTCCGAGCGCCGACAGCCGTCGTACGGCGCGGTCTTTGAGCACGTCGAAGTCGACCTCGGGACCGACCAGCACCGTCTCCTCGACGAACCATCGTCCCTCTCCAAAAGGCATCGCGTACATGAAGCTAGGCGGTCCACTCTCCGGTGCCTCACCCAGTACCGGCTCAGAAAAGTCCATCAGCCGCATCGAACTGCTGCACCAGCCGGTCGGCTCGGCGTGCCCCCTCGGGAGCTGCAACTCTGCGCCCCACGCGGTCTGCCAAAGCTCGGGGAGCGGAGAGTCTCGCCGCGCGAAGCCCCCAGACCCTGTCGCGTCGACCACGATGTCCGCGGCGATTGTCTCGCCTTGCGCGAGGGTGACCGATTTGGCCGTGGCAGACGCTGCTAGGGCGTCGACGACCACCCCGCCTGCGCTCTGTAGGCGCTCAAGCAACGCGCGCTGCAGTGCCACACCGTCGATCGCCGAATAGGCTCGGTCCCATCGATGCTCGGTCTGCGCGCAGAGTGTGGCGGTCGGCCACGTGGTGCCAACCCAAGGCGCGTCTGGCGGCAGCTCGTCTCGCCACGCGCCGTAGCGGTTCTGCCACCGACGTGTCGGGCTCGGAGCGACCGCAGTCACCGCCGCTCCTAGCTCAGCCAATTCGGCGGCAAGTGAAAGTCCGGCGGGTCCGCACCCTAGAACAAGAATGTGCATTGACCTTGGGGTAAGGGAGTCAGTCGACGAAAGCGTCACCCAGTCTGTATACCCGTCTTAATGCTGCGTAACCTCCGTCTGGTGCGGTCGTTGATTTCTATCGCTCCCGTACAATCTGGACCATCCCTCGCTTTGCTCGCTCACGCGGGCGGCTTCGCGTGGTGGTACGCTGAGCTCCGCGATGAGGCGGGAAACGGGGCTGTCCTGATCTGGTCGTGGGCGCTGCCCTTCCTGCCCGGCCTCGCTAGCGCAGCGCGTCAAGGAGAGCCACAGGTCATCGGGTCGCGACCCAGCGTGAACCTCGCGGTGTATCGCGAAGGCAAGCGCGACGCGTATTGGCTTGAGGAGGTCGAGCCCGCGGATGCGACTTGGGATGGCGCTGGGCACTGGAGCTTCGGCGACTCCGTGATCACGCTGATCGACGAGACCGACCCCGCCGGCGTCGTTCGCTCTCACCTAGAGGCGCGCCTCTCGCTGCGGACTCCCGGTGCCTCGGCGAGACTCGACGCGACGCTGAAGCTGAGTGGTCCAGCAGCGCGTATCGATGCTGGCGCGTGGGACACCAAGCACGTCTGGACACCTCTGACAGGGCCGTCGAGCGCGACCTTCGACGGCCAATGCGGAGAGCTCAGCTGGTCGATTGATGGGCCCGCCTATCTCGACCGAAACCACGGCACGGCGATGCTCGACGAGCTGGGCATCGATACCTGGCTGTGGGGCCACGGTGTCTTCGGCGACGAGCAGCGCATCGCCTACATTTTGATGCCCGAGGGCGGAGGCGAGCCGACAGCGTTTGGCGTGTCGATCGACTCCAGCGGCAACGCGACGATCGCCTCGGGGCTGCACGCTGAGCTGGAGCGACCCAAGACGTCGCGATACGGCATGCCGTGGTGGCCAGAGTGGACCGTCGCGACAGATGATGGCGCATGGCTGACGATACGGAACGAGCCCTGCGTCGATAGTGGCCCCTTCTACCTGCGCTACCTCGCGACGGCGACAAGACCCGATGGGCAGACGGCCATTGGGTCAAGCGAGGTGATTCGCCCTCGACGCATCGATCTCGCTTATCATCGCCCGCTTGTCCGGATGCGGGTCGGCCATCGAACCCAGCCCACGTCGGTCTGGCTGCCGCTTTTTAGTGGTCCGCGAGCAGGCAGAGTCGGGCGCCTCTTGGCCTCCTGGATGGGCGCATGAGTGTGCTGCTCACTTTCGCCTGGGTCAGCGCGGCGCTTGCCCTCGTTGCGTGCTCTCTGACGCTCTTCAATCTCATTGCTTGGCCGCGCGGGCGTGAGAGCCGCGACCCGTTAGGCAAGACCTCGATCCTCGTGCCCGCAAGGAATGAGGCGGGCAACATTGAGACGTGTGTGCGCGCAGCGGTTGCGCTGAATCCCCACGAGGTGGTCGTCATTGACGACGGATCCACCGACGCGACACCCGACATTCTTGCGCGGCTAGCGACGGAGTTTTCACTGCTTCGGGTGCTTCGTGGGCAGGGGCTCCCGACGGGGTGGGTTGGGAAGCCGCACGCCTGCCATCAGCTCGCGCGCTCTGCGACGGGCGAGTGGTTGCTCTTCGTGGACGCAGACGTTGTGCTGCACGCTGGCGCGCTGCATCGGCTGAACGACTTGGCCACGCGGCGCGGCGCGTCCGTGGTTACGGCAGTACCGCGGCAGCGAACCGAGTCGTTAGCGGAACGAGTGGTGCTGCCCCTGCTCCACTTGACGTACACGAGCTGGCTTCCGCTTCCCCTGATTTGGATGACGCACGACCCGAGACTCCTGGCGGCGAACGGCCAAGTGCTCGCGGTCACTCGTGAGGCCTATGACGCGATTGGAGGGTTCGCTGCCGTGCGTCGTGAGGTCGTAGATGACATGGCGTTTTGCCGTCTCGCGAAGGGGGAGAAGAACACCGTCGTGTTTGCTGACGGCTACGAACTGGCCACCTGCCGCATGTATGGGGACGCGCGAGGCGTATGGGATGGCTTCTCGAAGAACCTCTTTGAAGGGCTCGGCAACAGCCTCTTGGCCTTGATGGTGGTGGACGCTGTTTACCTGCTCGCGTTCGTCGCGCCCTTCGTCTGGTTGCTAGCGTCCGTGGGATCGCCGGAGCTGGTTTGGCCAGCCTTGGTTGGCGTCGCAAGCAACGCGTTGCTCAGAGCAAGCCTCGTTGTCCGGTTCAGACAGTCAGTGCTCGGCGCGCTGCTTCATCCCCTCGGCATCTTGGCGCTTGTCGCGATTTCGCTCAACTCCGCTCGATGCAGCCTGGGCGGACAAGTCACGTGGGCAGGGCGCACGTACGCCAAGCGCAGCGACCGCGCTGCAGCCGAGCCGCTCGACTCGACCTATGACGCCGTTCCTGTTGTTTCGAGTGCCCAAGGAGAAGCGTATGCGCAGCGCTAAGCCGGTCGTCGTCATTGGCGCGGGCCTTGGTGGGCTCGCCTCTGCAATCTCGCTCGGCGCTGCCGGCTTCGAGGTGACCGTACTTGAAGCGGGGCCTCGCGCGGGTGGGAAGGCTGGCATCGCGACGGTTGATGGGGTTCGCTTCGATACAGGACCTAGCCTGCTCACGATGCCGAGCGTGCTGGACGACGTGTTCGTGGTCGCTGGGGAACGTCGAGAAGACCACGTCACGCTGCGTACGCTCGACCACTCGTTTCGCTACCACTACGCCGATGGTGCGACGCTCGACATCTTCCACGATGTCGCTCGCTCGCTCGACGCTGTTCGTGAGAGCTTTGGGGCGGAGGCTTCTCAAGAGCTTGAGGCGTTTCTCGCGTACTCGGCACGAATCTGGGAGGCGAGCGCGGATGCGTTCGTCTTTGGTGCGGCGCCCTCTGTGCGCCGGGTGTTGGGGCTCGACGTGAAGACCGTGTTTGGGCTCACACGAATTGACGCGATGCGGTCGATGTGGAGCGCGATCACACGCCGTGTCCGCAATCCACACCTGCGCATGATGCTTGCGCGCTACGCCACGTATAACGGGTCCGATGTGCGGCAGGCGCCGGCCACGCTAAATTGCATTGCGCACGTTGAACTCGGGATGGGCGGCTATGGCGTACAGGGAGGCATCTTCTCACTGGTCGAAGCCCTCGTCGCCCTGGCGGAGCGGAACGGGGTGCGCTTTCTGTACAATAGCCCAGTGCAGGAGATCGTCACGAAGGCAGGCCACGTTGTGGGTGTATCGACGGCTGAGGAGCACATCGCGACAGAGCACGTTGTCGCGAACGCTGACGCGGCCCACGTGCTGGGCTCTTTGCTTCCGAAACGAGAGCGAATCGAGACGGGTCTTGCGCCCTCAATGTCGGGCTGGACAGCGGTGCTTCGCGCCTCACGCAGCGTCGATCGCGTGCCGCACGAGGTGTGGTTTCCGGAGCACTACTTGTCCGAGTTTGAACAGATCTTCGACGGCGGGCGAGTCTGTGACGAGCCGACGGTGTATGTGTGCTCCCAGGAGCTCACACACGGCATTAACGGATGGGCTGACGAAGAGCCTCTCTTTGTCATGGTGAACGCGCCCGCTACCGCAAAGGCCGAGGCGGACGATGCGCCGACCGATCAACTTGAGGGGCATGTGCGTCGGGTCCTTCGCCAGCGTGGTGTCGTCGACGCGTCTGCGGAGCTGGTGTGGCAGCGGACGCCCAGGGCCCTGGAGACGCGTTTCCCAGGGTCACGAGGCGCTATCTATGGCTGGGCATCGAACGATCGCTTCGCGGCGTTTAGGCGGCCGGCGAACCGTCAGAACCGCCCGAAAGGGCTGTATCTTGCGTCAGGTAGCGCACACCCCGGCGGCGGTATGCCCTTGTGCTTGCTCTCGGGCCTTCGGGCCGCAGAAGCGGTGAGAGCCGACGTTCCCGACACTTCGCGGCGGGCCGGATGATGAGAGAGATGACCCTCAAAGGGCTGCTGATAGCGGCAACGATCGTGGTGTGCTGGGCGTGCCTGCTCACCGTAGGCCTGAGCGGAGCCGTTTCTGGCGGCTACGCCGCGCTCGTGGTCGCGGCCACCGCGTTTCTCTACACGGGGGTCTTCATCACCGCGCACGATGCAATGCATGGGCTGGTGGCACCGAGCCTGCCGCGAGTGAACACCGCGGTGGGGAGGGTCTGTACGTTTCTGTACGCGGCGCTTCCGTACAGCGTTCTGCTCGAAGCCCACCACGAGCACCACGCCCACCCTGGAGGCGACGATGACCCGGATTACCACCATGGCCGCGGAGGCTTCTTGGGTTGGTACGCTCGCTTCTTCCTGCGCTATGCGACGGTCGCTCAGTTTGTGGCGATGGCCCTCATCTTCAACGTTTTGCATCACCTCGTCGGCGTTCCGCTCGGCCGCCTTTGGGTGTTTTGGATCGTTCCGCAGCTGCTGAGTACGCTGCAGCTCTTCGGTGTCGGCACTTGGTGGCCGCATCGACCAGGAGCAGACCTCGCGAACACGCGTCATCGCGCGCGCAGTCTTCGTGTGAGCCCCTGGCTTTCTTTTCTAGCCTGCTACCACTTCGGATATCATCATGAACATCACGAGTATCCGTCCGTGCCGTGGTGGCGTCTACCAGCGGCTCGTGTTCGAGCGATGAGCGCCAAGGGTTCATTGGGGGCTGCGGCGCTGCTTGTGCTGCTGACGATTGCTCCGGAGGTGTCTGCTGACCCGCCCGTAGCGGCGGCTGGCGGCGTGAGCATGGGCTCGGCCACACCGGAGGCGCCGGAGGTGAGCCTGTCGGGTCTTTGGGTGCAGCGACAGGACACCACGACGCTGTCTCGCGTGGCAACGATTGGGCGCGTTCGCGCGACGACCACATCAATTGTGTTGTACAATCTTCACCACGAAGAGGGCGCGATTTACGGCAGCGGTCGGGTCTGCGATATCCGGATTGATAGCGGTACATCGTTTGTTGACACCATCATCCCCGACGCGTTCCTCGCAGCTGTCCCGGTGCCGCGCTTGAGGGCGTTGCTCTCCGAGTCGAATGGGATTTTGAGCGTGGAGCAGCCGCGTACATGGTCGGTGCTTGGTGCGCAGCTCGATGAGCCGACCAGCGAGTCGCTGCCTACGGATCCAACTGATCCGAGAGTGCGAGATACGGACGCCGATGGTCAGCCCGGTGTCACCGTGCGGATTGGTGGCCTTGTGTCGGGCGACGTGTACCTCGTTCAGCGCGGATGGTCTCGCTTCTCCGGGACCTTCGACGGCGCGAACCGTGCGTCTGGCGAGGTCGAGTTTGGTCAGGACCAAGTGGTGTTAGATGCATCTCGCCGATTTCTCCGCACGCAGCCGCCGACGGAGCCGGATACGACGCCCGGTGCGAACACGTTCTCGCTGCAGCGTCTCCCGGCGGGTTCTGGGTGCCGTGAGGCTGTGGAATCTGCGTTGAGGACCGGTCGATAGCGTGTATCGTCTGTGCCGCACGGGGTCGACTTGGTGAGATTAGCAGGCTTTGCGGGCTCAAACGCCCGCGCTCCGCTACGAATACTGATGTTAGACAGCCCACCGTGCCGTCGCTCTTGAGCGCCGATCACTTTCGTTCGGGGAAATCGACAGCGCGCCGCTGGCGTGATCGACTGCGAGGGTACCCGGCGACGGAGGCTTAACCACGTCGCACGTACCGTTTTGGAACCCACCGGTTGCTCTTAGCGGCCAGGAAACCCTTCTCGTTTCACGACTTACGCGCGTCCGGAAGTTGTTTCGCTTCCTGCGCGAGTACCGGAATGAGCGTTCGACGAGTCGTTTCAGGTGGAACTTGCCACCATGCATCGCGCCACCGGCGCGGGCAGAAGGCCGCCTTCCCCGCGGTAATGTGCATGGTGACCATCCTGCAGGCGTACATGCAGGTGTCGGACGCGGAGGCCGTTGAACTGAGCGTCGTCGACCGTAGGTGGCAGATGACTCTGGACTGCCTCGGCGCTGAGGAACCGCTGTTTTCGCAGGGCGCGCTACCCAAGCTCCGAGATACGCTGATCTCGCATGACATGGACGCTCGGCTGTTCGAGCGCACATTGAGCGCGCGGCGCGGACAGGTGCGTTCGAGCCGAAAGCCCTCTCTCGCTTGCGAATCGCGGTGGACTACGCCCCTTTTGAAGGTGCGGGTCGCGTCGAGGACACGGTGAATCTGCTTGCCCAAGCGACCCGCAATCTGCTCGGACTATGTTGCTTCTGGCTTGACCGCACACGGTCGGAGATCGCCAAGTCGTTGGACCTCCACTTGGTGACGGGGAGCAGCGTGAAGGCGACGATGGACATCGACTGGAGTGACGATTCGGCACGAATGGAGGGCGTGGGGAAGCTGTATGATGAGGCCCAAACGGTCGTGCAGTTCGCTCGTGAGTCCGGAGTCGTTGAACTCGGGGTAGAGTCTGCGGCCTCTTCTCTTGTGATCAAACAGATCATCTCCCAGAACCTCGTGCTCGCCGATGCGGTGCGCATTCGGCGCGATGTCGCCAAGGATCGGCGGATCTCGATTGAAGACTCCGACATGCGCCATGGCCGCAAGAGTAGCTCGAGCCGAGTAAACGGATACAAGCGCCACCTCACCCTGGACCTCGACTCGCAGATCGTGCTGCACTGCGGCGTCGCGAAGGCGGACGTCCACGACTCAGACCACATGGAGGACGTCCGCGCAGCTATCGAGAGCGCAGGCTGAGAGGTGGCAGAACTCCCTATCGATCGAGGCTATCTGCCTGCGACATTCGTCGAAGGACTGTACGTTTGCGGTACAGAGGTCGTCGCCAACCCATGGAGCGGCAGGCGCGAGGGGCGCTTTGGCAAGGCTGACTTTCGGTACGACCTTCGGGCTCAAACCGTCGTTTGCCCTGCGGGCGAAACGACGAGTTGGCAGCCCGACCACCGCGCAGTGTTCGAAGCGCAGACCTGCGCCGACTGCCACTTACGCGAGCGCTGCACGACCGCGAAGGCAACAGGACGCACCGCTCAGATGGGTGCAAACGAGGTCATGCACGAGAAGCTGCGGCGCAAGATGCGAACTCGCACAGGCCGAGCGAGGCGGCGCGAACGGGTCGTGGTCGAGAACGCGCAAGCACCCCTCGTCGCCCGGCAGGGCAACCGGTCGCCGTACTTCGGTCAACGCAAGAATCTGCTCGACGTCCGACGTTGCGCCGCCGTGCAGAACCTCCATACCTGCTTGCTGTTCCTCGACCGACAGGTCGACGAGGATGAGCAAGCTGCTGCATGATTAAAGTGTTCGGCGCTCTAGGGATAGAAGGTCTCGAAGCGTGTCCCGCGGTAGATGCGGCCTGCATCCGATCGCAGCCACCAGACCTGCGAGCCGTCGTTGTCGAGCTCATACACGACGGAAGATCCGGCGTCGTTCTCCCATGCGCAGATCAGATGCCCGCCGTGGGGCAGTGCATCTGCATCGCCCATCGATCGGCTGTAAGTATCTGTTCGGTGATCCCAGACTTGACGCGCGGTCATTGTCAACTCATCGAGCTCGTAGCGAACCGCACGCGAGTAGGGTTCATCCACCGGCCGCTCGTTGCCATTATCGAAGAGCAGAATGCTGCCATCGCTCTGAATCTCTGGCGAGTGCGGCGCGTAGAACCACTCGCCATCACTCAGTTCGAAGTCGCCGTCGGGTCCGAGTCGCCAGATTACGTCGCCGGTCGCGCGGCTGACCTTCATGATCCAATGATGGTGCCGAACCGAGATGAGGAACGTGTCGTCGGACGGGTCGTAAACGAGCGCATTCGCGTGTGTCCAATCGGCGGCGCCCGGCGTAAGCACAGCGCCCGATAGGAGCGATGGAAAGCGCTCGGTGTCGATGTGGTCCAGGGTGCTCCATTCAGCGATGATCTCCCCCTCCGGTGTCACTTCAGCAACGACATCATAATCCAACGTGCGTTCCAAATCGAACAACGCGATGAACAGCGTGATGGGACGGCGAATCAGGCCCAGGATGTTCCCGTTCGGAAGCAGCAGGGCATCGTGGTGATAGGTTTCGTCTACCGGCGGGACGGCGGAGAAGACTCGGCTGCCTCCGATATCCACCGCCGCGTAGCCATCATCAATCGGACCGAAGAACGAACCATCCGGCAGCTGCTCCGCGAAACCCACGCGCCCCGGCCTGCTACCGGTGACGTACCAAACCACGTAACCCTCCGAATCGACCACAAAGTAGACGACGCTCCCGGCCAAGCTGATCCCCACAAGTGTGTAGCCACTGCCCGCGTAGCCTTCTGAAACCTCGACTTCGAACAACCCCTCTTCAAAGTAGTCAGGAAGAGCCCCGGTGGTGAACTCTGTCGGCGAACCCTCGACTACGCCCTCGCCGGTGTTGAGAAGCGGGATCAGCGAATACATAGTCTCCGCACGCATCCCAACCACATCGATGACATGCTCGGTCAGCCCGAGCGTCTGGTTCGTCGTGAAGAGAGGGGCGCCGTCGAGCTCGACGCGGATTGAAACGGCCGCCGGCTCCGAAGTGACAACCGTCGCGACCGCAGCGATCGTGATGTTGGGATTGGCCAGGACCTCGAACGACAAAATCGCAGGTGTTGGCGCGACGTCCTCTCCAGCATCAGCCGCATCCGTCGTGTCTCCATCGGCATCTTCTGAATCACTCGAATCGTCAGAAACTTCGGCGTCTGCGTCTGCGTCCGATGTCGATGTGTCCGCGTCCGCTGTCACCGCGTCCGCGTCCCGATCCGTCGCGTCGAGATCCGAGGTATCGGCATCAGCATCGGCGGCAGTGTCCGAGACCCCGCCGTCTGATCCGTCGAGTGTGGCGTCCGCCTCCGCACCGGTCTCGGCGTCGGATTCCGCGTCGTCCGCATCGGCTTGGTCCGCCGCATCGGACGCATCGACCGGCCCCGCGTCGCTTACCAGCTCGCCGCCGTCCTCCCCGACGTCACCGGAGCCGGTGTCGACGCGATCTCCCGTATCAACGACATCGTCAGCGCTCGAATTCGAAACGTCGTCGGCGCACGAAGGAAGCAGAATGAACGAGAGCAGGAAAAGCAGCGGGAGCGTGCGGTACATGTGAACATCCTCGAACATTGGGATCATTGACGTATCTGACGCGTTACCGGCCCTTACGCTGACGCGTCCAAGTGCCGCTCCGCACTCTCGACAAACGGCCACGATGGAGGCACTTTGACGCTAGGTTCGCTTGCGAATCAACGCGGATCGGGCATGGCGCGCGCTGCGATCATGCTGATGCCTGGCACCATGGGTGGTGTCAGGAGCAGTGTCAATCCAGGGTCCCGGCAAACGAGGATTGATCATCGACCGCCGCGGGATCGGCTTGCCGCGGTGATCGGGGGTGGACTTGGGTGGCCACGGGAGCCGGAGAGCGCAGTGCCCCGTCCCCACGAGAGGTGGGCGTCAACTCGGTCAGGCGACTGTCTCGACGGCCGGGGCTGGCGTTAGGCGTCGAAGGCAGCGCTCTGGAGGCGTGCGTCGGGAATCGACGTGACGTAGTAGATACCGTCCTTGTGCCGCCGTACGTCCCCTCCGTCCTGACCTGCGAAGCAACGCCGGCACCACGCCGCTTCACGCGTGACGGCGAAACGGAGCAGATCGAGTTCAAGAACCCGATCTCGAACCCAGGCGCGTACCGCCTCTACTTTGCGGTGGGCGCACCAACGGGTGCTGTTGATGCTCCCTTCACGGTCGAAGTGGACGTCTTCACAGGCGGTAGCTGATTTGAAAGCAGCCGTGTTCGAACGAATCGAGCGCTCGATAGCGCGCGGCGCCACCGCCTTTTCGGAGGCCGTGGCGTCGCTGTCGTTCGTGGGGTACATGGAGAGCGGCCCCCCACGTACTTTCACCGCGCTGCATCATGTCGGAAACTCCTCCGCCGTCCCGTCTCGTTCGCTGGCTCTCGCGTGTGGAGCGCGTCGGCAACAAGTTGCCGGACCCTCTGACGCTCTTCTTCCTTATGGCGGCTGGCGTCGTTGTGGTCTCGATGTTCACCTCAGGGGTGGAAGCGGACGTCGTTCAGCGCAGTGGAGACACGCAGACGCTCGCCGTAAAGAACCTCATGTCGGCAGAGGGGATCCGATGGATGTTCTCCTCCGCCGTGCAGAACTTCATTGGCTTCGCGCCGCTCGGGCCTGTGCTCACGGTCATGATTGGCATCGGTGTCGCTGAGCGTACGGGCTTCATCTCCACCGGTCTGCGCGTGTTGGTGACCAAGGTGCCACCGTCGATGATCACCGCCACGCTCGTGTTCGGCGGCGTGATGAGCTCGATGGCCGCGGACGCCGGTTACGTTGTGCTGACACCCCTCGGCGCGCTCCTCTTCGCGAGCCTGGGTCGTCACCCTCTCGCCGGGCTGGCTGCGGCATACGCAGGCGTCTCGGGCGGGTTCAGCGCGAACCTGTTGATCACCGGCCTCGACCCGATGCTCTCACGCCTCACTCAGCAGGCTGCGCAGACGATCGACCCGTCGATGACGGTCAACCCTGCGTGCAACTGGTACTTCATGATCGCATCGACCGTGCTCGTGACGGTCATCGGTACGCTCGTGACGCGCTTTATCGTTGAGCCGATGCTGGGGGAGTGGTCGCCCGAGCAAGGTACGGCGCCAGTCGAAGACGAGAAGACGGCAGCGACGAATCGGGAAGCGCGCGCGTTCCTCGAGTCGATGGGCATCGCGGCTATTGCGATGGCAGTGATGGTTTGGATGGGGGTCTCTGGCCCGCTGGTCGATGAGATCCCCGCGGGCGCGCCCGCCGTGGACGCTCTTCACACCTTCTTCGAGTCGATCGAGATTATCGTGGCGATCGGGTTCATCTTACCCGGTATTTACTACGGCATTCGCACGGGCACGATTCGCAACGACCGCGACGTCGCCGGGATGATGACCGATACCATGGCGACCATGGGCGCCTACGTCGTGCTCGCCTTCGCCGCAGGCCAGTTCGTCGCGTTCTTCAACTGGACGAACCTCGGCGCGATTACAGCGGTCAAGGGCGCGGATATTCTGCAGTCGATTGGGCTCGAAGGCGGGCTCTTGTTGATCGCCTTCCTCGTTGTGTCGGGGCTCATGAACTTCTTGGTGGGCAGCGCGTCCGCCAAGTGGGCGTTCATGGCGCCCATCTTTGTGCCCATGCTGATGCTCATGGGCATCAGCCCCGAGGCGACGCAGGCCGCGTACCGGGTTGGCGACAGCATCACGAACATCATCAGCCCGCTGATGCCGTACCTTCCGATCATCATCGTGTTCGCGCAGAAGTACGACAAGAAGGCCGGGCTCGGCACGATCATCGCTGCGATGCTGCCGTACAGCATCGCCTTTGCGATCGCCTGGACGATCATGTTGCTCTTCTGGGTCTACGCCAATGTGCCGCTCGGCCCCGGCGCGTATGCGTTGATGCCATAGGGCATTCGCGGCTCTAGTGAGTTGTCTCGCCGTCGCCGCCGAACACGTTCTGTAGCGTGGTCGCGGTGATGCTTGCGGTGAGCCACGCGTGCAGCTGGTCGAGGTCGTCGCAGCGTTCGATAGTGCGCAACGTCTGAGCATCCGCGGTCAAGTCTCGCGCGCTGAGCACACTGTGAACGGCCTCTCTGGCCTGCACCAGCGCCTTGCGGGCTGCGGCTTGGGCCTCGTCGAGCTGAGCGACCGTCGCGTCTCGTTCGGCTGCTGTCGCGTCTCGTTCGGCTGCTGTCGCGTCTCGTTCGGCTGCTGTCGCATCTCGTTCGGCTGCGATCGCTTTCAGTTCTGCTTCGACTCGCTCGAGGCGTTGAAAGAACTCCGACTGCGGCTTCCAGTTGGTCATATCCATGTCGTTCTCCACGGCGTGTTGCATTGAGCGAGCAATGGCTGCCAATGCAGCGTCAGAGTAGAGTTTGCGCGTATCGTTCGCAAGCCGAGCTTGGGCGTTTGTGATTCCCTCAAATGTCGCGCGGCCGAGAC
>JBLFZA010000091.1:0-14702 GCA_047610025.1 Bradymonadia bacterium | reverse complement strand
GTAGGGGCGAGGTGGCAGGGAGTGTAGGGCGCGACAGAGTGTATAACGCGGCAGGTCGCGAGTCGAAGTTGCGCGGGCAAGAAAGACGAGTGGTTGAATCGGCAGCGATCGCTGTGCTAGTGGCTCACCTGCTCGTGTATCCGAGCTGCGCTCCTCCGCTCGCCCTCCGATGCAGGGCTCTTTCGACCGAGTCGAACATGCTCAGAACGCGTTTCTACGCGCTGGTCGCCATGACCGCCGCACTCTTGATGGCCGCACCCGCTTGGGCGCAAGAGGGGTCGACGACCACTCCCGGCCCGCAACTCGACAGCTACCGGTCGCTCTCGGGCGCCGAATTCCGAGCGCTTGAGCGCGTGAGCGGATTCGACGCAGGTGATCTGCTCGGATGCGTTGAAGGGGCGGAACTAGGCCGCCGCGAGACCTGGATTGAGCAGCGTGTGCCCTTCATCGTCCTCGTAGACGGCGAAGGCGTGCTCACAGTTCGCTACACGGGCGAAGAAGACGTCGACGCAACTCCGGACGACGACGAGAGCGTGCAAGGCTGCATGGACGAGAAGGTGGAAGAGCAAGAGCTCGAGCCCCTCGACGATGACCGCTTCACGCTCAGCAACTACTCTTGGATTTGGTACGACGCGACCTACGCGTCGATGCGCCGCCACCGGCACTCCGAGATCATCGCGCTCTACACGCTGAGCGGTGTCAGCCTCGGAACAGGCATTGGCGCGCTCGTCGCAGCCGGTAACGACAACAGCTCCGCGGGAAGCGGCAACGATGGCTCTGACTTCTCCTCGTCGCGCAGCGACCGCTCACGTCGGTTTAAGCGAGCGGGCTGGACGATGATCGGTGTCTCGGCCGTCTCCTTCATCGCAGCTGATATCCTGTTGATTCAGAACCGCCGAATCGAGCGCCGCGAAAACCCATACTGGGCAGCCGCGCCGGTGGGGCCTGATGCCTCGCTCGGCTTCTCACTCTCTACGCGCTTCTAGGGGCTGCACATGAAACTCCAACGACTTTGGGTAGTGGCGCTCTTCGCGCTGAGTGTGACGGCTTGCGGCGGTGCGATCTCGAAAGAGGCGCGTGAGGACCGGGGCGAGTGCCGTCAGGGCGACTGGGACACCTGCATTGACCTCGGCGACCGACACATCGAAGGCGACGGCGTCGACGAAGACCGCGAACGTGCGTTCCGACTGTACCGCCGAGCCTGTCGCAACAACCCCGATGGGGCCGGCTGCTACGAGCTCGCGGGCCTCGCCAGCGATGATGCCGGGCAGTCGATGTCGCTTGAGGACGTCGAGCGGATCTTGTGGAAGCCCTGCCGCCGCTACGACATCCGAGCCTGTGGCTCGTTGATCGAACTCTACGAGAACCCCGAGATGTCGCTTTATGATCCCGACCATGGGCAGCGCGTGCGCGACCGCCTCTGCGAAGATGGCTTTGACGTCTATTGCGGCACATTGGATACAGACGGCGATGGTGTGCCGGACGACCAAGATAGCTGCGTTCTGACTCCTGAGGACATCGACAGCTGGGAAGACACTGACGGTTGCCCCGAGCCCGACAACGACCTCGACGGCTTGCTCGACGACATCGATAGCTGCCCGACCGACCCCGAGGACATGGATGGCTTCGAGGATGAAGACGGCTGCCCAGACCCGGACAACGACGGTGACGGGGTGCTCGACACCGACGATGGCTGCCCGGACGACGCAGAGGACATGGATGACTTCCAAGACGTCGACGGCTGCCCCGAGCTCGACAATGACCTCGACGGCGTACTCGACACGGATGACGAGTGCCCGCTCGATCCGGAAGATGTTGACGGATTCGAGGACGCTGACGGCTGCCCTGAAGAAGGCACCGGGTTGGTTGTCCTGACCTGTGAGCAGATCGAAATCCAAGAGGCGGTCTTCTTCGAGACCAGCTCGGACGTCATCCAGTCTCGCTCCTTCGAGCTGCTCGACCAAGTGGCCGGCGTATTGAGCTCCGTCTCCTACATCCGCCTCATCGAGATTGCCGGATACACCGATGATCGCGGAGCGGACGACTTCAACCTGGAACTCTCTGAAGGCCGCGCCGCGAGTGTCATGCACTACTTGAGCGAGCGTGGCGTGACGGCGAGCCGGCTGCGCTCCGTTGGCTTCGGCGAGGCCGATCCGATCGCGGACAATGGAAGCTCCGCTGGCCGCGCCGAGAACCGCCGTGTTGAGTTCCGCATCATCGAGCAGGACTCGAACTGCGGGACCGCTCTCGCGCCCTAAGGCGGCGAGATGACTTCGAGACGCCGCGTCACTCCGCTGACGCGGCGTTCGTCGTTTTGCACCCTGCCACCCGTCTGCCCGCCTACGCGCAGAACGTTATCCGTGCGAGTTCGAAGCGTCGGTCATCGGCCGGTTAGTACGCATCGCCATGGCCACGACCGTCTGCTGCGGATGCACGCCGATCTTCGTGGGCTCGATGCTGCCGGAAGCTGCCCGACGGCGGTGGTCGCTTCCGTGCTCTGGAGTGCGGAAACAGACTCCGCCGGTGAGCACGGTAGAGCCGGCGGCGCATCGCCACATCGCCACATCGTAACGTCAATCACGGGTGTATCGCGAAGTCGAAGCGCCGGCATTGTCCCGGCGCCACGCCAAACGGATTGACGCGCCACGCTGGGCCGCATGACGGAGAGATCATCGGTTCGAACGTTTGCGGCTTCTTTGACGATGAGAAGTCGCTCGCTCGCGGCCGCACGCTCTGCGGCGACGAGCGCGCCACCGGCGTCGCTATCACGCCCGTCTCTGCGTTCGTGCGTCAATCCTGGCGTCGCTGCTTCCACTCCGAATTGAATGTGTGCGCCTGTCGCGCCGTCTGTGAGGCACACCGCTGGTGGCTCGTGGCCGGCAAGCGCTTCGCCACGTGGCCCGAGCAGCTTGCGAGCGGCGTGCAGACCGCCTAACTCTGCTGAACCTCCTTGGAGCACGCAATGCGTAGCCTACTGTCTTCTAGTTTCTTCGTTGGCGTTATCGCCCTCGCGTCGACCGCGTGGGCTGTTGAGCCGGTCACGCCTATCACGTCGTCTCAGGCGCAGCGGGCGCAGGAGGGAGACCCGCTGGTTTCGGCTCAAGCTGGAGACATCAATCGGGGGCAGGTAATCGGTGTCGTCAACGCGCCTCTCGAGGATGTGATGCTCATTCTGGCGGATGTTGCGAACCATGAGAACTGGTTCCCCGACACCGACCACACGGTGCTCATTAGCCGCGACGGCAACAACGTGACGTTCAGCGGAGAGACCCACGTCCCCGTTCTGCGAGATCGCGAGTGGACGAACGTCGCGACCCACCGCGTGGACCAGTTCTCGGCGCTCGGTGAGTGCCACATCATTGAGTACGAATACGTCGAAGGGTCCGGGAACTTGGACGAGATGTACGGATACTGGCTCGTCTGCCAAAACGGCGCCAACGCCGATCAAACGCTCGTGAAGTACGTGCTCGCCGCCGATCTCGGCATCCCGCTGCCGAACAGCCTGATTAACTGGGCCACGCGCAACATGCTCCCTGGTGTCATCACCGGGTTGCAGGCGCGTTACGACGCGATTCAGTAACCCGTGGCCCGAGTCCCCGTTCGCGCAACGCTGGCGTTCGCGGGTGCCGGCTCGCTAGGCACGTTTCTGTCCGCGGCGTCGCGTGAGGTCATTTGCGCCATTCGGGCGCACAACATGGCGATCGTAGAGGGGGCAAGCAACGACGACCCTCGGTACATGCACTCGCGTTGGGGAAAGATCATCGTCGATTCGCTCGGCGGCTCGTCTGCCGGCGCGCTCTGCGCAACCCAGATCGTGAAGGCACTCTACCATCCCGAGTACCTCGGCGACGGAGAAGACCTCGGTGCCTCAGCGACGCTTTCGGGCGACTGGGTGCGCGGAGGCGACTTCGCGCGGCTGGCCGTGGTCGGTGAAACCCCATCTCAGGCGGGCCCCATCGAGGCCCCCGGCTGGACGCTGATTTCGGGTGCTCGGCTCTATGACCTCGCCGCCGGCGCGCTTTGCAAGACAGGAGAGCCCGACCTTGATGACCCAGCTTCGCCCATTGATCCCTCTGGTACCGTCGCCGTTGCGATAACTCTGACCGATTTGCTCGGGTATCACGCCCCGGCCGAGTTTGGTCCGGACGAAGTGCTGGGTCACCCCAGCTTCGGGCTGCCGCGCATCGCCCGCTCCAAACAGGTGGGGCAGCGGTCGCGAGAGATCCGTGACCTTGGTGGTCGCGGGCACGCCGAAGTGCGGAAACTCTTCGTCGCGGCCACGCCGCATGGTGTGAGCGAGATTCGAGAGTTCCTCGGCGATTCGAGTCGCCGCGGTCGAGCGCGGGCTGTCGAATGGGGCAATGGCGCCGAAGAGCGTCTTGCCGCGTTGACCGCTGCGTCTGCTGCCCTGCCGCTCGCGGTTGGGCCCCTCGCGATGACGGATAAAGCGGCCGACTCGGAAGGCACGGTGCGGCGGCTGTACATGGACGGCGGCATCCTGAACAACAAGCCCGTGGCCCCCGCGCTGAAGCTCGCGCGCTGGTACGATGGCGTGCGGCTCGCTCGGCACGAACTCGGTGAGCACGGGTACACGCAAGACGACGTGGAGAATGAGCTCGTTTACGAGCGCGTGTGCTTCTTCTTTGACGCGTTTCCCGACCGAACCCGTGATGACTGGCGCAGCGACCACCCCGACGCTGCGCTCAACCAGACGGGAAGCTTCGAGCTGACGCCCGACGCGATTCTCGCTCGGGACAAGCGCATCGACCGCGCGCTCGAGGTACCCACCGCCGCCATCGATGTGTTCTTTGAGTCGATGCTGACGAGTCTGCGGGCGCAGGACATTCTCGGCATCGCGAAGACGAACGCGAGGCTTACGGCGCGCGACGAGTACATCCGCCAGCGGGCTCGCTCGGTCAGCCGCAAGCCCTCCACCTTCAAAATCGACACCGTCGAGAAGGCGGAAGCCCTCGCGGCTGTGAGACAAACAGACGTGGGTGCGGCCCTCAATCCGCTCCAAGCTCGAAAAGTGGCTCATCGAATATGGGAATCCGATGGGTTCTCTGGGCTGAGCGGTCGGCGACCGGTCACCATGGTGCCGGTCTTTGCGCCTGAGAATCTGAAAGCCGTGTTCGCAGGCGAGGGGCTCTACGCCGTCGGTGGGCTGCTTGATCTAGATGCGCGCTTGCATGACGCGACCGTGGGCCGCGATGTCGCCAAGCACGTCATCGCCGGGTTGCGCGACCCCGACGCGTCGACGGACGTAAAGCTCTCCGACGCGCCAGAGGAGTCGCTGCCGACGGACACGACCGCGCTCGTCGAGCGCTTGTGGGTCTCGAGCATGTCGGTGATCAACGCGATCGGCAATCGGCCCCATCCGCTCCGTTTCCTCGCCAAACTGCCGCTTCGATTGCGTCCGCTCCGTGCCGTAGCGAAGCGTCGCCTCGATCACGTGGTTCGGAGCCCCGGCCTGACGCCGACAAGTATCGTCGAGGAAGACGATGAGTGAACCGGCCAAACGCCGCGAGGTCGTCGCGTGGTCCCTGTTCGACACGGCCAACAGCGCCTTCTTCTTGGTTGTTGTCACCGCCATGTACCCCTTCTTCTTCCGAGACGCCGTGCTCGGGGGAGACATCGCGCGCGGGGACCTGTGGTGGGGGCGAATGCTGTCCCTCTCGGCGGTACTCGTCGCGTGCACGGCTCCGTACATGGGAGCGCTCGCGGAGTCGAAGCGATGGCGCAAGCGCCTGCTCGCCGCCTACACGGCGGTCGCCGTCATGGGGACTGCATCGCTTGGGTTTGGAGCCAGCATTCCGCCCTTGGCTGCCGCAGCTTGCTTCGTGCTCGCGAACGCCGCGACCGAAGGGGGAATGGTCTTCTACGCGTCGCTGCTGCCGAGCGTCTCGTCGCCGAGCACGATAGGGCGCATCTCGGGTATTGGTTGGGCCGTTGGCTACTTGGGCAGCATCGCCTGCCTGGTTGTCGCGGCGTTTGGAATCGGTGACCCGCAGCCCGCGACATTCGTCTGGGTTGCGGGCTGGTTCGGGTTTTTCTCGCTGCCGCTTTTCCTCATGGTGCGCGACCGAAGCCCAGCCGTCATCAACAAAGCAGGCGCCTGGCAAGGGCTGAAGAGCGCGACCCAGGCCGCATGGAAGACACGGGACCTGCGCCGATTTTTGATCGCCTACTTCATCTACAACGACGCGGTCACCACAACGATCGGCTTCGCGGCGCTCTTTGCAAGTGATGAGCTCGGCTTCCCTCAGCAGCTGCTGATTCTCATGATCATCGGCGTGCAGGTCACCGGGGCGATCGGCGCATTGGGGTTCGGCTTTGTGGCGGACCGGCTCGGGACCGTTCGCTCCATCTTGCTCACCCTGGTGATTTGGATCGTGATCTCGCTGTCATCGTTCGCGCTGGCGGTCGACTTCGGATTTTGGTCGGACGACTTGATGACGCTTGGGCCCTTAGGTGCGCTCACGCTGCGTCAGCTGCTCTTCCTGTTCGTCGGCCTGAGCGTCGGCTTCGCGATGGGCGCGGTTCAGTCCCAGAGCCGCACGCTCTTGGCCACGATGGTGCCGAAGCACCGAACGGCCGAGTTTTTCGGCTTATACGCGGTGTGCGGCCGGTTCAGCGCGGTGCTGGGCCCGCTCATCTTCGGTTGGCTCAGCGTGACGACCGGGTCAAAGGCGATGTCAGTACTCGCCCTCGCGGTGATGTTCGTCATCGGCGCCGCGCTGATGCTCGGTGTGGATGAAGATCGGGGCCGCCGCGAGCTGCTCTAGCCCGCGCTTAGCTGAACTTCGCGCCGAAGATACGCTCCATCTCTCGCTTCAGGGGCACGTTCGTCTTTTGCCGCTTGAGCAGCTCGCGGGCGATGCGGCGCGGCTTTGTCGTTTTCCCGAGCTGCTCGAAGAAGGGCATCACGGACTCGATGCGTGCACCGAGATCCTGACAGTCAGCTTTCGAATGTGCGGTGGCCCCCTGAAGGGTGATGGCGCGTTCGTAAATGCGTGCGGCGGTCTTGTCGCCGTGGTCTTCGAGGAATCTCCCGATTCGCCAGAGCTGTTCAAAGGAGAAGGTCTTGGCGGATCGAGCGTTGAGCACGCCTTGGTAGTCGCCTTGTGCGATCAAGATGCTCGCGTGAAGGGACGCATGCTCCGTCGCGAGGCTGTCCTGTACAGCCTGGGCACCGGCTTCGTCGTCGAAGAGGTCGCAGATCATATCCCAGTAGCCGAGCTCACCGGTGTCCCCCAAGAGCTGCACCAGTTGTTCGACCGCCGCGTCGCTGTCACCGAGCTGGTGGTAGAGCATCGCAAGTCGTTCAACGGTCGCGGTCTTGTCGGTCTGCACGATAGCCGCTCGCCGCAGGCGATCGGCGGAGTCTTCAAGCTGGCCGGCCATCTCGTAGACGTCAGCCCATGCCACGAGCACGGCGGGTGCCGACGTAGACTCCTGCTCAAGCACGGTGACCGCTTCCTCGTAGCGTTCGAGCGTGCCGAGAATTTTGGCCTGCAGTAACGCGACTTCACGCACGTTGGCGAGCCCCGCCGGTCCGCCGCGTTGCATGGTCTCCAACATCCCGGTTACGACGTGTCGACGCTCATGGCCTCGCATTCCGAGAATCGGTTCGATCTCGGTGAGTTGATCGTCATCGAGCCGGTTGAGCATGACCTCAGCGAGTGCATCTCGCGTCAGCACACCGCTCTCATCCCACGCGTCGACTAAGGACTCGAGCCACTCGCCGTGCGGTTGCACCTCCAGCAGCGCCGCTGCGATGTGCGAGAGCGCGATTTCGCTGATGATGACGAGAGTCTTCTGCGGCTGCCGAGCACGCTCTGCCCATGCGGCGACGATGCGGTAGGCGCGGACCGAGAGCTGGTAGCGCGTCTGCGCGTCAGCCGGCCAATGCGCGCGAATGTCGACGAGCAGCTGCCGAAACAGGTCCTCGATGTCGCGTGCGAAGTGCCTCGTTTGTTCGTAGCGGCGTTCAAGTCGACCGAGCACGCCCTCGGTGGGCAACTGGCCGGGTTCGAAGGCGTCTTGGCTCTGCGCGGGATCGTTCAAGAGAGGTTCAGCAAGTGAATGTGGAGGAAGTCGAAGTGGACGATGTGTTGGTGCGTCGAGCGAACCAGCATGAATGTCTCGTCAGTATCAATGCCCGGACGGCGCGATCGGCTGCGTCGTGGGCTGAGATGTTGGCTGAGATGTCGGCTGAGAAGTGGGCTCGGAGCCGCGTTCGCTACCCGGCTGGCTCTCAGAGTGTGATGTGGCCGTGGTCGGCGTCTGCGATGCGTTTTGACGCCGCTCGAACTCGTCGGCGTGAATGCCAACATTCGCTGTGGGAACGCCACGCCATCCCGGACTTGAGCACGAGATCAAGGCCGCCGCCGCCGCAGCCGCTGTCAGGGCAATTGGGAGCCTATGGATACGCATCGGAGATCTCCATGTTGAGTCCCGCGAGTAAAGTCGCCCGGAGTGGTCAGCCCGCACGCACCCGAGCTCCGAGGGCCTGTCGTCGACTACCGACGCGGTGGTCTCGCTAGCGGCGCGTTGGCAGCCCGTCAACGAGCGGATGGAACGTATGACACCAAACGGGCATTCTGGCTGGAGTCCCTAGTTGCGATCGTCGTCGCGCGCTGGCAGAGAACGCACTCAGAGCGACTCGTTCCATCCGAGACGGATCTCCTCGTCATTATCGAGAAACGCGTGCCTATGGCCTGGCTTCACAAAGACATCGTTTCGGTCGCGCAGTTCGAACGTGCGGACCTCGAGGCGCTCTTCGCACTCTCGGACGCGTGTCGGCCGATCGCGGCCGGCAAACGATCGTGCGAGCTGCTGAGGGGGAAACTTCTCGGCAACCTCTTCTTCGAGCCGTCGACGCGGACGCGCCTGTCTTTCGCGGCCGCGTTTCGCCGGCTCGGAGGCGCGGTCGAGACAACCGAGGGCATGACCAACAATTCGATGGCGAAGGGCGAGTCACTCGAGGACGCGATCGCGGTCGTTGATGGGTATTTTGACGCGTTAGTGATCCGCCATCCGCAGATCGGCTCCGCCCAGCGTGCGGCAGACGTGGCGCGCGTTCCTGTGCTCAATGCAGGAGATGGAGCCGGAGAGCATCCAACGCAGGCGCTGCTCGATGTCTACACCATCATGCGTGAGAGAGGGCGGGTCGATGGGCTCACTATCGCGCTCGTAGGCGACCTGAAGCACGGCCGCACCGTGCACTCGCTGGCTCGCCTGCTCTCGCGCTTTGACAAGGTCAGACTTCTGCTCACATCCCCGCCGGATCTGAGTATGCCGTCGCACGTGCTCAGCGTGCTCGATGCTGCTGGCGTTGCTTACGAGTGCCTAGAGAGCCTCGCGGACGCGGTTGAGGTGGCCGACGTGGTGTATGTCACGCGCTTGCAGGCCGAGCGATTTGACGACCCCTCTGAGGCAGACCGGTTTCTTGGCAGCTACGTCGTGAACCGCTCATTGCTCGAGCGCGTGAATGCGCTTGAGACAACAATTCTTCACCCCTTGCCGAGGCTCGGCGAGTTGTCTACCGACGTCGACGATTTGCCGGGGGCGGCGTTCATGCGACAAGCACACAATGGTGTGCCCGTGCGAATGGCCCTGTTTTGTTCTGTGTTCGGGGTCGACGTTCGCGAATGAGTCTCCTTGAGGACAGCCGCTTCATCATCAACACCGGTAAAGGTGGTGTTGGGAAGAGTACGATCTCCATTGCGCAGGCGATGGCGCTCGCGGCGTCGGGTAAGCGCGTGCTGCACATGCAGCTCAACACCAGTGACCGCTTCGGACCCGTGCTGCAGCGTGCGACCATCACCGACACCACGATCGAGGTGCTGCCGAACCTCTTTGCGGTGAACGCGAGACCGCCCAGCGCGTTACGTGAGTACGTGGAGATGAAGCTCCCGATCGGTGGGATCTACAAGTCCGTCTTCGAGAATCGCGCCGTCGGAACGCTCCTGCGCGTCATGCCAGGTCTGCCGGAGCTGCTCATGCTCGGGAAGGCGTTTCACGAAGAGCGTAAGCAGTCGCCGTCCGGCGCGAAGCTGTACGACCACGTCATTGTGGACGCGCCCGCGACGGGTCACGGCTTGTTCTTGCTGCAGATTCCGCAGGTCATCACACGCGCCCTCTCATCGGGCCCGATGGCAGCGGAAACCCAGGAGATGATGGCTCTTCTGCAGGATCCAAGCCGCACCATTGTGAACATCGTAACGCTGGCCGAAGAACTCCCAGCGACGGAGTCGATCGAGTTGGCAGACTCGCTGAGAGAATCGCTCAACGTTCGCTTGGGCTACGTGATCGCTAACGCCGTCTTGCCGACGCACTTCGACGCGCAGAATCGGGCGATTCTGTACGAGTCGTTGGAGCACGATCGCGACGACAATCTGAGCGCGGCGTTGGAATCCGCGCGCTCACATGAGCGGCGCGCCACCTCGCAGCGCCGCTATCTGGAGTTGCTCCGCGACAAGATCGATGCTCCGCTCATTTCGCTGCCGCAGATCGTCGTACCGCGGCTCGATCGCGCCTCGCATGGGGAGCTCGGGCGTTTGATGTTGCAGCGTTGTGCAGACGGAGGGTCGCGATGAGTGCGCTTGAACGCATGGTGAAGCGCGCGAAGGTCATCGTTTGTGTTGGATCGGGTGGTGTTGGCAAGACGACGACTGCGGCGATTGTCGGCATTCACGCCGCGCGACTAGGCAAGCGGGTTGTCGTACTCACCGTCGACCCAGCCCGCCGACTCGCGAGTTCGCTCGGCGCTAAGGGCCTCGACCACGACCTCCAGCAGATTCCCCTTGACGGCCTTCAAGGCGGCGAGGCCGCTGGCGAACTGTGGGCGACCATGCTGGATATGAAGCGCACCTTCGACGGGATCGTCGAGCGAGACGCGCCGGATGCCGCAACGCGTGATGCGATTCTGAACAATCGCTTCTATCAATCCTTCTCCACAGGGCTTGCGGGTGCGCAGGAGCTCTCGGCCTCAGAGCGACTGCTCGAAGTTGTGTCGAGCGGAGAGTGGGACCTCGTGGTGCTCGACACGCCCCCGTCCGCGAACGCGCTTGATTTCTTTGACGCGCCTGGGCGCTACTTCGAGGCGCTCGACAGCAAAGCCGTGCAGTGGGTGACTAACGCCTCAGCCGGCGGTGGCGGACTGCTTGGTGGCCTACTCGGCGGTGGTACTCAGGTGCTACTCAAGGTGCTGAGCCGGTTCACCGGCAGCGAGTTCTTCGACGAACTCGGGCTCTTTCTCGAGAACTTCTCCACACTGCTCGACGGGTTCCGCCGGCGGACAGAAGCCACGCAAGCGCTCTTTCACGCCGACGACACGAGCTTCATCCTGGTCACCGCACCCGATCCCGCGACCGTCGATGCCGCGTTGCAATTCCGCTCGGCGCTAGAGAAGCAAAGGCTCGAGCTCGATGCGGTCATCGCGAACCGGGTGCAGCTGCCCCTCAGCGCGGGCGCAACGCCGACACAAGACGAGCTGGCCGTTGGCCTCCGTGTGAGAGTCTCCGGCCTGCCGGAGACGGCATCGCGACTCTGTGCCGAGCAGGTGCTCCGTACGGTGCGCGACCGCGAATTGCTGGCCGAACGAGATCGCGCGATGTTGCAACGCCTTCGAAGCGCACTTCCGGGTGTCCCTCTAGTGCCTGTGCCGCTCTATTCTCGGGACGTTCACAGCCTCTCGGGTCTTAACGCGATGCGGGAAGACGTGTTCGCCGGCGAGCTCCGCCAGGCGTCATCGAACGCCCGGGCTTGAGCGCGGGCAGAACGCTGAGGCGTGCGGGTGGCCGCCTGATTTCGCTCAGGGTCGGAAGCGGACGTGGAAGTGGTCGTCGTGCCCCGGTTCGTGGCGGATGATGCCGCTACGTGATCGCTCGGGATACTGGAACCATGTCTGTAGCTGCTCTTCCGTCGCGCCGCGTGCGCGTGCGTACTCGTAGAGCGGCTCCTGTAGCTCCCAGTTGACGAACACGTACTCTACGACGCCCTCATCGATCCACGTGCGGAAGAGGTACCATTGGAACTCGACGTCGAGTTCCTCTGGAGGGAACGCGTCATACGAGCACTCATCACTGCAGTCTGTGCGATAGTAGCTGATGTCTGCGTCGAGCCCATTCTGGTGGCTGCGATGAGGCGACATGCGACCGCCGCCTTCAAACGAGAGGTCTCGCACGACGAGGGCGGGCACGTCGATGTAGCGGGCGACAACGCGCGCGACTCCCGAGCGAATCGCGTTCACGGTGGTGAGGGTGCCGAATGCCCGCGAAGACGAGCGAACGCGGTACCCGACGCCTGGGTCAAGCGGCAGGCCTCCGCGAAGCCGACCACTGTTGGGTGAGCCCACGCCGCCGCCGCCGCCGCCGCCAGCGGTGTAGACGGTGAGCCGCTGTCCGACGCGTAGGCGATCAATATCGACGGAGGGATTCCATCGCGCGAGCTGTGCGCCGGAGACGCCGAGTCGTCGCGCAATCGCGAGCCCAGTGTCTCCGCTCCGCACGGTGTACGTGTCGCGCTCGCGATCGCTACCGCTGCTCGTGTGCAGAGTGAGCGTCTGTCCCACGAAGATGTTGTCGTCATCGAGGTCGTTCCACCGCCGAATGTCCGAAACGCGTACATCGTACTCGTTCGCGATGCCGAGCAGGGTGTCTCCGGGCGCGATGGTGTATCGCACACGCCCCGCTTCCGCCGTGCTCGGCCAGAGAAGCGCGACCGCGAGGGCAACGAGAGCGAGCCCGCGCATCATGATCGCGAGCGCAGGCGGTCTGCGATTAGCGCTCTCGTTCGTCTCGGAAGAGCATGTGGTCCGCATAGTTGGCCGATCGTGGATGCCGGTGCTCGATGATGAGGCGATGCTCCGCCTCCCAGTTCGTCTCCTGCCGAACGTACTCATCGACGCGCTCGATACTAGCAAGGGTGTCTTCAACCCAGACGCTGTCTGATCCAAGCCGGTAGGACATGGCAAGGTTATTTTCGTAGACTGACATCGCCCTCTCCATCGCCGGTGCGATGAACGCGCGCAGCTCCTCGAAGTAGACCTCCATTTCGAGCTCATTGAAGTCGGGCGGGACTTCCGTCGCGAGCACGTCGAAGTAGAAGTCCTCGAAGAGCTGTCCCACCATGAAACCTGCCGCGGGCGACCAGTACCGATTCCCGGACCGCACCGCGCTCAGGTAGGCCTCTTGCGACTGCTCGAAGAGCTGTGTCTTTGCGACGAGGTCCTCGGTCAGACGATCCTGAGGCAGTACCAGGCGAATCTCGCGAAACAGCTCATGGAAGACGCGCCCGCGCCCGAACCATGCTTGTGCCACCATGGGGTCATTGCGTTCTAACGGACGCTCACGCCAGTCGTTCGCTTCGGGGTTCCAGCGGAGCAGGGCTTGTCGGTTGATGTCGATCGCCTCCTGCAGCCGGTGATCGGCGGCAACAAACTCTCGCATCTCTAAGAGCGCGTAGCCCCACCGCAGGTGCGCTTCGACGCGGTCGCTTAACGCAAGCCCGGCGCGTGGCAGCACGAGCTCCATCACGTCCGGGACGAGCTCGTATTGTCCCGTCTGAGCCAGGCACTCGGCGAGTCGGAAGTGTGCGTACGTCGCGTCCTCACTGGCGGGCCAGCCCAGGATGACCCTCCGGTAGTCGTCCGCCGCTTCGTCGAATTGCAGCATGCCCTCGAGCGCCAACCCGCGGTTGTACCGTGTGACCCGTTGGTACTCTTCGTCGTTGGTCGCCTCGAGCACGATTTCGTAAAGACGAAGCGCGTTCTCGTAGTCTTCTGCGACGAGGTAGTCGCCCGCCTCTGCGAAGAGAGAGGGGACGTCGGTCGTGACAGAACGAACTTCGCCGTCCTCTCCGGTTTGCGCTTGCACGATGATCGGCTCAAAATCGTACACGACTTCCGCCGGACCGGCGCTAACTTGGGAGCCCGCGCATCCGAGCGCGGACAACACAGAAGAGGCAGCAAAAGCGAGTGTTAGAAGACGAGTCATGCGCAATCTCGGGCGTCGGGGGTCTACATCCATAGACGCTAAGAACGTGGGATAGTTCCTTCCGGTCCAATTTGGTTCTCGTCACGTGACGCGCAAGTGGCGTCGATATTCTGAGGCTCCGCGGCACTTCGGCTCCGCGGCACTTCGGCTCCGCGGCTCAGGTCGTGGAGTCAGGTGGGGGAAGCGCTGGGATCCGGATATCTGCGAGTGCCCGACCATAGAACTCGAGTAAGCGCCCCTTCCGTTTGAGCCGCCGAGCGAAAAGTCCGCCTTGGGCGTTGAGATGGTCCGACCAGAGCCGCAACTCAGCGTTGGTCATCGCTTCATGCGGGATAAGCAGCCTGTGGTCGGTCATCGGGATGTGAGTCGACGGGACCAGAGTAAACGCCGGAGCGCGCGACCACTTCGGTGTGCAAAGCGTCGGGCTGTTCCCTGTTTCGTTCTGTTGCCCACGCGCCCAGGCCGTCGCATACCAACTCCGGCGCGGGTTACGGCGCATCTCCGCCCGTGCTCGCAGCCGTGGCGCGTGGCGCAAGAGATGCGACGCGAGTGCCGCGTGAGGCCCGGCAGCCGTAATGGAGTCGCCGTCCAAGCACTCTAAGCTCTGGTCGCGGATAAGGAGAACCCACTGTTCGGGTCCGGGCGACGAGCGCCATCGCCGACGTACGAATCGCGCGTGGCTTTGGGGAGGCAACTCAAGGC
>JBLFZA010000090.1:0-14731 GCA_047610025.1 Bradymonadia bacterium | reverse complement strand
GGTCCGTTGATGGCGTGCGAGGCGCGATGGTGATCGGCGCTGGCTTGGCTCTACTCGTTTTGCTGTTCTTTCTGCGCGACCTGCGCTCGATGCTGGTCATTGGAATCTCCATCCCCATCTCTGTGAGTGGGACCTTCCTCCTCATGTATGGGCTGGGTCTCACGCTGAACCTGATCACCTTTGGCGGGCTGGCGCTCGGCGTCGGCATGCTGGTCGACAACGCGATCGTGATTCTCGAGAACATCTATCGAAAGTCGGAAGAGGGGCTCGGGCCGCGCGCCGCCGCGATCGAGGGAAGCGAAGAGGTGGCGGCGGCCATCATCGCCTCAACGCTGACGACCATCGTCGTGTTCGTACCGGTGGTGTTTCTCGGAGGTTTCGCCGCCGTGTTCTTCCGCCAAATGGCGATGGTTGTGACGTCAGCGCTCGTGTGCAGTCTCATCGTGTCGCTGACGCTGGTGCCCGTTTTGGCCTCGATTCTCCTCCGAGCAGGCGGGGTGAACAAGCGGATCGGTGACGGCGCGTTTGCGGCCCTCGATAGTGCCTACGCCGCCGCTGTTCGTTTCTGCATTCGCCACGGGGTTGTGGTGCTGCTCAGCGCGCTCGCCGCACTCGGCGCGGCCGCTTATCTCTCGCAGGGGATTGGCACAGAGCTGCTTCCCGAGGCCGATGAGAGTGAGGTGAACGTATTCGCGCGGTATCCTGCTGGCACGTCTCTCGATACGACCAGGGAGGCCGTCGAGCGAATCGAAGAGCTCGTCAGGGAGAGCGTGCCAGAGGCGATCGATGTGCTCGCTACGGTCGGTAGTCAGGCGTTCTGGAGTACTCGGGGTGAGGAGTCATCGTCGCTGCGCATCAAGCTCTTGCCCGTTGAAGAACGCGAACGCTCCAGCGATGAAATCGCCGCGGCGTTGCGGCCCATTCTCAATGAGAATCTGCCAGGGATGCGCGTGTTCTCCCGCGCAGGCGGCGGTTTGTGGATTTTCCGGTTCCTTCGTGGCGGCGAAGATCGGGTGCGCGTCGAGGTGCGAGGCTACGACCTCGCCACCGCCGACGCACTCGCGGCCGAGGTGGAGCAGCGACTGGCGGAAGTGGAGGGGGTCGCCGATGCGCGAGCCGGCCGTGAGCGAGGAGGGGGTGAGCTGCGATTAACGGTGGATCGCCAAGCAGCCTCCGATCTCGGTCTCAGCGCGTCGGAAGTGTCACGAACCGTGAGCACGCTCGTGCAAGGGCGCGACGCGGCGCTGTACCGAGAGGGCGGGGACGAGTTCCGTGTACGCGTGCGGCTATCGGATGAAGACCGACGCTCGGTCGCCAGGCTCTTGACCGTTCCTGTCGCGCTGAGCTCGGGCGCGACCGTCTCGCTTGATGCATTGGTCGACGCGAGTGAAGGGACTACCCCGCAAGCGATCGATCGGTTTAACCAAGAGCGTATCGTGACGGTCGGAGCCGATCTAGTCGAGGGCGCCGACCTTGGGGCGGTTATGACAAATGTGCGATCGGCGCTGAACGGTATCCTCGTGCCAGAGGGTTTCAGCCTCATCGTCGCTGGCGAATCGGCAGAGCAGGACGCCGCGTTCACGTCGCTAGGCCTTGGCATCGCGCTCGCGCTGCTGCTCGTGTTCATGGTGATGGCAGGACAATTCGAGAGCTTCGTTCAGCCCATCATTATCCTCTGCGCCGTGCCCTTTGCTGGCATCGGGGTTGTCGCGATGCTGCTCCTTACGGGCACGACACTCAACCTCAACAGCTTCATGGGCTGCGTGGTGCTCGTCGGGGTGGCCGTGAACAACGCAATTGTACTCGTCGACTACGCCAACCTTTTGCGGCGCCGAGACGGCTACGAACTAGACGCGGCGATTATCGAGACGGCTCGACGTCGCTTGCGGCCAATTCTGATGACGACGATGACAACACTGCTCGCGCTCGCACCGGTCGCTATCGGAGGCGGAACAGGCGCCGAGAACCAAACCCCGCTCGCTCGCGTCGTGGTCGGTGGGATCATCGCCTCGTCGGTCGTCACGCTCTTCGTCGTGCCGGTTCTCTATCGGTGGGTCAGTCGACTCGGGCTCTGGTGGACGACGCGGCGAGCCTAGAAGGCTTGGCTACTCGGGGGTGCAGCCATCTCCACCGCAGACGTCGATGATCTCGTCCGTTCGGAAGAAGTGCACCATCTGCTCGTTGTGCACGTCCGAACGCCGCGGCAGGTTGTGTGCAGTGATGTCGGTCTCTTCGGCGAGCCGAATGCGCCAGCATCGGCGAACACGAAGTTCTGCGAGATGATCTGTTTGATTACAAGAGAAGAGGCCGCAGACTCGACCCCGAGTTCAACGACTTCGGACTCTCGAGCGAACTGCACGACCGTTTGGGCCTCGGCATACCGCTTCCCCACGCCCTCCATTCGTGCCGAATCGTCACTCCAACGGTACGTGCGACATGGTCAAGCCTCCGTGGCCGGGAGCCCTCGCAGTCGATCACGCCAGCGGCGCGCTGTCGAGCCCCCCGAACGAAAGTGATCGGCGCTCTGGGAGGGAGGCTGGGGCTGAAGGCAGTCAGCGTGCCTCTCCGCGCGAAACGCCAGAGGTCGCTCTGATCTGCAACGTAGTCTCGGCGATGGACCTCGTACCGTTCGACCCAATCTCCTTCGTCGCAGACTATCCCGACTGACGTCATACCTACCTTCTCCACCACTCGAAACGACCCCTTGTTCGTCGGAACCGACCCCGCACGCGCTACAGCGTGTGCGGGCAGCTGGAGAAGTCCACGACGATCGCGCCCGCGAAGCCACGGCAGCCATCCGTGCCGCTCAGGCCGTCTGTGCCGCTCGGGGCCGTACCACTTTGGCCGGTACCGCCTGCGCCCAAGGCCCCTCCGTCTCCGCCGGTACCACCGTCGGCGCGGCCGTCGAATTCAGAAGGCGGGAAGACCTCCGCGCCGGCCGGATCTCGGTACGCACAGATCAAGTCGGCTTCGATGCCCACTTCTGAGTCGACCCGCAGACAGGCCGATACACCGCCGGCGCCGGCGCCTCCGCCGCCTCCGCCGTTACCACCCGCGCCACCGCCACCCGACGGGAACGTATACAATTGGCCTGTGGGGAATACGGTACTTGAATACGCCTCCGCCGAGCCTCCGCGACCGCCCGTACCGCCCGTCCCCCCGTCCCCGCCGGCGCCAGCGTCGCCGCGCACCAAAAAACCATCAATCCGCGCGCCACGCGACTCTTCGAGACGCACCGCAATCGAGTCGCCTCCCGTGATGCCCGCTGCTCCGCCACCGCCGCCACACCCGCCGCCAGCGCCACCGCTCGTGGCGCCGCTCCAGCTAAATTGAAGCGGGAATATTAAGCTATCTACTTCACCATTCCCGGCGCAGCCGCTCAATTGGACGAAGGCGCCAAAAACGTTAAGTTGCGCGAGGCAAAAGCCGCCGCCACCGCCACCGCCGGGACCCCCCGCGGCCCCAGCCACCTCAGCATCTGCGGAGGGGAGCGCGGCGCCGGCTGCGCCGCTCGCCTGCCCTGACGTTGTGCGTCCAGACTCACTTTGTCCGCCGCCGAGACCAACTGGCGCACCCGCCCCGCCTGGGACAGAGCCCCCGGTCGAACCGCAAGCGCTGTTGCCGCCGCCGCCGGTCGTTTGCGTTGGGTCTCCGTCTCCGCCGTTGCCGCCGTTTCCACCGTCCGAACCGTCGCCGCCGTTACCGCCAGGCCCGGCGACAACCGTCATGTCGCGGAGCACCAACTGCGGACAGCGCACGCAATCCACTGCGACGACGTCGCCGCCGGGCGTGGACGCTCCGAGGACCTCGACCTCGAGGAACGCGAGGACGGTCTTGAGCGCCCCATCCGCCGCGGCGAGATCCACGCCTTCGAACGCCGTTACCACCGGCGCGTCCAACCCGCCATCGCGCAGAATCTGGGATGGCTGACCCTGCTCAGGTGCCGGGCCCGGCAGAGGCCGCGTCCAGGTGCCGGTGTCCGGATCGAACTCAAATCCGCCGAAGATTCCCAGGCCATCGCTCAGCTCAATCGCCGCATTTATGTAGTAGGTGCCTTCCGCGACATACACATCCCGCCCTTCACGAGTGGCGAGTGCGACCGCAGCCGTCAGGTCGCCCATCGCGGCGAAGCCGCCGTGGCAGTTGCACCCGGCCCCCTCGGTACACGGAGTGCACGAGGTCTCGGTTCGAACGCCTCCGTTCCGCACGAAAATCGCGCCGTCGAGGTCCCCGTCCAATCCATCACAGTCGAGGTCGGTACGCGCGCTGTCCGGCCGATCGACGGTCGGGGTCGACGTGGGTTCGCACGTGACGCCAGCGGCCGTGCAGGCCCAGGCGCCATCGCGGCAGATGCCGAGTGCGTCGGGGTCGATGCAGGCGCCATCGAGGGGCGTGTCGGCCGGGACCGAGAGCGACGGATCGGCCGCGTCGAGGTCGCCGTCGCAATCATTGTCGAGGCCGTCGCAGATCTCGACGCCGTCGCCCGATGCGGATGCGCAGGTCAATAGGCCATCGACGCACGCCTCGGCGCACACGCCCGCGTCTTCATCGGCGCAGGCGCTGCCCGCGTCGACCGCGCCGGCATCCCCATCCACGAGGCAGTTGTTGTCGACGCCGTCACACATCTCAGGAGCCGCGTCATACACGACGCCTTCTCGCTCGAAGCTGCCGTACGTGACCGTCGCTCCGGGCGCTTCGGGATCATCCAGGCAATCGCCACCGATCGCCACGTAGCCGTCGGGTGCTCCCGAGCCGCCGCAGTCGAACTGACTGTCGGCGGTGACCCCGCGGCCATCACCGTCGGCGTCGCGGTAGTACAGCCGACTCAGGTCGCTGACGGCCGTCTCGCAGCCGTTCTCGGGGTCGCCGTCACAGTCCGCGAACGCTTCGCTGGCGCACACGGCCACGCACGCCGGCGCGTCGCTCCGAAGACGGCAGCCACGGCTCGCGTTGCCGTCGGTGATGACCCCTTCGCAGATGTCACCGCACTCGGTGCAGTGTGCGAAGCCGTACGCGTCCGTGCCGACCTGCTCGACTGCGTCGGAGATGCCGTTGCAGTTGTAGTCGATCTCGCCACAGTAGTCCGGGAACGAGTGCCCCACATCGCTTGGGTCGTAGTACGCGTCGGCGATCACGTCGTCGCAGTCGACCCGACTGACTGGCTCATCGGACGAGCAGTTGCGATCGCGACGCGAGTCGTTGCCGCAGCGGCCGACGCCGTAGCAGTCGCCGTCGCGATCAGCGCAGGCGTTGCACGTCGCCATCTGCGGCACGCAATGGGTACCCGCAATCCCGCCGAAGGCGTCCTCCAACTCTTCGCAGGAGAATCCCAGCGCGCACCCTTCGCCGTCTTCGCACGCGGTCACGCAGAGACCCGGGCCGTCAATACGGCCCTCAAGCAGCGACCAGCACAGGCCGTCGCCGCAATCGCCGTCGTCGGTGCACTGGCTGCAGAAGCGTGCATCCACGTCAGCGTGAAGCTCGAAGGGCGGCCGGCACATGGCCGAGAACGGCACGCCGAGCTCCATCTCGCCCGTGTCGAGGGTGCTGTCGAAGGGCAGAGGAGTGTCGAGGGGGTAGGGACTCTCGCCGGCCCACACGAGCTGGCACGTAAAGGCGATGTCGCGACCTCGCGAGTCCTCGATCACGAGGGCATCACACGCGGCCTGACCCGTCGTGGTGCAATCGCGGCTGCAGACGCCCGTCAACGTCGGGTCACCGAAGACCTCCGACATCGCCACGGTGTCGACGCCGCCGGCGCTGCGGTTGACCGACAGCTCGGTCACGCAGTCGCCGCCACCGATGGGGCAGTCAGTTCGTGTCTCACAGCGGAGGTAGTCCGCGATGGCGTCCGGAGAGATGCCGCCGGTGTCGTCGCCGGTATCGGTCGTCGAGTCCGGGTCGGTGCCTCCATCGGCATCGGCGTCTTCATCCACCCCGTCCTCCGAGCCGCCCGTGTCCGAGCCGCCCGTGTCCGTGGCGCCCGTGTCGTCGTCGGTATCGTCGTCGGTATCGTCGTCGGTATCGGCGTCACGAATGATCGCATCCTCGTCACTCGTGTCCCCGCCGTCCGACGTCCCGCCGTCACCGGAGGTGTCGGCGGCATCACCGCCGCCATCGTCTGGGTCGGTAGGGTCGATGCCGCAGCCAGCGGTGATGAGCGAGAGAGCGAGGGCGCCGAACCATGCTGCGTTACGCAAGCGGAGACGATGACTCATGAATAGACCCGGGGTTCACGAGCAACGCGCTCGTTTTGTAGTTTGTGTTTCGAAACCGTGACTAGTTGCCGCAGCGTCCTTCGGGGAACGGATCCTGGTATGCGTACTCGACCTCGAGGAGCACGTCCTCGAGACGATCCCAATCAAAAACACCGTTCTCACCGAGCTGCGTATCGACGAGCAGCGTGTACTGCGACGCCAACGGCAAGCCCGCCAGTGTACGGTTGAAGTCGCCCTCGGGGAACTCGTTGACGCCAGCCACCGGCGACGCCCCTTGGCCCGGTGCGGTGACCGACGTGATGGAGCCGAACGAGGTGACTCCGGGCGCGACCGCCGCGACGTAGTCGTCGATGCCCGGCTGGCACGAGCGGAGCTGCGACACGCCATCGTAGAGCAGCGTGACCGTCGGGCGGCCGGGCCCAAACTCGCCGACCAGCTGCATACGAATGCCGACGATCTTGGCGTTGCAGGTGGCTCCGAGATTGGCGAAGTCGTTCAGCGTGAGCTGGAACACGGCGGCCAGGATCTCGTCGGGCCGACGGAGTAGATCTCCGATCGACGAATTCGACGTGTAGCGAACACGCTTGTCGAGCGGGATGGCGGCTGCGGCCATCAGATCGCGAAGGCGACCCGCACTCGACACCGCTTCGTTGGTTGTCTGGTCGATGACCGAGAGTCGCATCCCGAGCAGGTCGTCACGCAACGAGACCACCGCGATGGAACGGTTGATCGCGCCACCGCAGCTCTCCTGAAGCGCAGCCATGTTCGCCGAGATTTCCTCGAGCTGATAGTGGTTCCGAGCCAGCAAAATCTGGACGCGCTCATCGATGAAGGGCCGCACCGCGTAGTACTCCAGCGCGACGAGCCAATCCATGAGCGAGCTCTTGGCGCGCTCCAGACGGTTCTCGGCCTGAAGCAGTCGATTGGCACGACCGAAGAAGCTCGCCGGCGAACCGACGATCGCAAGGACGTCGCTCCGCTGAGCGGCGAGCTGGTCGTACTTGGCATCGAGCAGCGACGCCCGCTGTACCAAGAGCAGGTACTCGTTGATTCGCTGCGACACATCGAGTTCGGATCGAATCGCTTCGGTATTCAGCGACGCTATCTCGAACAAGCCGTCGCGGACTCGGATCTGCTGCGAGGCGAGCGCGGCGCGCGCCACCTCATACTGCGCTGCGATGTCCGCCTCGGCTCGCGCCTGCTCCGACAACAACAACGCGAAGTCAAAGTCGCCGCCGGTCACGGAGCTCTGAAGCTCCAACTGCGTCTCGAAGGCCAAGAGATCCCGTGCGAGGATGTCCGCATCCAATGCGTGAACATCCATATCCGCCGTGATCCGCGCCTCGTTCCGAGCTCGGCGCTCCTCGAGAGCGTTGGCGGTCGTATCGGCGATGCCACGCAAACCCTGCTCGACTGCCCGCATGCCGAGCTGAGCACCCGCACCGCCCAGGTAGATTGCGAAGCGTAGGGGGCCGCTGGGGTCGGTGGAGGTGCCGACCGCTCCCGGGAGCGCCTCGGCCGACGCGTTGGTCATGTCATACGCGAACTCCCGCGCGCTCGCCGCCGTGTCCGCCAGGCGCTCGAACGCCGTGATCGAACGCACACTGTGCATGTCACCGGTGATGTCGCCTTCGCGCCAGGACGCCCACCGAGCCGCATCAGTGAGCCCGGCCGAGATGAAGCCGTTGTACGAATCGCGCTGCGCGAGATAGTTTGAACTGATGTTCTGCAACTCTTCGCTGCCGGTGCGGTTCGCCTCGTCGACGGCGAACTGGAACGCCACCGCGACGTTGTCGCGCTCTGCGCCCAATCCTTCGAGTGCGTCGGCCATCGCGTCACCTTCCGCGAGTCGCAGGTCATGCATCCTCTCGGCGGCGCGCACGTCCGCATACGCTTGGCTGCGCGACTCTGCGGAACGGAGCAGCGCGATGAGCGCCTGGCCGGCGTCGGAGATTGCGGCCTGACTCGCGTCGAACCCGCAGATCGAGACCGGTTCACCCGCCGTGGAACCCGGGTAGGTGAAGGCAGCGCCTGCCCCCCCGTCCGCACAGGCCTCTGTACCTCGCGCGTGATTGAACCCACACACGCCGGCGATGGCCGCGATGTCACACTGAGGGTCATCCAAGTCGCTCTCGTTGCAGCCCGATGGGAGACCGCAGATCGTGACGAGCTCAGCTCGCAGGTCGGTGATTTCGTTGTTCATGCGATTGCGCAGTTCCGTCTCGCTCAGCGCCTCGGCCTGCACCAGCTCCAGAACCGATGTGACGGCGGTGGCCGCGTCTTCGATCGACGTGGCCGCCGACTCCTGGAGCCCGGAGAGCAAGGAGTCGTTGTCCTCAAGCGGGTTGACGCTGGTGGCCACGGCCACTTCCGCGTCGCGGGCGTAGACGAGCTGATTGAACGGGAGCGCGAGCTGACGCGCGGCGCGAGCTTGCGTACTGAACCCGCCGCCGAACCCTGCGTTCAGGTAGCCCGCGTCCGCCTCGCGATTCATCGGGCTGAGCAGCGCAGCGGTCAGGTAGAGGTCACGAGTTCGGCTGGCGACCCACGCTGCGCGGTCCGCGCGGCTCGCGTCGTCCTGGAACAGGTCGTTCCAACGGACTGTGGCCGTCGTGAGCGACTCCATCGCCCCACGCCAACCCTGTGTGATGTCCATGAGGAGGTCGCGGCGCAACGCCTGTGCTGCGTCGTCGTCGGGCGAGAACCCGAGCACCGAGATGCCGGTCATGTCGAGATAGCCTGCCACCACCTCGAAGTGCACCGCGAGCACGTCCTGCTGCCACGCGTTGAGCAGATCTTCGACGGTGTTCGCGAGCTGCGCGACGGGAGGAAGGTCCGCGTTCTGAAGCCAGCTCAAGCGCGTCGCGTCGTCGTTGTAGAACGCCGCAAGCTGCTGGCCAAGCAACGCCTCGCGCGTCGTCTCGTGATACGTCGAGGCAAGCTGCGAGAGCAGCGCGGGATCGTCACCGACATCGCGCAGCACGGTCGCCGAGAGCTGGCGAGCGCACAGCGTCAGGTCGCTCGGCTCACACAGCCCGTCTTCGCCGCGGGCGCAGGCGCCCATGAAGTCTTCGAAGGATTGATCGCCCGTTTCGCCCTCGCCGCTGAGGAACGCAGCGATGCGCTGGCCGGTGTTCGGGGGGCCATCGACCGGACGGAGCGCAGCGTCAGCGACAGCGAGCGCGCAGCCGGCGGCGTCGGCCGGCTCGGCGTCCGCGAAGTCGCCGATCGCCGAGATCCCGTAAAGGAATGAGCAAAGGTCAGAGACATCCGTCCGCACCAGGCTGCACGCCGCGAGGTCGGGACGTGGAAGGTCGCGCGGGCTCGCAGGAGCATCTACGCCAGCGACCGTCGGGCCCTCGTAGGAGCCAATATCGCCGGAGCGGTCGAGGTCGAGCACGCCTTCGAGCAGGGCATCATTGGGGATCGGGTCGCCGGTCGCGTTGAACGTCTCGGAAAGGCCGACCCAGCGGTCGCTGATTTCACCGACGATCCGCCCCTCTTCGAACGTGAATTCCGTGATAAGCGCGCGGCCAATCTGACCGCTCCCGGTGGCCTCCATGACGGGCGCGAAAATGCTGTCGTCAGGGAGCACGAACTCGTTGTCGAACGTCGCGCGCCAGCCGTCGCCGCTCGGGCGCATGGCCCGCACGCTCCAGGTGTCGTCGTTGAACTGCTCGTGCGGGGCGAATGTCTGCTCGGGGCCAACCGGCATCGCCAGCAAGTAACCGTCCGCGCCATCGCTGAGGACGGCCATCTCGATCGGCAAGCGCGCGTTGATCGCCGGCAGGTAGGCCGTACCGGAGTACATGCCCACAAGCTGCCGCTCGGGGATCATGTCCAGAGACACGCTGCCGAACGACGTGATCAGCTCGAGCGCCACGCGCTCCGGCGCCGGTCCATTCGGGTTCGCCGCGCCGACCGGGATCGAGATCGACACCGTCGTATCGTCGCCGCCCTGGATGCGCCGCACGATGTCGGCGCCCTCGACCGTATCACTACGCTGAAGCAGGTACGTAGCGTCCCGGTCGCCCAGACTCTGGTTCAGCATGATCTCGAAGACGACGTCGGGCGCCGCGGCGCCATCCGCCGGAGTCGCGATTGTGATGGACGACTGAATGATCTGAACGATCTCGATCTCTGGGGTCAGCGAGTCCGTCGTCGGATCTCCGGCCACGTCCTTCTGACCCGATGTGGTCACGCAACGACCACGCTCCGAGCAGATCTCGTCGCCGGGGCAAGCCAACTGGTCGTTGCACTCCACGGCGCAGACGCCCTGGAAGCAGTACCGGCCTTCGGCACAATCCAAGTCGACACGACAGCCCGTCGTCGACGCCAGGTCAATCGACGTGACACTCGGCACGAACTCGGAGCCGAAGCCATCGGCCCCTCCGACGTCGGTGCCAGCATCCGCGTCAGGCTGGTCCGAGTCGCCGGCGCCATCTCCGCCGCACCCGGCGAACGCGAGGCAGACAACGGCGAGCGAGATGCTGCACAGGCGCGGCAGCAGAGAGGACAGGAGGGCGAAGTTGCTCAAAATGATACCTTCGTTCGGGACCCGACGAGCGATATTGTCGGGAGAGGACTGCCGTGCAGCCGGCGGGCGTGCTTCGATGCTTGAACCCACAGCAAACTCTCGTCGCGTTATGGACGCTTGAGGCACGCTTGGAAAAGAGGCCGGGAGCCATGGGCGTCTATCAGCAGTTCCTCCGGACTGTCCAGAAGTCAGACGCCAAAAAATCGCGCGTCCGATGTGCTCAAACGTCGACGGGGGCGACGTCGGACGACCCCGAGAATTCCAACACGCCACGACACACGGCCGGTAGAGCACCTCCACCCCAAACCTCAGCGGGTTCAATCTTTTGACTGGTATTCTGAGTTTCGTCACATCGCGAACGCTCGGCCGAGTTGATGGTCGATGTTGGGTTGCTCCCAGAAGCGCTGTGTGTTGCCGACGATGTCCATCATCCTGAGATTGAAGATGGCCTCGGAGGAGCGCTCGGTCCATCGAGCGCCGGGGAGTTTGAGTCGGAGGTGGCTTCCGATCCTGTGGATCGATTCCATCGGCCCCGAGCCGATGCAGATGCCTCGCCGACGGTACTCCGCGTGGCCGATCCGGTGCGCGTTTGACGTGCGGTAGTCGTCGAGCTTGCCCACCGCCTCCTTTCGCCGCTTGTTCTTCACGCAGAGCCCACGGATCGTCTCAAGCACCAGCGCCGTATCGTCGGGATGCCCATCGGCAGACGGATACACCGGCGGTACTTTGGGCTCCTTTCGTTGCCCCTTCTTGTGTTCTTTACGAGATGGAGAGGACGGCTCGCGGTCGGTCGTTTCGGATGCCGGCGACGAGGGGAGCGAGGGCGGCGTGGAGCTTGCCGTGTAGGTTTTTCGCCCTGCGATGCAGCGCAGTTACCAGCTCCCCGAAGCGCTCCAGGACGTGGTACGCGTCGAGAACGACCGCGAGTCCGATCGCGAGTCCGATCGCGAAGAACGGGAACAAGACCCGCCAGACGGTCGTCGTCCATTTGGCCCAGCAGCTAGGCCCGAGGCGGTCGCTCCGACAAAAAACACCCAACTTCCGACGCGCGATGGTCTTCTCAGCAGCCGCTCGGCACGCCATGCCGAGCGGCGCGCCAAGAAGAAGACGAGCGACCTCCAGAACCACCACCCACCAAGCATCTTCCGCCTCACGAGCGTTTACCGATAGTGGCGGTCGGTCGAGCAGCTCAGAAACGAGTACGCTCGTCTTCTCGATGGCCTCGGCGTCGCTGCGGGCGAACGTGTGCATGACGGCTCCTGCAGGCTGGTTTTGCAGCCTCGTTAGGGGAAGGTGTGAGCTGCTAAAACAGCCGTCACCGCCGCCACATTTTCAAACAGGCAGACGCAAACGTCGATCCTCGGGTCGCTTCGTTAAACCAGCCTAGGGCTGTCTACCCCGACGGAGCCCTCCTCCCGTTTGGTGGCAGGGAGCGCGCTGATGGCATTTGGAGCTTCGACGGTCAGGTCAGGGGGTGCTGCGGCGAGCGGCATGAACGCCGACGGTGGCGCGACGCGGTCATCCGACCGCTCAGTGTAGATGCCCCGCACGGGCTGGCACAAGCTCCACGGGCGGCTGGTGCCCGTGGGCTCTTCGGAACCACACACATTGTTCGACGGCAGCCATGGCCCTTCGACCACCTCCTGGTCGACCGGCCATGGCTATGGTGGAACAGACGATCCGTCGCTGCTGAGGCGAGCAGTGCGTCGCCGAAGAGCGAATACCACTCAGGGATGTCGCGGTTGGATGTGAGGATCATCGAGACGCGTTCGTATCGTGATGAGCGACAACTATTCTGGCCGATCTCCCGGATCAGCGTCGCTCTGCCCAGCGTCGGCCTCGGTCTCCGGGGCAGCATCCTCGCTGGGTGTGCTTGCGTCGTCACCGCAGGCAGTGATGAGCGCGGTGGTAAAGATGCCGAGAATCCAGCAGGGAAGGGGCGATCGTGGAGAGGACATCGGTGTATTGGAGAGAGCGCGCCGACACGCTCAGCGTGCCCTCATGAAGCTCCTGAGGGAGATCTTGAGAGCCGTTTGTATTCGCGCTCTCTTGTGGCGCGGGAGCGTACGAGCCCGAGATGAGGATTCGGCGAATCGCTTGTTCCAGCTCGCGGACGCTTCCGGGCCACGGATAACCGTCGCCGACTTGATCGAGGCCGCTTCGAATACGATCAAAGATGTCCGTGGCGGCGACCGCTTCTTCCCCCCACACTGCGCGAGAGGATGCGCCCGCTCAGCTGTTGGCGTTCCGTTGGGCACTGTGCCAAGCGTTGGCGCAGCGGTGGCATCTCAATCACATCCAACGACAGACGGAAGAAGAAGTCCTCACGCAAGCGTCCTGGGCCGCACAGCTCCGCAAGTGGGACGTTGGTCGCGGCGATAACGCGTCCGTTAAAGCGGTGGGCAGCGTGGGAGCCAACCGGTGAACAGACGCGCTCTTGAAGGACTTTGAGCAGCTTCACTTGGATGGGAACGGATACCTCTCCAAGCTCGTCGAGGAAGATGGTGCTGTAATCGCGTCCCCGCTCGAACGCCCTCTTAGTCCCGGGTTGCGGCGGTGAACGCACCACGAGCGTGCCCAAAGAGCTCCGACTCGACGAGAGCTTCGGGGAACTGCGACAGATTGATGGGTACGCAGGCGTCAGTGAACGAACGGCTAAAGCGACTGCGCTCCCCGTCTCACGCGATCCACCCAGACCGCGCGATTGCGCTGGCGGTCGGGCTCCTTCCCTTTCCCTTTCCCGTTTCACCCAGAGGGCGGGGAGTCCGCGCTTCTGTGGGAGTCGGCGCGGGTAGACCAGGCGATGATCGACCGAGCGCTGGGAGCTTACAGCGTGATGTAGAGGGTCTATTGGCGTGATTTGGAGGGGCGAATGCGGGGTTCATCGGGGAGGGCTCCGCATGTTCTCCGTGAGTTTGCCTTGCAAGCGCGAACACTGCTCGTTATGTTTCCGTCCGCTTTGATTTTTCGGTGGTTTGCGCGGTTTTGCCGGCTCACCGACCCCACGAAAAGTGGTTCGACTTCCATGCGAGCTTTGCTTCAGTCAGCTTGGTCACGTGCACTCGTCTTGGCGATGTTTGTGCTTATCATCCTGGCCTTCGTCTTCTTCTTCGGTCCTCAAACGTCGGGCTATCAGCCTGGCACCGCCCGCTGGATTGCGAAGGTGGATGGTCGGCCAATCCTTAATATCGCCATCGATGCGTCCGCGGAGCGCTACCGGCGCAGAACGGGGCAATCGGGCCGGCTCAGTGATCAAGAGTTCGCTGACTTCCGTCGTCGCCTCGTGATCAACGACGCCGTTGTCGAGCTGCTCGCGGTCCGCGCGGAAGAAGCTGGCATGGCCGTGTCGTACAACGAAGTGCGCTGCTATATCGTCAACTGGCACCGTGGCTACATGGTCGACGGCGTGCCGATCTGCGCAGGGTTCCCTGAGAACTACGCAGAGGTTTATCCGAATCTGGATATCGGCTTCTACCAAGACCAAGAGGGCAACTTCTCCGACAGCTACGCGAGCGACGTACGCGCGAACTTCCGAGTGTCCGACCTCGACTACGAAGACCGAAAGGGCTCGGAGCTCCTAGCCCTTCGCTACCTCGACACTGTCGCGGCTACGATCGACGTGCCGCCGGCGATGGTTCTCAGCACCTTCGAACGACGAAACACGAAGGTCGTCTTGGATGTGGCCATTCTCGACCCAAGCTCCGCGATCGGAACACCTCCGACCGATCTCGAGGTCGAAGCCTTCTTGCTCGTCAACGCCGCGGCTGTGCAGACCGCGTACGCGGCGAACACCGAAGACTACGCTGTCGAACGTCAGGTGCGCATCCGCCGCCTGCAGATTCGCAAGCCCGATGCCAGCAACACCGTCGCCGTTGAAGAAGCCACGGCGCGATACGCAGCGGCGCTCGCTCGTGCCGAAGGGGACGAATCCTTTGAGTCGGTCGTGCGTGAGCTGACCGAACTCGACAACGAGCGC
>JBLFZA010000089.1:0-14774 GCA_047610025.1 Bradymonadia bacterium | reverse complement strand
CAAATCTCGGGGCACGCGTCGTCGCCGCGGCAGCCGAAATCCTCGCAATCGATGTCCCCATCATCATCGTCGTCGAAGCCGTTGTCGCAAAGCTCCACGCCCGGCGCCGTACAGCCTCCAGCGGTGATGGTGAGCGTGGCGGAACCGCCCCCGCTCAGCCCGTAGCTGTCGGTGAAGATGCTGAGCGCAACGCCCGCCACACCAGGGAAGGTGAGGCGTGATTGCTGGCCACCTGAGTCGTCATTACAGGCCAACTCCGAGGCTGAGTTCTCGCAGTCGCTGCGCACATACAGCACGGTGTCGTAGTCGGAGCCTGCGGTCGTCGCGCAGAAGTCGCCGGTCGTCGCGGGGGTGAATGTCCACACTCGCTCTGCGCCGTCTCCCGCGCAGGTGCCCGTGTGTGTGCTCTCGCCGCTCGGAATGTCGGTGGACTGGGCGCCGAGCGTGGCTGTCGTCGCCGAGAGGCAGGCGCTCTCGGGTGGCGCACATGCGGGCTCGTCGGCGCAGTCGCTGTCCTCGCAGTCACGGAGGAAGTCGCCATCATCGTCGAAACCGTTGTCGCAGATCTCGGTGCCGCCTCCGGTGCCGCCTGAACAGACGTCTGCCACGATGTTCAGCGTGTAGGGGCCGAAATCGAACCCACCAAAGCCATCAAGCACCAAGGTGAGAGACTCACCCGCGATAGCGCGGAACTCGATTTGAGACGCGGTGCCACCTGTGTCGTCGTTGCAGTGCTCTTCAGTCGCCGCTAACGCGCAGGCCGTGCGAATGGAGAGCACGGTGTCGAACGAAGAGCCGAAGGTGTCTGCGCAGTAGGTGCGCGACTCAGGGGCGACGAAAGTCAACGCGACTTCCGGGCCGGCACCGCCGCAAAATCCGGTTGTCGCTGTGCGGCTCTCGCCCTCGGTTGTGCTGCCCGTTTGTGAGCCCACAACCACGGTCGCAGGCTCGTCGCAAAGCCCAGCGCCCGACTCGCACGCGGCTGTCTCGGCGCAGTCGCCGTCGCCACAATCGATCAGCCCATCACCGTCGTCGTCCAAGCCATTGGCGCACTGCTCCTCGCCTGGGACGCACAAGGGCGAGTCGGCGCAGTCGCCGTCGCCACAATCGATCAGTCCATCACCGTCATCGTCCAAGCCATTGGCACACTGCTCGTCTCCTGGGACGCACAAGGGCGAGTCGTCGCAGTCGCCGTCGCCACAATCGATCAGTCCATCACCGTCATCGTCTCGGAGATTGCCGCAGTCTTCGGCTGTGCCAGGTTCGCAGCGTACGTCTAATGCGCACGCCGCGTCATCGCAGTCGACTCGGCCGTTGCCGTCATCATCGAGGCCGTTCCCACAATCTTCGGACGGGAAACACGAGCCTGAGGCAGGCACACACTGACGCAGGGTCTGGGACCCGAACGCGACGTCTTCACAGGCGCTGCCGAGCGGGCAATCCCAATCGGAACAGTCCAACGCGCAGCCGCCGTCAACGCAGAGGTCGCCGCTGCCGTTACACTCCGAGTTCAGCGCGCAGGGGGCGCAGAACAGCGACGTTTCGCGGACGCACGTCGCGTCACATCCGTCTCCATCTGTGAGATTGCCGTCATCGCACTCCTCACCGTCGTCGGCGTCACCGTTGCCGCAGAGGCTCCCGACATCCGCTGCCGCATCAGCCAGAACGTCGCTCTGCGCATCATCATCATCAACGTCTGCTGCCCCGTCGAGCTCTGCGTCGGGTGTTGCATCACTGGGCGCGGGCACGTCGCGGCCTGGGTCGCCCGCGTCAGAGACGTCAGGAATCAGTGTGACATCGCGACGGTCATCGCGCGGGTCATCGTCGCCGTCTTTCTCATCGTCTCCGCAGGCGAACAGTGACGTGCAAGCCAGAAGCAACACCGAATAGGCAGCCGTCTCGAGTGATGACCGAAGACTGATTCTCATTGTGTACTCGCTAGGTTCGCGTGCCGGTGTCGACGAGTAGTGTGCCAGTAGTCTCGTGCTACGACAACGGCGTCGCGCTCGGCAGCGATGAACGAAGCGCGGTGAGCTGTTCGGGCGTATTGATGTTCTGGAGCATGTTCACGACATCCGCGGGCCACGCGACGACGCGCATGCGCGCGCACAGAGACCGCAACGACGGGGAATCATCCCAGCCGACGGCGCCTGTCGTTTCGGTCGCGATATCGGCAGGCGTCACGATCATCGCCGTCGGCTGCGGGTGGCCTGCTGCGTGACCGACACACCCGTTTTCGGCTCCCGCCCAGCGCCGTACGAGCCAGCGCAGTCCGTCGGTTTGCAGCAGTGGCATGTCGACGGCGACAACGAGCGCTGGACGCTGACTTCGAGCAATGAACGCGCGGACCACCGCGCCAGGGCCTAGTCCGCTCTGAGGCAGGCCGAGCGATTCGTCCGTCTGAACCGACGCGTCCCGCGGCACGGCAGCGCTCGTCTCGCCCAACACGACAAGCGTTGTGGTGAGCGGGCGGAGAACATCACACGACCGAACGAGGAAGCTGCGGTCTTCAAAGACCAGCCCGGCCTTATCAGCACCCATTCGAGCAGAGCGCCCACCAGCGAGAATCACTCCGGCGAGTTCGGGCAGCGGCAGGCTCGATTCGCTCACGCGCGACGTCGTTTGCGCAGGTTGCTGACGACCTTTGTTACGGCTGGAAAGAGCGCTTGCATCGTGTCTCTAGCACCACCCGTGCTACCGGGGATCGTGATAACCAGCGTGTTGTCTGTGACCCCCGAGACGCCACGCGAGAGCATGGCCAACGGTGTGCGACGCTGCCCGTAGTCACGAGCGGCTTCCATCACGCCTGGCAGCGTGCGGTCGAGCAGGGCGCTGACGGCTTCGACCGTTTGATCGACTTCGGTGACACCCGTTCCTCCGACGGTAAGAACGAGCTCGCAGCCGCCGAGTAGACACTCATTAACAGCGCCGGTCACAGACACCGAGTCACTGCCAACGAGCACCTCGCGTGCGATTGTGAGCCCCGCGTTGGCCACGACGAAGTCGCGCACGAGCCGCCCCGCGGTGTCTTGCTTCACTCCACCCACCACGAGATCGCTTGTGACGACGACGCCCACCCGTATCGGCGGGTCGAGCGCCTCCGGGAGGTCAGATTTACCGCCGCTCTTGTGAAGCAATCGGATGCCATCAATGACGATGCCCATCGAGTGCGGCTTCAGCACGTCGTACACGGTAAGCGCGGCCACGGATGCTGCATTCATGGCCTCGATTTCACAGCCGGTCTGCGCCACGGTTTCGCACGTCGCCTCGATGCTCACCCCGTGCTCTTCAATCGCGAACGTGACGCCCGCGTGAGTGACTGGGATCGGGTGACAGAAGGGAATCGTCTCCCACGTCTTCTTGGCCGCCATGATGCCCGCAATTCGCCCGATCTCTAGCGCATCGCCCTTATCGTCACGCCCGCGCTGAAGCAGCTCCGCGAACGGCAGCTCGGTGGTCAGGTGGGCGTACGCCGTCGCGCGCCGAAGCGTCTCAGATTTGTGGGTGATGTTTCTCATGGCTCGCGCTAGGGGAGGGCCCAACTGTAGAGCCGCGACGCTACAACGGGACGTCGGATTCGTCTCGCTCAACATGCCTTCGCTGTCGCTCCCGCCCTTCACGCGAACGTTCACACCGGCATCAGCAGCACATTGGGCAAACGCACCAAACAACACACGCTCTGCGAAGTCTGCGGCCTCCATCAAATCGAGTGCCTATGCGAAGGCGTCGTGCCGCTCACGCTGAGAACCCGCGTCGCGCTGGTGATTCACAAGCGCGAGATTACGCGGCCTACCAACACCGGGCGCCTCTCCTCGCTGGCCTTCACTAATACGTCGATTCTCGTGCGTGGCTATCAGGATGCGCCCGCAGACCTTAGTGTCCTCTCGTCACCCGATCGGCGAACGCTTCTGCTCTTTCCGCGCGACGACGCCCGCACGCTCACGACGGAGCTCCTCGCCGAGGATGAACGGCCCGTCACATTGATCGTGCCCGACGGGAACTGGGGCCAGGCGCGCCGCTGCGTTCAGAGGGAGCAGGTCATGCTCGACGCCGAAGCGGTGATTCCCCCAGCTGGCCTGCCGACGCAGTACTTACTGCGGAAGGAGCACGTCCTCGGCGGACTCGCGACGGCGGAGGCCATCGGGCGCGCGATGCGTATCCTCGAGGGAGACGCGGCCGGGCAGAAGATTGAAGACCTCTTCCACGAGAAAGTGCGCCGCAGCATCGCGAGACGGCCGGGCGGATTGCCACCTCAACGCTAGGGCGCTGCTTCTGGGTGCGTTGATGCGTGGGGCTAAGACCGCTAGAACTGTCCCCTCGCTCCACGTCTCCGCGCAGATCGCTATGACTGTTTTAGCTCGTCCGCTTCTCTTTTGCCTCGTCGGCTCCCTGACCGTGGTCGTCGCCGGATGTGCGGAAGACATCGAGGAGCGAGACATCTTCTCGAACCGAGTGATCGTGGAGGAAGAGGTGGTCGTGACTCCGCCCGCTTGGTGTGCCGGCGCGACGGCGCACCGCTATGACCCAGCGAGCGCGGAGGACTACGACATGTTTCCAGACGCGTTGATTGAGGCGCAGGACGACGCGAGCCCCACCGGCATCCGCCTCCTCTTGAACGCCGAGACGGCGCCGTGGACCGTTGGCGCGCCTGCGCTGATTCAAGACGCCATTGCCGCCGCGAACGGACTGACGGGCTTTGGTACCATGGGCGCAGTCGTCATGCGCTTCGATGAGCCGGTGCTGAGCGTTCCGATCACGGCGGCCGAGAGCTTGGGTAGCACCGCCTTCCAGTGGTGGGACGTGAGTGCGTCGCCAGCAGAGCGTGTCGCCTTCGAATCCGTCATTCAGGAAGGCGGCCTAACGCTGGTCTTTTGGCCCTTGCTGCCGCTGGATTTGGCGTCGGAGTACGCGTTCGTCGTGACCACGGAAGCTGCGGCCGACGACGGAGGGTGCATCTCGCCCGCCCCAGCAACGCGTAGCTTATTGTGGGGAGATGTTGACGCGTCGGTGAGCGCCACGGTGGCTACGCGCATGCGTGACGCACTCCCCAACATCGGGCTCGCGGCGGAGAATGTCAGCGCCTTCACAGTGTTCACCACACACGACGAGACCGGCGCGATGCGACAGCGAGCTGCTGAAATCGCCGACATCACCGGCGAATGGGTGTCGGACGCGAGCTGCACGCAGTCTGCTAACTTCCGTCGTTGCGAGCGCGAAATCATGATCCGCGACTACCGTGACGAAGACGGCATCGTGCGCGGCGACACCACCGCCTCCGAAGCGCGCATCATCGTGTCGTCTTGGATTCCAGCAGAGGGCACGGGCCCTTGGCCCACCATCATGTACGGGCACGGTCTCAACAGCACACGGAGCGAGGCCGGGCGCGTTGCCTCGCTTCTGTCGGGGCAAGACGTCGTCATCGTCGCGATGGACGCTGTAGAGCACGGCGAGCACCCCTCCGTGCCTGATGACGGCCTCGAAGACGCGCTGCGCTTTCTTGGTATCGACCTCGCCGCGCTCTCCATCGACGCGGCGGCGTTGCGCGGGAACATTGAGCAAACCGTGCTCGACCGTTTACAGCTGCTGCGGGTCATTCAGGACGCACCCGACATAGACGGCGACGGATCGCAGGACGTGAACAGCGACCAGCTCGGCTACATGGGCGTGAGTCTCGGTGCGCTACTCGGCACGCCGTTGCTCGCGCTGCAATCGGACATCGACGCGGCAGTACTCACGATCGGTGGCGCGCGCCTGATGAGCGTCGTGACCGACGGGGACGTGGTGCAAGACTTTGAGCCGATTATTGCTAACCTGGTCGGCTCATTGGAGCGCTTCGATCGTCTGGTCCCCTTCGCGCAACACATCGTGGACGCTGCAGACCCTGGCCTCTGGGCGGCGCACGTGCTGCATGACCGCTTCGATGACGCGGAGCCCCCGCACCTCTTGGTGGTCGTCGCGATCGCCGACGAGGTCGTCCCGCCAGCGAGCGGACGAGCACTCGCGCGTGCTCTTGGCGTGCCCCACGTCTACCCGGTGGCGGAACCGGTCGCGATGTTACCCCAAGCAGGCTTCACTCCGGTGTCGCTGAATTGGCAGGCCGGCACGCGCACAGCGGGTTTCTTCCAGTTTGACAGGGTGACACGAGGAGAGGGCGTCACGACGGCTCAGCACGTATCAACCCCGCTGAGCGACGAGGGAATCCTGCAGCTTCAGGTCTTCTTCGAGACCTTTGTGCAAGATGGAGCGCCGCAGATTGTGGATCCCTACGAGATCATGGGCACGCCGCCCTTGTGATCGGCTGCCGGCGATCGTCGATGGGTTCGACGGCCTGCGACTTGGTCAGGGACGATGGTTTGAATCCCGTTGGGGGCTAAGTACGGTTCGGACTACCCACTGGCTGGTAAACTCGCCCCTTAACGTGCGTCGCACAGTCGATGACGGAGGGCCTTGGTGTGGCTGCGGGACGCTCCAGCACGGCGGTGGTCTTCGGTCAGCACGCGTGCTGACCCTCGCCTGCCTACTTCGACGGTCTTGTCACTCGGCCAATTGGATAAGCGTCGCCTCTGGAACTCCTAGGAAATCGCCAAAGGGAGCGAGCGCCAGACGAAGAGATTCACGAGCCCTCGAACGTTGGCATTCATCAGCCCGCGCCCTTACGCAAGTCAGGCTAGCGCGGGGAGAACTCGGCAGAGTTCGAGTGCCCAAGCGTATCCCCGAGCGAATGTGACGATGTGTTTACTTGCCTAGTGTGACAAATGTGTTACATTGCCGTGACACAGTGCCCACAAGGAGGCCGCAAATGGACGCAGAGCCCGCTATGAATCTTTCGACAAACACCGTTAACAATCTCTGGAAGACAGGCTGGCGCGTTGACACGCACGCCGACAGCCTCGTCGCCACTCGCCCTGGACTCCGCCTCACGCTGCGCTATCGAGAGGGTCGTGGACGCGGCGCTTGGCGTGCGCGACTGTCTGACGGAATGCTTCGCTTCACCATTGCGAAGAATTACGGCGACGACCTCGACAGCGCCCTGTCGCCAGTGCTCGCCGATGCGGCAGAAGCCGCACAGCGAATGGATGGCGAGGTCGGCCTCGTCCCCAACGCTGGAAAGGGTTTCCTCGCGTACCGCCGATGGCTGGCCACCGGCCTCTAAGACGCGCATTCATTAGGCTTCCGCTTTGCGCGGCGCGACTGCCAGCTTCTAGTGAAGCTGGCGTTTTGCGTTTCCCGCCGCTTCGCTAGCTGTCGATGACCCAGAGCGGAAGATCTTGCTCCGCGACATCGTGTTCTCCGACCGTCCATCCTCGGACGGAGATGCCCGCTTCGTGCACGGAGTCGGGGTCTCCGCTCACGAGTGGGTGCCAGTCGGCGAGACCTTCGCCACGCGCAATGCGCCCGTAGGCGCAGGTCTCGGGGAGCCAGTTCGTATGCGCCGTCGCTTCAAGCGTCATGCGCAGACAGCCGGGGACTTTGGCGAAGCGGTTCGAATAATCAGAACAGCGGCAGCTCTCACGGTCGAGCAGCTCACAGGCGATGGCCGTGGTGTACACGGCCGGGTCGTCCTCGACGTTGAACTTTATCAGGCAACACCTCCCGCATCCGTCGCACAGCGACTCCCACTCGCTAGGAGTCATCTCGCTGAGCGACTTGGTCTGCCAGAAGGGGGTGTCTGTCACTCGCCGCCGCCCGGGGGCTCGCAGTCGGTGCAGCGCACGCTGTCAGTCATCGTGCCTTCACTCAGCTCCCGCACCCAGTCCACAAGACGAACGCCGTCGGCCTCGGCCTCGTAAAAACGGTCGTAAGGGATCATGCAGTGCGTCTCGCCTGGTCCGATGTACGTGCTGATGTTTGGTGAGAGGCTCTCAGCGTACTCCATGGACTCGTACATCTCCGCAGACCATGCGAACTGGTCTCCGCCTCCCATCGCTTCGAAGTAGAAGGTCTGGTTGTTGTCGTAGGCGGAGTGGTACTGCGTGATGGGAGTGTTGGGGTAGTAGGCGGCAACACGTCCGTAGAGGTCGCTGGCGTTCAATTCGATGATTTCGGTCGTGGCTGGGTCAAGGTCGGGGATGAACGCAGGGAATGCGCCGTCTGGGTTCCAGCTTGGGAAACTGTCGGAGAAGAACTGCTGCGTAATGATCCCCGCGCCACTGTCTCCGAACTGCGCGTGCACGGCGTCCGGGAAGATCTCGAAGATGGTCGGTGCCCACATCACGGACCCGTAAGCGCCTGCGCTGCAGCCCGTCACGAAGACGTTGTCGGGCCCACTGAACTCGGCGTCGAGGTAGTCCAGAACGGCACGCACGTTCGCCTGACCGCGGTGGTTGATCTCGAATTCGCTGTTGCCGCTGCCGTACGTCGTTGTGGAGTCACCCCAGTGGATGTCACCCGTGCAGTACGGAATGAACACGTGGTACCAATCCTTGAACGGGTTCTCTTCGTTCTCCGTGTCGTAGATGCCAGCGCCGCTCTGACCGACCAGCGCGTCGATGTTCTCGACGTCTTCGTTGAAGATAGAGCCGGCGATGGAGCAGGTGAGGTCATCCCAGCATGCGCCACCTCCCATGAAGTCGACGACCACGCGGTTCACCGTCCCCGGGCGAACGGCGAAGCGGAAGGGCGTGCCGCGCGAGCAGATGGTGTCGCCTCCCGGTTCAACTACATTCCAGCCGGCTTCGAGTTCCGGCAAGACGGGTGCCTCGGGGGCGGTGTCTGCTTCGGCGTCTCCCTCCGCATCGGTCATCACTTCCCCGCTGTCCTCCTCGTTCGCGTCGGGTCCAGCGTCGGCGACATCGGCTGCGATCGCGTCGCTCAGAGCGTCCACGAGGTCGTTCGTGACGTCCTCATCCGATTCACACGCGGCCAAGCCGAACGATAGTGTCGCCGCGCTTGCTACGATGAGTATTCGGCGCACGAGCACCAGCGAAGAGAGGGGTCGAGGAAGCGATGAATGCATCAATAAATCTCACAAGCGAGGCGCGTTAGGTGGCTGTTCACGGGCTCAATCATGCGTCGTGCCGGCCAGTGTCGCAAGGCCCGTGGCCACGCTCGTGAGCTCGCCGCCGCCCGAAATTTTGGCGAGACCGAAGGTATCCTCGAAGATTTCGCGGACCGCAGGCACAAAGGCCGTTCCACCCGTGAGGAAGACGCGGTCGATGTGTTCTGGCCGTTTGCCCGCCTTCCCCAAGCACCGGTCGAGCGCGAGCACAATTTGGTCGAGATCGTCGGCGATCCATGCTTCGAAGTCGGCGCGGTCGATGACCTCGCTGATGTTCACGCCGGCGTCATCGAAGCGCAGCTCTGTTGACGCGGCGTCTGAGAGGCGGCGCTTGCTCGCCTCTACTTGGTCGTAGAGGAAGTAGCCCATGTTGTGTTCGACGAGCGCTTGGAACGCGCGCACGGCCTTCTGCTCGACGGCGCCCGACGCGACGTCGCGGAGAACCTTTAGCGGCCGCTCGGCGCGGAGAAACGAGAGCTCATGCCAATCGGACAGCTTCACGTAGAGCCAGTCCGGAATGTCGAACAGCGTGCCACCCATGGCCTTGTATTGTGTGCCACGTCCCAGCCGAGGCGCGACGCGTTCTCGCACGATACGCGCATCGAAGCGCTCGCCCGCGAGGCCAACACCGTCCGTTGCGAGCACTCGCTCTGATTGCGGCATTTTCGCGGATTGCGGCCCCACTTGAAGAATACAAAAGTCGCTCGTACCGCCGCCGAAGTCTGCCACCAAAAGGGTTTCGTCGCGTGTGAGGGTTGCCGCGTACCCGGCAGCCGCGGCGACGGGCTCGAACGCAAACGTGATGTCGTCGAACCCTGAGCGCGAGAACGCTTCACGAAGTCGCGCCAGCGCGTGATCCTCGTCGCTGGGTTCTTTGGCACCCACAAAGTGCACAGGCCGTCCAACGACCGCCTTTCCGCCGAGCTCGCCGAGCGAAGAGCGACTCGCAGTCCGCAGGCCACGCAGAATCTCGGCGATCATGTCTTCGAGTGTGTAGACCGTTCCGAGCACCTGCGTGCTCTCAAACGTGCGGCTCGGCAACAAACTTTTGAGTGACTGTACGTAGCGACCGCCGGCGTCCTCTTCGAGGTATTGTTCGATCGCCTTCGGCCCGCTGAAGACCCCGGGTTCACGCGTGGAGACGCGCTCCTCAATCGAGAAGTAGAGCACGGATCGGAACGAGTGGGTCGGCTCACCGAGCAGCGAAAATTCCGCGAGCTGCGGCCCGGCCGAGGTCAGCCTCGCGACTGCGCTGTTGGTCGTGCCAAAGTCGATGCCAATCATTCGCTGCTTCCGTAAAGCTCAAGTCAACGCGAAGGGGCGCCGTATCGGGGCCACCGGGACGCCGCAAGTGCAGTGTTAGCCAAAATCGACGTGGTGGGTCTTCGCTCACTGACGCCGTGGCTTCAGGCTTGACCGCAGGTCGCGCTCGCGCGACACGCGTCCGATGCGCGAGTACTTGGACCACAACGCAACGTCGCCGCTCTCGGACGAAGCGAGAGAGCGGCTGCGCGAGCACCTTGATACGCCGTTGGCGAACCCTGGCAGCGTACATGCCGAGGGCCAGCGCGCTCGCGGGTTGCTTGAGCGGGCGCGACGGACGACGCTGCAACGCTTGGGCAAGCCGGGAGGACGGGTCGTGTTTACTGGCGGCGCGACCGAGTCCAATAATATGGTGCTCCAGTCTGCGGTGTCTCGCGGCGATCACGTGTTGAGCTCTCGGCTCGAGCACCCAAGCGTGGTCGAGCCGTTGCGCCACGCGAAGGTCACCTGGCTGGCTCACGACTCGTCAGCCCGTTGGGATCTCGATGCTCTCGACGCGGCCTTAGACGACTGCGGGCTGGTCTCGCTCATTTGGGGAAACAATGAGCTTGGCACGCTGAATCCGATCGACGTGGTGGCTGAGCGATGCTTGAAGAAGGGCGTGCCCCTACACATCGACGCGGCTCAGGTGTTTGGGCGCCTGCCAGTGGTCGTGCCCAAGGGCGTGTCGACGATGACCTTGTGCGCGCACAAGGCGGGCGGGCCCATCGGCGTTGGCGCTCTTTGGATCGCCGAGGATGCCGTGGCGCCGAAGCTAGTGGTCGGAGGGCATCAGGAGAGAGGCACGCGCGCCGGCACAGAGGACGTGGCGCGCATAGACGCCTGGCTCGCGACCCCTCTCGATAATCGATGGTCAGCGCTCGCCAATTCGCGCGATGCGTTTGAGAACGTGCTGGTCGATGTGCTCGGCGCCGTCGTCAATGGCGGTGGGCCGCGGCTGCCCAATACCTGCAACCTGAGCGTGCCCGGGCTCGACGCTGAGGGGGCGCTGATGGCGCTCGATCTGGCAGGAATCGCAGCGAGCGCTGGTTCCGCGTGTACGGCCGGCAGCATCGACCCATCCCCCGTGTTGCTGGCTCTCGGCGTCGACGATTGGCGGGTAAACGGAGCCCTCCGTTTCTCGCTAGGCCCCGGCCAAGCAGACGGCAGGTCGCTAGGCGAGCGCGTCGTCGCCGCGATACGAGGAGTGATTCGCGCTTGACGGCGCGTGCGGGCACATTAGACGCCGAGTATCTTTTTCCGAACCCTCTGGTCCCTTTATGTCGCTTGAAACCAGCGCAGCAGCAGCAGCCCCCTTGTCACCCGAGCTGACCGAGGGCCGCGTCGTGGTTGCGATGTCCGGTGGAGTCGACTCCTCCGTCGTCGCCGCTATGCTCCACGATCAAGGTGCGGACGTGGTTGGGATTAGTATGCGCTTGTACGGCCAACCTGAGGCCGCGGGTAAGTCGTGCTGCAGCCCGGATGACCTCTTCGATGCGCGCGACGTCGCCGCGGAGCGCGGCTTCCCGTACTACGTGGCGAACTATCAGGAGGCGTTTCGCGAGCGCGTCATCGACTACTTCGTCGATGAGTACCGCCGCGGTCGCACCCCATCGCCGTGCATTCTCTGTAACGACCATTTGAAGTTCGACGTCCTGCTCGAGCGGATGGAGTCGCTGGGCGGGGCAGCCTTGGCCACCGGCCACTACGCGCGAATCGAGGAGCGTGACGGACGCCACGCGCTACTCCGCGGCGCCGATCGCAATAAGGACCAGAGTTACTTCCTTTTCGGGCTTCGACGAGAGACGCTGTCGCGCATCGTGTTCCCGCTAGGCGACAAGCAAAAGTCAGAAGTCCGCCAACTCGCCGAGGACCTAGGGCTCGACACCGCCAACAAGCCGGAGAGCATGGACATCTGTTTCATCGGCGGCGGCAGTTACGCGGAGTTCGTCGAGGCGCGGCTCAAGGCCGACGAGATTCGCAAGGGCAGCATCGTCAGAGAGAGCACGGGCGAGACGCTCGGCGAGCACGGTGGGATCCACCGTTTCACGATCGGTCAGCGCCGAGGGCTCGGCGTATCTCACCCTGAGCCTCTCTACGTGAAGGGCGTCGACGCGGAGACCGGCAACATCCTCGTGGGGACCAAGGACGAGATAAACGAGCGGCGATTCACGCTGGAGCGCTGCAATTGGTTGCGCTGGGAGACACCTCCGAGCTCCTTTAGTTCCGGGGTTCAGGTGCGCTACCGACATCACGCCGTCGCGGCGACCGTTGAAGTCGGCGACGAAGGGCGGGCCGTCGTGACGCTCGAAGAGGCACAGGCAGGCATTGCGCCAGGCCAGGCCGCGGTCTTTTACGACGGCGACGAGGTTCTCGGTGGCGGTTGGATTGAGCGCGTTCAATGAAGCCGGCGTCGCTCGCTGAACTCGAGCAGCGCCTCGCCTATACGTTTCGAGATAAATCGCTGCTCGACCAAGCGGTGACACATCCATCGTTCGCCGAAGAGAAGCGAACGGGAAGAGACTATCAGCGCCTCGAGTTTCTCGGCGACACCATCGTCGGCGTCGCGATTTCACGAGCCCTCTATCTGCAGCACCCGAAGTCGCCAGAGGGCGATCTGAGCAAGCTGCGTAGCCGACTCGTCTCGTCCAAGGTGCTCGCGGAGGTCGCCCGGGAGAACGGATTCGGTCGCTTCCTTCGGCTCGGTGTAGGCGAAGAGCGAACGGATGGAAGGAACAAGGTGAGGTTGTTGGCGGACATGTTCGAGGCGATCTGCGGCGCCGTGCTTCTCGACGGAGGAAACGACGCAGCGGAGTCGCTGGTGATGCGCCTCTTCGGCGACCGCGTGCATGCGCTCATGAGTGCAGGGGTCGCGAGAGACTATAAGTCGGCGCTTCAAGAGTTCACACAGGCTCGCGAACGGGGCCGACCCGCCTACGAGGTGGTTGAGATTACCGGGCCCGCGCACGAGCAGACCTTCGAAGTACGAGTGAGCGTCGGCGACGTTCCGATTGCGTCAGGGACCGGTGGGTCTAAGAAGAGCGCTCAACAAGCAGCGGCCCAACTCGCACTCGATGCTTTGACGAGTGCTGCCTACGCGGCTACAGAGGCTCCGCTTGCCCCGACGGAAGAGGACTGCACGTGAACGTACTACTGATAGGCCTGCCAGGCGGGACCGAACTGATCATTATCTTGGTCATCGTCGTGATGTTCTTCGGGCTCGGCAAGCTGCCTCAGGTGGGCAAGCAGCTCGGCGAAGGGATCAAGAACTTTAAGAAGGAAGTCAGCGACGACAGCGACGATGAGCCGCTGCTGACGGACGAAGAGGAGGTCGCCGATGCGCCTCGCGACGTCACCCACGAGAAGGTCTCAGAAACCTGAGTCCGATGTCGTCGTTCGCGACGCAGCTGGCAGGTGATGACATTCGGGCCGAAGCGGTGCGGGCCGAAGCGGTGAATACACGGCTTTGGCCCTTTCTATTGCGCCAAGCCTGGGGAAAACGCGTCGCGCGAGTTGGCTGGCCCGCCTCGTGCCCGCTTAATGTGGCGAGACGGGGTGGCAGTTCCCTCACACGCCTCGCCGTCAGGCTCTCCAGTAACGCGCTGCTCGTCGAGCACCGTTCTGACTGCGCGGCGTACAGCGTCTTCGCGCTCGATAGGCTGGAGGAGGGCGCCCACACAGAAATGCCAAGTCCCTTCATCGCTGACATTCTGGAGGTGCGCCAATGAACACCGCGCGACTCGCTTCGGTCGCCGCATTCTACTTCTGTTCACTCGCGATTGGGGCGTCCGCTCAGAACGGGAAGCCCTTGCCGGATGTCATCGACTCGCCGTCGACCGAGCCATCCGCAGAGCCTGAACGGCAAACGAACTGCCGCCTGAGGCGCGAGCCGCCGTCCTCTACTAGTCGGCGGCGGATGACCTTCCCATGTGGCGCCCCGCGACAAACGCGTGGCGTCTGTAGCTCGCGGTGGGCGCAACGACGCCACGGGATGTCGGCATGAGTTTCTACTCGGATACGGGGCATGTGCCTGCATTCACGCTAGGCGGCGGTTGTTAACTGAACAGGCCGTGCTCGGCAGACGTTGAAGATGAGGTCTCCTCCTCACGCGTTGAAGGCGCGCGCCTGACGCAGCGCGTCCTGGGTCTCCGAGGCACCGCGGTTCTGTTGGACAGAGTGCCGATCCTCGACCCGCACATCACCGCCAGTCTGGGACTTGGCGTGGCGTCGACGCGGTGTTGGCGCTTGGCGCGCAAGCGAGCTTTGGCGAGCAGCACCGATACATCCGCTTTCTGGATGTCGGCTATCGCGTAGGCTCTCCGCTGCAGTTCGACTCCGCACCGCAAAGTGGGTTTGGAGAGGGCGTTGAGGTCGGTGATGTCTCGACGTGCGGCGTTGTGTTCCTGGTCGGACTTCGGGTTGAGTTGGGCCGCCGCTCAATTCTGCAGGTGCGGGTGCGCCGAGGATCCACCGG
>JBLFZA010000088.1:0-14774 GCA_047610025.1 Bradymonadia bacterium | reverse complement strand
CGATGACGGAGGCCGAGTCCGATCAGAGCGTGCGGGCGATCCTCTTCGTCGGAGCCGGCGGAGCCTTCACGGCTGGCAATGACCTGCGCGACTTCATGGAGTCGCCGCCGACCGACAGGGAGAGCCCAGTATTTGCGGTCATTCAAAGGCTCATCTACGCAGACAAGCCGCTGATTGCGGCGGTCGAGGGAGCAGCGGTGGGCATCGGCACGACCATGCTCTTGCACTGTGACTATGTGGTCGTGGCAGAAGATGCTGTGCTTCAGATGCCCTTCGTGCCGCTCGGCCTGACGCCTGAGGCGGGCTCCTCGCTGCTGCTTCCGAATCTGATCGGCCTGCAGCGCGCCTCGGAGATGCTCCTGCTCGGGGATTCCTTCTCCGCTCAAGATGCTCACCGATTAGGTCTCGCAAATCGGCTAGTGGAGACAGGCGGAGCGGAGGATGCTGGGTTCGCCGCCGCGTTGGCCTTCGCGGCTCGACCACCAGAGGCGTTGCGAGCGGCGAAGCGACTGATCCGCGAACCCATTCGTGCAGCGATGCAGCAGACGTTGCTCGACGAGAGCACCACTTTTGTGCAGCGCCTCGCCTCTCCGGAGGCTGCGGAGGCATTTAGCGCGTTCTTTGAGCGCCGCAAGCCGGTCTTTTAGGTCAACCAGAAAGCCGGCCTAGCTCAACCCGAAAGCCGTGCTCCTTGACCGCGCCACACGCCAGTCCACCGTGCAAGGTCGATCCTCGACCGGCCGCCGCTTGTAGGAGCCAAAAACGACCAACGCCCCCGACCGCTCTACGGTCGAAGGCGTCCTCGTTAGCGCACCTGGAGGGCTAGCCCTCGGGCGGCGCCTCGGTGTAGCGAGCTTCGATGGAGTACTCTAGGCATGCGTCTGCCGAGATCTCGAAGAAGTAGGTACCCGCACCGAATCCGCCGCCTTCAGGCAAGTAGAACAACTCGAGAGTGCCATTGGCGCTCGAAATGCTGGTCAACTCTCCGCCTTCAGCGTTGAGAATGCGACCTGTGATCACGCCCAAGCCTTCGTACGTGACCGTAACGTAGGGGTTCTCTTCCACTGGCAGGAGCGACGACCGGAAGTTGTCGACATTCGCCCACTCCGTCGTGAAGCCGGTCAGAGTCGCTGCGTCCGCGAGAGGCGTGGCACCGTCGAGCTCGTCGTCGTTATCGAGGCTGAGGTCGGTTTGATCCGTCAGGCACTCATAGGGCTCGCCAGCGTCGACTTCGACGTCTTGCTCGACATCATCCTCAACGTCAGCCTCAACGTCTTGCTCGACATCAGCCTCGGCGTCTTGCTCGACGTCTTGCTCGACATCAGCCTCAACGTCTTGCTCGACGTCCTGCTCGACATCAGTCTCGACATCGTCGGGCACGTCTGTCTCGACATCAGCCTCGACGTCGGGAACAACATCTCCGCCAGCATCGGGAGTGATCGTGTCTTCGTTGGCGTCACCGCCAGCATCGACAACGGCGTCCTCGGAGACGTCGGCAGTGTCAGAGTCCTCGTCGCCTGACTCTCCGTCACCACATGCAGCAACCCCAGCAGTCAGGGTTAAAACCAACATCAATCGGAAAAAATCGAACTTCATTACTCGTACCTCGGATAAAGAATCGCAAGCCCCACGCTAAACGCGCACTTGGATTGCGTCAAATCGTCAACAGATTCGATGCGCGTCTTGCAGCCCACACCCTGGGCACAATGACCTTGCGATCCGATCTATCGTCGCTTTTTCCACGAGAGTTGAACGGCCGCATGCCCATCCATCGATCGGGCACCAAGCTCGATGCGCCTTTCTGCGTTCAAAATCAACCTCAAAAGTGCAGGGACCGCCGGATGAGCAAATACAGGAACGATCTCTTCAGGTGTCGCATCCTCAGCCATGGCACGCTTAAAGCCCTCTTGCCACCGCTGGTTTGCGCTCTTCTTGGGCTGTGGCTTCTTCGCCTTCTTTCGCCGCTTCGCCGGAGGATCTTCCGCCTGCAAAGACTCGCCCTGAGCAGGCGCTTCTAGCGACACAACCTCGGCAACCTCGGTGAGTTCAACGGACGATTCAGCAGGAGCGAGCTCCTCTGTTGCGCCCAACGGCCCCGCGGGCGGTGCCGCATCAGGCTCCTGCAGAGTGTCCGAAACGACAGACGCTTCCAAAGACGCAGACGCTTCTGATGACGTCGAGGATGCAGCACCTTCCGCCGAGGCTTCAGCAGCTTCAACGGACGGCGCGGCTTCGAGCACCTCAGCGGGCGCGGCTTCGAGCACCTCAGCGGGCGCGGCTTCGAGCACCTCAGCGGGCGCGGCTTCGAGCACCTCAGCGGGCACGGCTTCAACGACGGTCATGGGCGCTACCTCGGCGGCAGGCGCAGACACCACAACCACCGCCGCCGCAGGAACAGACTCAGCGGCAGCCTCAGCCGCCACGGCGACGTCTTCTTCCGCGCTCTCTGCCGACTCCAGCTCGCTCGCCCCGCGAATCAACATCGCAACCGAGCCATCTCGCAGCGTCCACGTCGGCTCCAGTGAATGCAATCCTTGGATTGCCGCCAAGGTCTCCAACACAACGCGCCAGCTCGACAGATCGACCTCGCTGGCTTCATCGTCGAGGCGATCAGATTCCAGCAAACGCTTCGGATCGCGCAGCACTCCCTGCGTCAGATCGCAAAGACGGCGCAGCGTGCCGAGCATATCGACCCGCACCGTCCAGCTGACAGGCAACCGACGCCCTGCCTGGCGCACGAGCGCTCCGGGAGCCGGCAAGTCCGCGTCATTCAGTTTGGTGAGCGCATCGCTCCACTGCGACAACAGCTCGCGAGCCACTGACTGGGCGCTCGACTGCAGCCGCGCATTTGCGCGGGCCAGCTCGTCGCTCTCGGCCTGCTTGTTTTGCTGCTTCGCTTCGCGCACCTCTTTGGGCGGCTCCTCGCCGGCGGACTCGGCGGACACCTCGACGGGCGCCTCAGCCACAGCACCGACTGGCACTGGCGACTCCGCGGCTGCTTCTGAATCAGCGTCGCCGTTGTCCTCTGATGCAGCGTGCGTTTCGCCTTCTGCTTCGAGCGACGTAGCGGGCTCAGCAGCGGCTGCGGTCTCCAAAGCAACGTCATTGGACGCGTCCATTGGGACCACGACATCCATTGCAGCAGCGTCGGTAGGTGCCGAGGCCGTGACCTCGTTCGCCTCACCGATCTTTTCAGCCGCAGGTTCTGAACCCTCCGCGACGCCTTCGTCTACGTTGGGATCCGACGTCCCCTCTGCGCTGGTCTCGACGGTCGAATCATCACCACGCCCCTTTCCGCGACGGCGCTTGCGCTTGCGGGCGGGCTTCTCGTCCTCCCACTTCTGGATACGCTCCAGCAGGTCGCCAGGCGACGTGCCCTCGATCAACCGAGAGGTGAGAGCGTCGCCGAGCACGCTCTCGTAGTGGCCGGATAAGCTGAGACCGAGCAGCGCGTTGCGCGCCTTCTTTCGATTGGGGTCCTTCGACGCTTGACGCTCCGCTTGCTCCACGAGCTTCTTCAGCGACTGCGGCACGGACAGCGAGGCGATGCTCGCCGTCAACGTCTCGGCGTTGCCTGTCTCGAGGAGCGTATTCCAGCCCTCGGAGACGGCGGCAGCGACCTCTTTCTCAAGCGACCACGCCACCAAGCGCACGAGCGCCGGGTGGTTCGTCTCCAGGCCCCACTTTCCGGCTGAGCGCACCAGCTGCTCCACATCGCGGTGCTCAGGGTCGAGCAATCGAACCGCATCCGCGGTGTCAGCGAGTCCGGCGAGGGCCTGACGAATCGGCTTGTACGCCTGCATCTTAGCGAGCAGCGCATCACGCGCCGGCTGCAGTGTGAGGTGACGCTGTTGTTCCAGGCGGAGCAAGGCACCGGCGATGTGGCGGAAGCGTCGGCCACTGTCGGCACGGTCGATCGCTTGGAGCAACACGCTGTTGACGGTCGTCTCGTCGCCCGCATCGGACAAGAGCATCCAGATCAGCACGGCTTCCGGTCGGCCGGCCTCCTGCAACGCGCTCAGTCGCTGCGACTCTGTCCAACTTGTGGTCTTGGTCAGCTCGTCCACGACACGGTCGAGACGCGCAGGCCCTACGACGCGAAGCGCCAGCTCCAGCAGACGTACAACGGCGTCATCGGGGTTGCGGATATCTTTCAGTGCGTCATTCTTGAACCACGCGTGGAAGGCTGGGTGGTCCACAAGCGCGCGCTCGGAGCGGCCGTCGAGCAACCAACGCACGGCCTGGCCGTGCTTCGCGCGCTCGAGGGCGCTGCGCACCCACTCCGCACGGGCAGTCGCGTGCTCACCAGCGTCATCCACGGCGAGTCGCTTGTGCATGGCACGGAACGCATCAGATGCGGCGAAGTCTCGGCGCCAGCCAGCGGCGCGAACACCGTCGAGCAATCTGTCCGCCTCAACCATCGGGGAGTCTGGGTCGCTCACAAGCGCGCTAATCAGCGTGTTGTAGCGATCACGATCGAGCACAGCAAAGCTGCCCGAGAGCTGGTGCATCCACTCTCCGCTCATGCGCTTGCGCTCTTCTCCAGTGCTCTCGAAGTAACGCTGCTGCGCCGCGTCGAGGTGGGGAATCCACGCCTTCGCTTGGTCTCCATGTGCCGCCTTTTGGCCTGACCAGCGTCGCAACAGGGCGAGGGCTTCGGTCTGAATCTTCAGCGGAAGCTCGCCGAGCGAGGGGAGCGTCTGCTCCAGCATTTCGGCGTAGATCTCCGAGCGCGACCACGCGATCGAGCGACAGTACATGCGCCAGTACATGAAGTGGGCGCGAACGCCGCCCATCGAAGGCGCAACGGGGGACTCGAAGGTCACCTCTTCAAAGACGTCGCCACACTCCATTCGGGTGAGCAAGAACTCCGCCGAGGCGATGCCGCTGTAGAGTCGGCGAATCGTGATGTTGTCGTGCGCGACAGCCTCTTGGTAACGCGTCACCACAGCGTCGCGGTCCTCGAACTCGCCGATCATGCGGAGCCCGGGATGCGTCGCGTCGCGCAGCTCGCCCGCGAGCAAGCGCCCTGCCTTGGTGTTGCTCGCGACCGCGCGAGCGTAGGCGCGAGCGGACGCCATCGAGAGGGTGTCCGTGACGAAGACGCCGCGAAGCGCTTGGTCAGGCAGGCCTGGGTCGCGCAGCTCGCCGCCGCGGAAACTCCAGCCACTGATGATGTAATCGTAGCGACCGCCCACCGTGCGGGAGGCGACCGGGTAGGCGCGCACCCACGGGAGCACTATGCGGAACGGACGGAGGTGATCTCGTCGCGGACGACCGATCTCGTGACCCATTTCGGCGATGGCCAGCGCGCGCACCATGCGCTCGATGTCGGTCTCGTTCTCCGGCAAGCGGGAGAGGTCGATCAACACGCGGCGACGTTCTGCCCCCGCGAGCGGGAACGATGGCAGGTTCATGTCGGGATGCGCCAATGCATCTGCCTGACGGTTTGCCTGACGAAGCGCGCGAAGCAGCACGAAGAGCGATGTCGTGGGCTGCAGGCCACGACGCTCAGGGCGTGCGCCGAAGAGCCCGCTCAGCCAGGTGACAACACCGGCCAGCACGTCGTGCTTCTGCAGGGCACCGGAGGGCGCGGTGGGCTCCGCGAGCATGTGGGCGAGGCCTAAGAACCGCGCCGCGCGACCGTCTTCGTCCGCGTCATTCCAGAAGTCCCAGAGCGGCGTCAGAATCGAGGCCCAAGCGGGTGCGAGCTTCGGCAGGATTGACTCCACCGCGTCACGACGCACTTCTTCTTCGGCGTACATGAGCGAGAGGCCAAAGCGCTGAAGACCGTGGCCGTTCTCAACGAGCAAGCGACGCGCGAGGCGTGCGCCGGCCGAGGTGTCTTCGGGGTTGTTCGCCAGCCACGTAAGTGTCTCACGGAGCGCGTCGTGCGAGGACGAGGCTTCGCAGCCGCCTTTTGTCGAGACCGTTAGGCGACCCTTCGCAGTGCTGAAATCGGGCACGAAGGCGATCGTCGCGACTTGGTCAAGCCACGGGTTGAGGATGCCCGTCGCGAACTCCTCGGGGTTCGACCCAACCTGAGCCTGAACCGGAAGCCACGGGGGGCCTTCCTTTAGGGGGGTCGGCACGAGCACGGTGGCCGTAATGCCAGGCCGCACTTCTTCGCCGTTGACGCGGAAGGTCTGAGCGGGGTCTTCCCACAGCGCGACGACAACCGCTTCCTTACACGTGAGGACCTTGTCGAGCGGCTGCAGCTTGACGCCGGCCTTCAGGTAGAAGCCTTCGCCGAAGAGCTGCACGTCTGGGATGCGCTGCCAGATCGGGGGCACCGGGCCGGCGAAGACAGGCGCCTTTGCGCTGCCTGTCGACGAGATGATGAGCAGCTCGACGTCTGCGGTCTTCGGCGCGCGCGCGCCTCCGCGACCATCTTGCGGGCCGCGTCCGCCGCCCTGGCCACCACGTCCGCCGTCGCGTCCGCCGTCGCGTCCGCCGTCGCGTCCGCCGTCGCGTCCGCCACCACGGCCGTCTCGGGGTCCGCCACCTTCGCGAGGACCGCGGCCATCACGGCCGCCGCCATCACGGCCGCCGCCATCACGGCCGCCGCCCGGCCTGGGACCACGTGCATCGCGCGACTGTCCGCCGCGAGATCGGTTTTGGTTTCGGCCACTGCCTGCGGGATCGTTGCCTTCTGACATAACGCACTCTTCGGGGTCGGACGTCGATTCTGGTTAGGCGACATCTTGTCATTCTGCCGCGGACGCAGCAGAGGTTCGGGCGCAATACAGAACCCGCGCCGCGTCTGTCTACCGCGAGTGACGTGCGCGCAAGGCCCGTGACCTATGATTCGCTACGTTTCTCGAATTTCCGCCATCGCCATTCGTCACAGTTTTGGCCCCGCGATCGCGCTTTCGCAGCCTGATGAGGCCGCGTTCCGCGCGTGGCCGCAGTACTGCGACCAAAATGTGCACCTCAACAACGCGCACTATCTTACCTTCATGGATTATGGGCGGATTCGGTGGATGGCGCGAACGCGAACGCTGATGCCGGTCGTCAAGCACAAGATTCCGCTGTTCGTCGGTGGGGTGACGATCACGTACCGCCGAGAGATCCGGCAGCTCTCCGAGTTCCGCGTGCGCACCGAGGTGCCATGCTGGGACGACGACTGGCTCTATTTCGCGCAAGATTTCCTCAAGGAAGACGGCAAGCCCGCCGCACGCGGCCTGGTTCGGGCCGCGATCCGCACCCAAGATGGTCGTCAGCCCCCCGAGTTCTTGCTTGAGAAGGCGGGGCTCTCCGCCGAGCGGCCGGCGATGACCGACGAGATCCTAGCCTGGGCGGAGTCATTGCCGCCAACGCTCGAAGCGATGCGGAACGCGTAGCGGGGCCGTTCTCGTTACAACAGCGTCACAGACGAATCTGGGTCCGCGTGGCATGATGCGACGATGCACTCTTCCCACTCTGAGGCTACGCACCCGGTCACTCGCTGGCTGGAGAGTACCTCGCCTGCCATCCTGACCGTGTACGCCGTCGTCGTGTCGTTCACGACGTACTTCTGCATGTACGCATTCCGAAAGCCGTTCTCGGCGGCCTCGTACGAGTCGCTGGACGATGGCTCCGGCATTGAGTGGAAGACGGCCTTCGTCGTCTCGCAGGTCATCGGCTACACGATCTCGAAGTACATGGGGATCAAGGTCTGCGCGGAGCTGCCTCGGGAGAAGCGCGCGGCGGGGCTCTTCGCGCTGATCGGTATCGGATTCGCGGCCCTGTTCTTCTTCGCGGTGCTCCCACCGCGCGGCAAAGTCGTGGCGATCTTCGTCAACGGCCTACCCCTCGGCATGGTCTGGGGCTTGATCGTCACCTTCCTGGAGGGTCGTCGCACCTCCGAGATGATGATGGCGGGGCTCAGCTGCTCGTACATCTTGGCGAGCGGAGTCGTGAAAGACGTCGGCCGATGGCTGATGAGCGCGCACCAAGTCAGCGAGTTCTGGATGCCCTTTACGACGGGCCTGGTCTTTCTGCCGGTGTTCATCATCTCGGTGTACGGGCTGAGCCTGGTGCCAAAGCCGGACGCGGCGGATGAGCGTGAGCGGCACGAGCGCACGGAGATGGATGGCAAGGAGCGCAGCGCGTTCGCGGGACGCTTCCTCTGGGGGCTGGTGATGCTGCTCATCCTCTATTTTTTCCTCACGGCGTTCCGTGATTTCCGCGACAATTTCGGCGTGGAGATGTTCGAGCAGCTCGGGCTTGGCGACCAGTCAGCCATTTTCTCGCGAGCCGAGCTGCCGGTGGCGTTCGGTGTGCTCATCGTGTTCGCCGCGCTGACGTTTGTGCGCGACAACCGACGCGGCTTCCTCGTGTGCTACGGCATCATGCTCACGGGGCTCGCGATCGTCGCCGGCGCGACAGGGATGCTGCAGCTGGGCAGAATCGACGGGCTCTCGTGGATGATCGCCATCGGGTTCGGCAGCTACCTCGCCTATGTGCCCTTCGGCAGCGTGCTCTTCGACCGGCTCATGGCCTACACGCGCGCGCCGGGCACTGCGGTGTTCGCGATCTACCTGTGCGACGCGGTCGGCTACACCGGCAGCACGGCGTTGATGCTGTCGAAGGATGCGCTCTTCGCCGATGTGTCCCGCCTCGATTTTTTCATCGGGTATTGCTGGTTCACTTCGGCGATTGGCTCGGTGCTCTTCGTGGCGAGCGCGGTGTTCTTTGTACGGCGCACGAAGTAGCGATGGCGGGCGGAGCCCTAGTCCTCGAAGCCCAAGAGCGTCGCCTCGAGTGTGCCACGAATCGTCGCCGCGTCTTCTTCCGAACCCTCGTCCAACCGCAGTGTCACCTGCGCCCACGCGATCTGCACGAACTCGCCGCCGGTCTCATCACCCGAGTAGAGCAACGAGCCGTCCAGCTCCGCCTCCCCGGGTTGAAGCTCCGCGTCGCCTAGCTGCACGTTGAGCGCGGCCAGCCTGTCCTCACCGAAGACGCCGACTAGGAGAATGCTGCGTCCGGTATCTTCCGCAATGCCGGCCGCAGCACCAACATCGATGAACTGCCAGATGTCGTCTTCGAAGCGCACGCTCCATCTCTGTTCATCCTCGAACCACGCATCGCTGTTTCCCTGGACGCTGCCCCACGTCGTCTCGAATTCGGCCTCCAGCGTGCCCGTCTCTACGAAGCACCCGATAAAGCCATCGGGCTGCTCGATGATCGGCTCTCCCTCCGCTCGCTCCGCCTGGATCTGCTCTCGGCGGTCGCGGATGATGTCCCGCACGTCGCCGACGCTCTGGGCGATGGTGTCGCGACGCGCAGCGTCTGGTTCATTCTGAAGCACGAGAGTCGTCATGCGCTCTAACTCACGGAGCAACGCTGTCTCGTCCCATGAGCCCTCGAGTAGCTCGTCGAGGCGCTCGTAGTAGCGACGCTGCCCTTCCGGGTGCGCGTACAAGCGCGCCGGCAGAGCTCCCTCCGCGTACACACTCCTCGAATGCGGCGCGCCTACCGGGGAGCTGCCCAAGATGCCGTCCATGCCCCACGGGATAAACTGAAACAGCCCTGTGGCTGGGTCTTGGTAGAGGTAGTAGTTGTTTCGATTCGCGGCGTAGCCATCAACGTGTGTCAGCAGGACTTCAACGGCCCAAAACGTCATGAACTGGTCGAGGTCGATGACCGCTTCGAGGGAAGCGATGAGCTCGTCATCCGACACTCGGAGCGCGTCGCGTACGGCGTCTAGGTCTGGGCGTGCCAAGCGGTCTTCGTCACCGTTCTTCGCTTCGAAGGTCGACGAGAGTTCGTCCGTGAAGTCACTCAGCGTGCCTTCGTAGAAATTCCCATCGAAGTTGCCGTACCAGCGCTCGACGAAGGCACGCTTCAGCGGCTCGATGTTGACGTAGACACCGAACTCTCGGTCGTTGACGGCGAGTGTCGCGAAGCTGCAGCGAGGCGCTGCGAGTCCAGCGCGCTCGGCGAACCAGTATCCCAAACATTGCCGGACGACGGCAGGGTCTTGTTTGGCGTTGTTGAGCGTGATGTGTCGCGCGTCGAGATAACTCTGCCCGGCGACATACTCGCCGAGGTCGAGCTTGATTCCGGGGCGGTTGTCATCGAGGGAGCCAATGAAGCCCTTCTTGCGTATATCGATGCTATCGAGGCGCTGTCCGTCTATGGTGACCTCGGCCTCAAACCAGGTGAACGGGCTGTCGAAGGGTCCGCTAACGCAGTCGTCGCCAGCGAGGACATCGAGCAGGGATCGCGACTGACGGCGGAGGGTATCCCAGTCGGCCTGCTCGATGGTCAGCGAGACAGTGCGCATGACCGCCGGGTCGTAAAGTTCGTTAGTTCGGTCGGGTGTATTGGGGGCGTCGGAGAGGGCGTCGGAGAGGGCATCCGCGTCGGCTAGGAAGCCCGAGTCGACGGCGTCTGGGCTCACGTCGAAAGTAAGCGCGTCCGCTTGGAGTTCGGGAGCGGTGTCTGAGGAGCAGGCGCCAAGTACCGCCAGGGCCATATACAGTGGGAGACGTGTCTTGGCGGTGATGTCCATGGAGGGAGTTTAGCATGGCGCCTCGATAGTCGCCAGTTGGTCGGCTTCAGAGCCGCGGACACTCCGCGGGAGACTGCCCCCTCCGCGGGAGACTGCCCCAAGGTACTTCCCAACGCGGGAGACTGCCCCCGGACACTCCGCGGGAGACTGCCCCAAGGTACTTCTCAACAGAGCCGCGGACACTCCGCGAAGACTGCCCCAAGGTACTTCCCAACAGAGCCGCGGACACTCCGCGAAGACTGCCCCAAGGTACGTCCCAACAGAGCCACGGAGACTGCCACAGGGGACTGAAACACGACGAGCGCGAAATTTGTTCGGCTCGTGGCGCAACATTCTGTCTCTCCCTTCGACCTAAGTGGTGTCCCTCTCATCACCAGGCAGCCAAATGACGCCCCCCAGACAGATAACGCCCGCGAGCCTCTTTGAGGTCGATATAAGAGCCATGTCTCGACAGTTCCGGTTCCCTCCAAGCGCGCGCATGAACCAACTGCTTCGATATCTGTGCGCCGTTGCTGCCGAGAAGTACGGAATCGCGATCTATGCGTTTGTGGTTATGGGAAACCACTTCCACCTCATCGGGTTCGATGCGGACGGCCTGCTGCCAGACTTCATGTGTTATCTAAACGGCCTCATCGCACGCTCAGTCAACAGCATGCAGGCGCGCAAGGACAAGCTCTGGAGCGGAGAAGGCTACAACCTGCTTCGACCCCAAACCAACGAGGACCTTTGGGCGCGAATTGAGTACGTACTCAGCAATCCGCTAGCCGCCGATCTGGTAGAGACATTGAACGATTACCCCGGTGTAGCCAGTCGTGCGCGTGACTACGGCGTGGACATCGTTATCAAGCGGCCGGACTGGTTTTTCGGCCCCAAAAGCGTTATGCCTGCGGAGGCCACCTTGAGGTTTGTTGTTCCTCCTCAACTGGGCTTGACCGACGCTGAATTCCGGTCGGAGTTGGTTTGTCGTATGGAGCGAAACGAAGCCTATCACCGGCGCCGGCGGCGAGATGCCGGACGGGCGGTGCTGGGATTAAAGAGACTCCGGCAGATGCGCGTGGGCGACGTGCCTAAGTCACGTGAGCGGTGGTTCCAGCTACGCCCCGCCATAGCCGCGAAGAACAAGCAGATTCGTATGGCAGCGATTCAGGCGTTGAAGGCATTTAGAGACGGCTACCGCGCGGCACTGCAGCGCTGGCGATCTGGCGAGTTGGACGCTGAGTTTCCGTCCGGAACTTGGTGGATGGTACGATTCGCCGGTGCGCTCGCGGTACCCTCCTAGCCTGCAGATGAAGCCCGGGGGCCGGTGAGAAGAGGAGTACGAGCGCGGCCGCGCTATCGGACTCGTGCGCAATATATTCGCCACAATCGACTCAAGTCGCCGTTGAACCACTCAGAGTAGTGAAGCTTCATCCGATTCCCACTGAGAAGCTCGATCTCTCACCAGCAACAGCAAGAATTGAGTTCATCAAACGCCAAGTTACCGGATGACTATCCCGGACCGTCGGGCGGATGACGATTCCGCGTCGGGCGGACTTAGACTTACCGTCGGGCGGTTCGAGAACGTCGGACGGTTCGAGAACGGCCCGACGGAGAACCGCCCGACGAGAACGTCCCCGAACCCACAAACTCAGTGATGCCCAAACGTCCGAATCAACCGCCGAATATCCAACTCACCCACGGGAGGCTGCTCCAGCAGAGACTCCGGCTGCATCCGCTCCACGCGAACCGCATCCACATAGCGAAGCGGCCGAGACGTCACGTGCTCGCCGGCCACGAAGTTCTTCGCGATCGGATCCGGATCGAAGCCAGGGTCGTTCTCAGCTAGGTTGCGAATCTCGAACGGAACGACCCCAGGGGCGGTCCACTCACCTTCATCGGTGTTAACCCAAATCGGATTCGTGATCGCATAAGGCGTGATCGCGAACACGAACGAAGGGCCTCCGCCCTCACCACCGAGGTCGATCCCAAGCGGGCCGGCAATCGAGCTGATCGCATTGGTCAGATCGACAGGCGGCAGCTCTGACGCACGAACAACCGGGAACATGTCATCGTAGCCAATCGCCTCGACAAGGAACCATGAGTCGATCGGCGTCCCCGAGTCGTCCTGCGCAAGCGCGAGCTCCCGCTCGAACGTGAAAGGCGTCGTCAGATCGGTGCCCGGATCGATGCGAATCGACTCAGCGAGCACGCCGTTCCGCACGATGTTGATGCGCTCGACCGATACCCACGGTGCAGCGGAGAGTGTACCTCGCAGCGTCACCGAACCCGAAGGTACGAGCAAGTCATCGCCGAGGCGTGCGGTGGTACCACCAGCAACGAGCTCGAAATCGAGCATCGGGCCGTTGGTGCCAATCACCCGCCCCGCACGCATCGCGCGGAAAAAAGAGCGCTCATCGACTGCACGCACGTCGTCTTCCCCAACCATCACCATGGTCCGAAAATAACCGACCTCGTCCGACGCGCCATGCGAGTCGCTCGATGCGACGCCAATGTAGCGGTTACCGAGGTTGAGCAAGTTGTACCAATCGTCCACGCCGCCAGGGAACAGCACCCCGCCGTCCTCATCGAGCACGATAGACCCGTCTTCGTCGCGGAAGTGGTGGATCGTCCAGAACTGCTTACCATTGAGGATCTCGATCGCGTCAAAGTCGCTGGTGTACGCGCTGACGAGGTTGCCGTCGGCATCGCGGCGAATCGTCCCATCGTCCTCGAGCTCAAAGAACGCCCGACTGAATTCGCCAATGCGCCCTCCCTCGGTCACCGCCTCAATGATGAGATCAAGCCCATCGGGCTCGTCGAAATACTCCGCGGTGATGCCGTCGCGATCATACTGATTGAAGTAGCCCGTGATCGAGTCACGCGGGTGATTGACCTGCACAATGGTTTCCTCCGGGCTGTAGCGCCCAAGGCTACGAAGCTCCGCAAAAAGCTCCGCCGGCGGACGCTGCGACCACTCGAAAGCGCCATGCGTTATCGGCCCGACCTGGTAGTCGAGTGGGTATCCGTTAAAGTGACCGCTCTCGAGCGTCGTCAACTCAAGACCCGGGCTGCTGCGCACCCAATCCACCAGTCCAAGCGCGGCAATCACCGGCTCGTAGTCCGTGACGTAGTTATGGTCGGTCGCCATACCCCATTCGACGCCCTCTGCTGCCATTTGAAGCACGCGTCTCTCGAGGGACAGACCAGAGTCGATGCTGTTGATCGAGTGCAAGTGCACGTCAGCGCTGATCCAGCCCTCCGTATCGACAACGCGCTCAAGCATCGCGGCGACCGAGGCCGTGCCCGCCTCTTCAAGCGTCACTGTCGACGAAACGATGTCATATTCAGGACCACGGCTCACATACACATCATACACGCCGGGGCGTGCTTCGAGCGTTAGCGTCCCGTTCTCCGTGAATCCAAACGCCTCGATGTATCGACGCGTCCCGGGGTCGTCTGCGGAGTCGGGGATGAAGTCCGTCGTCAAAAAAGACTCGCCGACCTGGAGATCAAACAAGAACGTTCGCGGCTCCTGGCCGACACGCTCAGCATCATACGTGCCCACGATTGTCACCTTCGCAGGAAGCGGAGCGCCCGAACTGCTGCGCACATTCACGACGACGCGCGACGCGTTCGGCACCGAGAGCTCAATTGACGCACGCTCATTGTCGACGACGTCAAAGTCAGCCCAACCACCGAGTGACCGACCCGGCGCAACCGCGCGCGCAGAGTACGCGCCAGCCGGAAGGTGGCCGCGAAAGGCGCCGCCACTAAAGGTCGTGTACTGAGAGTAAGGCGAGCGCTCGCCATCCGCAGCGCGGGTATACACAAACACGTCGACACCCTCGGCGCCGTCACCGGTTGTGACTTGGCGTACAACTCCGCCAAGGCGGCCATAAGGCGCGCCACGAATCTCAAGAATCTCATCGAGCACCGTCCCCACATCTCCATCGCCAATCACGAAATACTTCGTGGTTTCGATCGATGCGCCTGGCTCCAGAACGCTCGGCGCAGAGTCATAGAAGATGCCCAAGAACCCGCTCGCGACGAAAGGAACGAGCATTGACGTGTCGTTGATCTGCGACGAACGAGCGCCATAGGAATCCCGCGCGTTCATGAGGAAGTTCCGCTCGCTCGGCGCGGCGATAAGCCCATAGCTCGCGTTGCCATCGCGGGCCGCAATGAAGGGCGTCACAATGCCTGGAAACCCAGGGAAATCGACCGGTTCCGCTGTCGCATCTTCAAGCCCGAAGCGCACGTCGAACCCAATCCCTGGCATGAACACATCGAGGTT
>JBLFZA010000087.1:0-14859 GCA_047610025.1 Bradymonadia bacterium | reverse complement strand
GCGCCGAGAACAGCGACCTTGCGGAAGTGAAATGCCATGAGAGAGAGCCCTCGCTGGGTGTGAATGAACGGTGGTTCAGTAGGACGAGCAACCTGCGCTCGCAACCCTAAGTTGTCAACTGTCGCGCGGGAGAGACCGCTGCGATTCACCGACACCCCTCAGACAGCGATCGTGTCGGATTCTGCGCCGGCTTGCGAAATTGATTTGACTAATGACGCGATGCGTCAAAGATTAGGGGAGAGTAACCAACTGCGCCCATCAGCGCGCCCTACACCGAGAAGACCCTATGTGGAACACAACCCAACTCACCGACTCTCTGAAGTCCTTCTACTCGCAACGCCTCGAGCAGGCCGAGCAAATCGGCGGCAAGCTCGGCGAACGTGCGAACGAGCTCACCGAGCGATTCGATGTGCGCGACCGCGCCGACAAGCTCACGGAGAAGCTGGGCATTCGTCAGAACGCTGCGGCCCTTGCGGAGCGTGTCTCCGAGAAGCTGCCGCCCGAGAGCAAGATCGTGATCGCGAGCAAGAAGGTGCTCGACTGGGCGGAATCGCAGACGGCCAAAGCAGACCATGCCGACGCCGACAGCGACAGCAAGAACGCTGCCAACTCAGACAAGGCTGCCAACTCAGACAAGAAGGTCGCCTCAACGACGAAGACCACGACCAAGAAGCCGGCCGGAAAGGAGACAGCCCATGACGCCGGCAACAAGAAGCCTGCGACCAAGAAGGCGAGCGCTAGCTCCGCCAGCAAGAAGGCAAGCATGAAGACCGCCGGCGAGGTCACGCAGATTGTCGCCGCCGAAGGAGGCAGCTGGGTCGTAAAGCGTTCGGACTCCGACCACGTCACCTACCGCACCGAGTCGAAGGAAGCTGCTGTCACTCGGGCCGCACGGATCGCCCAGAACAACGGCCGAAAGTTGGTGGTGATCGATGCCATGACGTCGACCAAGTAGGGCAGACGCGCGCTTTTTCGTCCGTCGGTCCAAATCCGCGACAAAAAGCGCGCGTGACAAGGCTGTTCATGCCAATTGTGACGTCTGGCACGCTTGACGCCGCGCATCGGATCACACATGAGTGCCTCATCGGCGTGCTCAAACTTGCCGGGAGCAACGCCACGACCTTCCACCTACCTTTTTAGGCCCGGCTTTGCCGGGGTGGAAGGTCGTCTCGGTTTTGGGCGCGCAGCGACACTCGCACCTGCAACCTACTCCGGTATCAGAACGCGGGCTGAGAGTGTCCGCGGCTACTCTAACAGCGACCGCAGCTACTCTAAGAGCGACCGCAGCTACTCTGGGAGCGACCGCACCCAGGACGAAATCGCGGCAACACCGGCCTCCAACTGCGCCTCTGTCACCACGAGTGGCGGAGACAAGCTCAGCACGTCGCCGAGTCGACCCGCAGGCGACACGATGAAACCGGCACGGAGTAGCGCACCCATTGCGACCACGCCACCGCCAGCCCACGCTTGACCGGCTTCGTCGAGCAGCGCCACACCTTGCATCAGGCCGCGCCCACGCAACGCGCCAACACGCGGATGCCCGCCAATCGCCTGTTCAAGCCAGCCCGACAGCTTCGCACCCAGCGTCGCCGATCGCGCAACCAGGTCTTCGGACTCCATCACGTCCAGCGACGCCAACGCCATCGCACAGGTTAGAGGATTACCGAGGAACGTGCTTGTATGCAGACCCTCACCGCGCGTCTGGCCCCAGCGCTCCATCACCTCGGCGCGGCCTACGCACGCGCTGATCGGCACGCCACCGCCAAGTCCTTTGCCCACCGCCATCAGGTCCGGCACGACGTTCTCATGCTCGCACGCAAACCAGCGGCCCGTTCGCCCGAAGCCCGTGTAGATTTCGTCGGCGATGAGCAGCACACCGTGCCTCGCCGTCACCTCTCGCAACATCGATAGCCAACCGGTCGGCGGCACCAAGTCCCCGCCCCGCCCTTGCATCGGCTCCACGATGACCGCCGCGACGTCGGCGCTTCCCGACACGTCGGACCCCAGCATCGCGTCCAGCGTCTCCAGACACCCGAAGTCACACCCGCCCGCCCGACAGGCGCCACGACAAACGCCACTCCCCGGGTACGGCAGCCGCAGCTCCGACGGCACGTCGAATGGCGTGCGGAAGCTGTCGCGATAGCCAGAGACCCGCAGCGCGCCGAGCGACATCCCATGGTAGCTGCCTGCGAACGAGAGCACGCGACGCTTGCCGGTCGCTATCTGCGCCGTCTTGATGCACGCCTCGACTGCGTCGGAACCGTTCGCGCCGAGAATGCTGTGCTGCAAGTCACCGGGCGTCAGGGCCGCCAGCCGTTCGCCGAGAAGAATCTTGGGAGTCGACGGGAAGAGGTCGCCCATCCCGTGAATGAGCGTCTCCAACTGCCTCTGACCGGCCTCCACGACCTTGGGATGCGCGTGTCCGATACTGGCCACGGCAAAGCCCGCCGACAGGTCGACGTAACGATTGCCGTCCACATCGACGACGTTCGCCCCCCGCGCGCTCGCCCACACAATCGGGTCGTCGACGCCGTCTCTCGAGCGCTCAACCCGCCGCGCGGTTATCGCTGGGCACTCGACCTCTGCAAGCCGCGCGACCCACTCTCGAGCCAAGGGGCCGGGCGGCGGAGACACCAGTTTCGGGAGCTGTGTACCATCCATAGGTGCAGCCTACTCGCGGCGGCGGTCGAAGCGTAGCCCTACCCACGCGGGGTCTCCGGGTACGCCGGTCGCCCGCTTGCGAATGTGCAGTCGAACGCGCGTCACCATCGCGTGCCCGTCGAGCACGCGCTCACAGATTGTCTCCCCGAGCGTCTCGATCAAGTGCACGCTCGGGCCCTGCATCACGTCGACCACCGCAGCGGCGAGGTCCCGGTAGTCCAGCGTCTGTGCGAGGGCATCCGTTCCCGCGGCGTCTGCGCGGGGCACGTCGACGCTGAGGTCGATCTCGTAGTGCCGACCCTCGGCCCGTTCGTCGTCGTAGACGCCGTGTTTGCCGAGAAACTGCAGGCCAAAAACCTCGATCGTATCGGTCGCTTGGTCGCTTACTTTCAAGGGGAGAGCCGGTGGTCATTGTGACGGGAGAGCCGCGCTTCCGCGCGTGCCGCGATGTGCTCGCCTAAGCTCAGCGACGATGTCGCCGCGGGCGAAGGAGCGTTGCATACATGCATCGCCGATTCGCTGTCGACAAATAGGAAGTCATCGGCGAGAGCGCCGGATGGCAGCAGCGCTTGCGCCCGGACGCCTGACGCCGCTCGGACCAGCTGTTCGGGTTTCAAGGAGGGGATCAGTCGCGCCGCTGCGCGCGCGAAGGCGGCGCGGTTAGCGCTCCTCCACATCTCCGCCACGCCCTCCTTCCAGTGCTTTGCCGCGAGCCGCCGAAAACCGGGGTAGCGCAGCGTCTCCCAAAGATCGGCCGGGTGAACGGTCGACAGCGTGTATCCCTCCCTCGCGAACGCGAGCACCGCGTTCGGACCGACGGTCACGCCGCCCCCGATTTGAGGGGTAAAGTGAACCCCAAGAAAGGGGAACGCCGGGTCTGGCACCGGGTACACGAGCATCGAGCAGAGGGACTCGGCATCCGGCGTCAGCGCAAAGTAGTCGCCGCGGAAGGGAACGATCTGCGCAGGTGTCTCAGCACCCAGCGAGCGGGCGACCCGATCGCTAAAGAGCCCCGCACAGTTCACCAGCAGATCCGGTTCGACAGCCTCTCCTCCAAGGTCAACGCAGAGCGGATCGGCTGCGAGCACGCGCAGGGGGCGACCGAGGTGCAGCGTGGCCCCAGACGCCTCCAGCTCAGCGGCGAGCGCACGAGCGACCGCCCCGTAGTCGACGATCGCAGCGTCCGGCACATGCAGCGCGGCGACACCCTCCACGTTCGGCTCGAGCTCCCCCAATCTCTCCGCCCCGACACGCTCGACGCGGACGCCGTTCGCGACCGCACGCTCGTGTAAGCGCGCCAACGCGTCGAGCTCGCCCGCCCCCGTCGCGACGATCACCTTGCCACAGGCACGCCAGGCGATGTCATGCTCGTCGCAGAAGGCCCGCATGCGAACCAACCCGTCGGCGCAGTGGCGAGCCTTCGCCGACCCTGGCAGGTAGTAAACGCCAGTGTGCATCACGCCGGAGTTTCGCCCGGTTTGGTGAGACGCGACCCGTGTCTCCTTCTCGATAATGTCGACGCGATAGCCGCGCGCAATCAGCGAACGGGCGGTCGCGAGGCCGACAATGCCGGCCCCAACGACCACCACGCGCTTGTGGCCTGTCGCCAAAGCCGAGGTCGAGCGCTTAAGCGCGGCGACGGCGCAAGCCGAGCAGGCCGACGAGCCACCAGAGGCCGAAACCAGTGCCAGCGGCGGCCGCGCAGCCGCCATCTGAGCCGCTGTTGTCATCATCGGTTCCAGAGCCAGCGTCATCACCTGCATCCCCGACTGTGTCGTCGGTTCCAGCGTCGGGCATAGCGTCGTCCGCGATCGATGCCTCGGCCTCGCAGGTGCTGCTGCACACGCCGTCCGTGCCATTGCCGTCACCGCTATCGCACGCCTCCCCATCATCAACGACGCCGTCGCCACAGCTTGGCGGCGCGCAGTTCTCTCGGCAGGCGTCTGGCGCCGTGTCACTGTTCAACGCGCCTTCATCGCACTGCTCGGCCGACGAGACGATGCCGTCGCCACAGCCAGCAGGCTCGCAGTCCGGGCGGCAGGTCGCGTCCGGGTCTGCGCTGTTGGCGCCGCCTTCATCGCAGCCTTCACCTGCATCGACGACACCATCACCGCAAAAGGGCAGCGTGCAATCGGTGCGGCAGGATCCCCCGGCGCCGTCGCTGTTCTCGGTACCCGCGTCGCACTCTTCACCGGTGTCAACGACCGCATCGCCGCATCGGGCAAGCGCGCAGGTCTCACGGCAGGCATCCGGGGTGGTGTTGCTGTTCGCGTCGCCATCGTCGCACTGCTCGCCAGCCGTCTCGTCGAGCAAGCCGTCGCCGCAGAACTCTGACGTGCAGATCTCTGTGCAGCCATCACCGCCGTCGGTGTTCCCGTCATCACACTCTTCGTTCTCATCCACGTTCCCATCGCCACACGCCGCGGCAGTGACGCTCAGAACGAAGTTCCCGCATGCGTTGCCGCGGCCTCCGACATACACGACCAGGGACTGGTCGGCCTCGAGGGCGACGCTCAGGTCGGACTGCCCGCCTCCGAAGGGCGCTTCGCCTGTGGTGTCGTCGTTGCAGTCGATCGACTCGGCCGCTCCGCAGCTATCTCGCAGGTAGACCACGGTGTCATAATCGGTGCCGCCGTTGACGGTGCTGAACGTATACGTGCCAGCCTCGGGGGCGATGAACGTCATCGCGATTTCACCACCGACGGTACCGTCGCCACAGGGCTCGCCGTCGATCGCAACGGCGGGGTCGATGTCGACTGCTTCGCAGGTGTTGGCGGACAAGATGTTCTCACCGAGCTCCGCGAGCTCACCGGACGGGCAGACTTCCGCTTCGCAGCTAGAGGAGCAGCCATCGTATCTCTCGAAGTTGCCGTCATCGCACCCTTCTCCCGTGTCGACGACAGTGTCGCCGCAACGAGACTCGGTGCAATCTGTACGACACGCATCGGCGTCTGCGTCGCTATTCGCTTCGCCGTTGTCGCAGATCTCTCCGAACTCAAACTGCACAACACCGTCACCACAGAAGGCCTCTTCGTTCTGGCAGGTTGCCGAGCAGGTGTCGCCGGGCTCCTCGTTGCCATCGTCGCAGGTCTCGCCCGTGTCGATCACGCCGTCGCCGCACCCCGCGGACGTGCAGTCGAGGCGGCACGCGTCCACATCGCTGTTGCTGTTCTCATCCCCGTCATCACATTCCTCAGGAGCGATGAGGAGACCATCACCGCACAGGACAACCAGAGCATGCGAAGTCGAGGCGAGCGGAAGAGCGCCGACAGCCAGCGAGGCGGCAAGAAGACATGAGAAGCGGAGTGACTTCGGCGACATGAGGATCCTGGGGTGTGATCAAGCTGCGGAAGCCTAGCGGAGGTTCGTGCTGGTGTCACATTGGCCTGGCCCCGCCCTCTCCCTTGCCTCTTCCCAAAACACGTGGCACTCCCTAACTGAATCACGATTCATCGCTTCCACTGCACCGGACGACCTTCATGAGCTCCCTCAAAGGCAAGACTCTCTTCATCACTGGCGCAAGCCGCGGAATCGGCCGGGCGATCGCGCTGCGCGCCGCACGTGATGGCGCGAACATCGCGGTCGTGGCGAAGACTGCGAAGCCTCACCCGAAGCTGCCGGGCACAGTCTACAGCGTGGCGGAGGAGATCGAGGCGGCCGGCGGTAGGTCGCTGCCCTGCGTCGTCGACATTCGCGATGAAGAGAAGGTGCGCGCGGCCGTCGCCAAAACCGTCGAGACCTTTGGTGGCATCGACATTTGCGTGAACAACGCGAGCGCCATCATGCTGACGGATACCCTCAGCACGGAGATGAAGCGCTACGACCTCATGCACAACGTGAACACCCGCGGCACCTTCGTGACCTCGCAGGCGTGCTTGCCACACCTTCTGAAGTCCGAGAACGGGCACATCCTCAACCTGTCTCCGCCACTCAACATGGAAGCGCGCTGGTTCAAAGGCCACGTCGCGTACACCATGGCTAAGTTTGGCATGTCGATGTGTGTGCTTGGTATGGCCGCAGAGTTCGAGGGCAAAGTCGCCGTCAACGCGCTGTGGCCCCAGACGACCATCGCGACAGCCGCGATCAAGTATGCGCTCGGTGGCGAAGACATGATGAACCGCTCGCGTACTCCGGAGATCATGGCGGACGCAGCCCACGCAATCTTCATGAAGAACGCGGAGACCTGCAGCGGCCGATTCTTGATCGACGAAGGGTTCCTTCGCGAGCAGGGCGTGACCGACTTTGACCACTACGCCGTGCAACCGGGCGTGGAGCTGCAACAAGACTTCTTTATCTAAGCTCAGCATCTAGGCCAAACATGGACTTCGCTACCTACCAATCGCTCGCGGAGCGCACCGCGCGCACCGACCGTGAGACCTCGCTTCGTATGTCGAACGCCGCGCTCGGCTTGGCCGGCGAAGCCGGAGAAGCGGTGGAGATCGTCAAGAAGCACCTGCACCACGGCCACGACCTTGACCGAGCGCGCCTGCAGAAAGAGGTCGGGGACGTGCTGTGGTACGTCGCCGAGCTTTGCAGCGTGGCGGGCATCGCGCTCGACGACGCCGCGAGCGGCAACATCGAGAAGCTACGCGCGCGATACCCCGAGGGCTTTGAGGAGGCGCGCAGCCAGACCCGCGCCCCAGGGGACGACTAAGCGTGGCGAAGACCCCGGCCCCGCCGAGCAAACCGAGCGCGCTTGTCACTCGTACGCTTGAGCGTCTCCGTGGCGATGACGCGCCATTGCGCTCACAAGGCGTTGCGCTGGCGTTAAACGCGGCACTCGATCAACCGCTGAGCGCGTGGGTCGACACCGATGACTTGGCCACCTGGGTGACGGCCGCGATGAGCGGCGAGAACACCGCCCGCTGGGTGTCGCGCCACGGCTGGCCGGCGTTCGAGCGCGCACAAGAGCGCGCGTCGGTGCACCCACACACACCCGGCGAATGGGTAGGCGATGATGCCGCGGGGCGATTGCAAACAATCGTGACCGGGTTCTCGCCACCGCCGACGCCTGACTGGGCCAAACGAGCTGTCGACCGCGCGCTGGTGCGCAAGCTGCTCGCGCCTGTTTGGCAGGAGCTCTTGCAAAACTTCGCGCGAAAGCTCCCCCTCGTCGGTGGGCCAAACAACGGGCAGGCGGCCGAGCCGGAGCCCGCGAAGGGCCGAGGGTTCTCGTCTGGCCTCGGGTTGCGCAAGGCCCTCAAGTCGCGCGTCGAGTCGAGCGCCGAGCAGATTGGCGCACATGCCAAATCGGTGTTTGGCGGCCTGGGCGCCGAGATGGAGCGGCAGGTGCAGGGCGTGGTGCGCGAGTTCAGCGAGAACGCGTCGGAGACCGTGCGAGACGCCATCGACCGGCGCATACACAGCGACGAAGGCAAGGTGCTCGTCAGGCAGCTTCAGGCGCACGCGCTCAGCACGGTGCTCGGCACGCCAATGGCCGAACTACAGTCGCAGAGCGACGAGTTCCCGGTTCGCGCGCTGATGGACGTGCTGCCGCTCATCACCGAGCATCAGCGTAGGGCCGGGCATCTAGAGCGCGACCTTCGGGAAGAGGTGGACGCGCTGCTCGCTCTCGATGGGGAGCGCTCGCTGCGCGAGCTGTTGAGCGAAGCGGGGCTGCTGGATGTCACGCTCGGGCAGATGATGGCGCGGCTTGACGCGCTTGCGGCGGAGACGGTGGAGCAGCCAGGCTTTGAGAGTTGGCTGGGGGAGCTGCTCGCGGAGTAAGCAGGCGAACGCGGGGCTTTCTTGGTGTGCTCGTCGAGAGTGCGGCGCGCACGAGCGGGGCCGTCCGCTATCTCGATTGCCAATGTCTCGTGATTCGCGGTCACTGAGCTGCGCGACAACACCAACAGCGGTCGCAGACCTGCCTCCGCTGCTCGCCGCTTTTACGCCTAACCAACCCATACAACAACTGCACGCGGATAATCGCAGTGGTCACAAAAATCCTTCGCCAGCAAACGCTGATCCCATTCCGTGTCCAACTTCATGGACAAGCAAAGAAGGCGACACGCCTGAGACGTGAGTGTCTCATCGCCCAGACCGCCTGTGACCCGCGAGACCTGCTCGGGACGAATACCGTCGCTAACGCGAGAGGCGCATCGAACTCTGGCGTCCGATCCCGTCTCCCGCTACACTCTCGCGAGTCATCGCTCGACTACCGACCCCCTTAGTGAGTGCCAGTGCGTAATCTCATCTTCGCGACGTTCGCCATTTCTCTCGTTGTTCCGGCGTCCGGAGAGGCTCGGCCTTTCCGGCCGAACCATATCCCCAACGGGGCGGACCAAAGCTGCAACAACTGTCACGTTGTCCCAGGCGGGCCACGTAATCCATTCGGCCTGACCATCTTCGACAGGTTCCTGGTGCCACAAGACGCCACCGGCTTGCCGCAATGGGGCCCCGAGCTGGCTGCGCTAGACAGTGACGACGACGGCTACACGAACGGCGAAGAGCTCGGCGACCCGCTCGGGCTCTGGAGCTTTGGCGACGCCGACCCGGACTTCCTCGCGACCAGCCCCGGTCGACCGGAAGAGAACCCTTGCGGAAACCGCACCCTCGAAGGCCCCGAGCAGTGCGACGGCAGCACCTTCGGCGATGACGCGACCTGCCAAGATCTCGGGTTCGCTGGCGGAGAGATCGCCTGCACGACGGGCTGTGAGCTCGACGAGAGCGACTGCAACAACATCGTCTGCGGAGACAACACCGCAGAAGATACCGAGCTCTGCGACGGGACCGACCTTGCGGGCGAGACCTGCCAGACGCGCGGATTCGACGATGGCGAGCTCGCCTGCCAAGCCGGCTGCTTCTTTGACGACTCGGCATGCCGCGACTTCGCTTGCGGTGACGGAATTGTAGAAGGCGCTGAGGCATGCGACAGCGACGATCTCGGCGGGGCGACCTGTATCAGCCTCGGCTTTGAAGGCGGCGGAGAACTCGCCTGCGACAACACCACGTGCGGCTATAACACCGCGGCCTGCATCGGCGACGCCCCGCCGATCTGCGGAGACCGCGAGCTTGAAGGCGACGAAGAGTGCGACGGAGCGCTCTTCGGCGACGCAACGTGCGAGTCCCTCGGCTTCGACGCTGGCGACCTCGCCTGCAGCAACGAGTGCCTCTACGTCGTCAACGGCTGCACGACCTTCGAATGCGGAAACAACATCACCGAAGGCGACGAGACCTGCGACGGCGCAGATCTTGGTGACCAGACGTGCGCCGACTTCGGATTTGACGGTGGCGAACTGGCATGCGGCGACGAGTGCGAAATCGACACAAGTGGGTGCGAGAACACCCAACCGGGAGATGAAGACGTCGAGCCCACGCCCGACGCAGGAACCGACGCTGGAGCTGACACCGTCGAGCCCGACGCAGGAACCGACGCTGGAGCTGACACCGTCGAGCCCGACGCAGGAACCGACGCTGGCACCGACACCACCGTCGAGCCCGATGCGGGCACCGACACAGGCGTCACGGTTGACGTAGGAATCGACGTGGACGGCAGCTCGAACAACGACGGATGCGCGGCTGCCCCGGCAGCACCTGGCGCACTGTGGATGCTGCTCGGCCTGCTCGGTCTCCGACGTCGACGCGCCTAAGCGCGGCCCACAATGTCACCGACCATGAATGACCGCCACTGGCGACGCTACATCTGTAGGGTCGCCAGTGGCGTTTTCGTGCTGGCGTGCTTCCTGGCGACCGGCTGTGGACGTGACAGCGACGACGTCACTCCCGCTTCCGTGACGTTGGTCGGGGCCGCGACAGCGAACGGATGCGAGGAGATCACACTTGATCTCGATGTATCATTCGGCGCCGTCGTCTACTGGCTCGTCGACGGCGTGGCGCCCATCGCGCTCGACGTCACACCACACTCGGTGTCCTTCCGCGCGCCACCCTACCCGCGCGACCGCGACGTGACGTTGCGTGCGGTCGCCGTGGACGCAGACGGCGGCGAAGCAAGCGCGGAGCACACGGTGACCGTGGCGGGCGAACCTGCGCTCAGCAGTGAGACCTTAGGCACCGTTCCTGGCTGTGGTCGTTTCCAAGAGGGCGTCGCTTCCGGCGATCCTGGGCCGAACGACGTCCTAATCTGGACGCGTGTCGCGCCAAATGAGCGAACCGACACTGTACCGCTGACGTGGTTTGTCGCGAGCGATGTCACCCGAACAAACATCATCGCTCGTGGCACAGTTGAGGTCGGGCCAGACACCGACCACACGGCACTCGTTCTCGTCAACGATTTGCAGCCCTATCGCGCATACACCTATTGGTTCGAAACGGAAGACGGAGAGCGTTCTCGACTTGGTCGTACGCGCACTGCGCCGGAAGGCACTGTCGACAGCCTACGCGTCGCGTCACTGTCATGCAGCTCGATCTTCTCAGGCTTCTTCAACGCCTACGCTGACCTCGCACTCCGAGATGACATCGACCTCGTCATGCATCTCGGCGACTACTTCTACGACACTGTCGATCCCCAAGAGCGCATGCGCGTGTCGGACCCGGTGCCCGACGCGCCGAGCTCGCCCGCGACGTGGCGGGAGAGGGCGCGCTTGTATCTCTCGGACCCGGACCTCCGCGAGGCGCGGGCCGCGCATCCGTGGATGGCCGTTTGGGACAATCACGACGCCGACGAGTCTCCGGATGAGGCGGCGGAAGGCTCTGTGAACGTGTTCCGCGAGTACATCCCGATGCGCGGCGGCGACACACCGCGCGAGGCGTGGAGGCACTTGTCGTACGGCGAGCTGCTCGACGTCTACATGCTCGACATCACCGTGCCGCGCGTGCGCGTGGCCGACGGTGAGACGCCTGGGATCGACGCCATGTTTGGCCCAGACCAGTGGCGGTGGCTGCTCGCAGAGCTACCCGGCTCTTCGGCCTCGTGGCGCATCGTCGGTAACCAGAAGCTGCTCACGACCTTCAACCTCGGTACGGCGACCACGTTCGGCGATCCCACCCCCTGGGACGACTACGCCGCCTCGCGGAGCGCATTGCTCACGCTGCTCGGCGATCATGATGACAACGTGGTTGTCTCTGGCGACCTACACTTCTCGATCGCCAATGACCTCGTCGATTCGCCGGTCGACCCCGTCTATGAGGTCGACTCCGGACGTTCGGTGGGCGTCGAGCTGCTGGCGACCTCTGTGTCACGCGGCAACTTCGATGAGACCATTTGCGAAGGTCTCTGTGATAGCGCGGGTCTGCGTATCATCGACGGCATCCTCGGCGCGCTCTTGCCGATCAACCCGCATACGGCGTACTTTGAGCTCATCGAGCACGGGTATGGTGTGATCGAGTTTACGGAAGAGCGTGCGACGGCCGAGCTTTGGTATGTGCCTATTCGGGAGCCGGATGTGCGCGCACAGCTCGGCGTGACGCTGGTGACGGAGCGCGGCAGCAATCGGTGGACGCGGGACGCGGAGTAGGGGTTTGCGGGCTACCGAGCGTGCTCGACCGGCGTGACGGGTCGGAACGTCGAGCCGACTGACGGGACGCTGCGGGACGTCGATCGGCCCGTCCGTGACGGGCCTGGCAGGGTGCATCGAGTCGTTCCGGTTGGCCTTGGTACTTCGTGATCACGAACCCCAAGGCTCCGCCACAACCCCCAACCGCAAAAACCCGCTTGCATCGGCGGCGTCCGCGCTTTGATTTCCGCCCCAAGTAGACCGACGCCCGCGCGCCGCGCGCGAAAGCGCATTACCCAGCGAAACCGGCACGGCTGCCCCAAACGGCACGCCACCCCGACCATGAGGACATCGATGACCGAAGCGCACACCCACCAATTCGAAGCCGAAGTCTCCCAGGTTCTGCACCTGGTCATCCATTCCCTTTACCGGAACAAGGAGATCTTCCTCCGCGAGCTCATCTCGAACGCGTCAGACGCGCTCGATAAGCGACGCTTCGAGGCGATCACGGACAGCGCGCTGGGCGACGACAACCTTCACGTCGCCCTCTACCCGAACGTCACCGAGGGAACGCTGACCCTGTCGGACAACGGGATCGGCATGTCCGAAGAGGAGATGATCAGCAACCTCGGCACCGTCGCACGTTCCGGCACCCGCGCCTTCCTCGCGCAGCTCAAGGACGGCAACAGCGACATGAACCTGATCGGCCAGTTCGGCGTCGGGTTCTACTCCGCCTTCTTGGTCGCCGATCACGTCGAAGTCGTCTCCCGCCGCGCCGGAAGCGAGGACGCCTTCCGTTGGACGTCCGATGGCAAATCTGGCTTCAGCATCGCGCCAGCAGAGCGCGACGAAGTCGGCACCACGATCACTCTGCACCTGCAGGAAGAGTTCAAGGAGCAGTACACCCGCGAGTGGACCCTCAAGAACCTCGTGAAGCAGTACTCCGACTTCGTCAGCTACCCGATTCACCTCGAGGTCAGCCGCCCGTCCAAGGAAGAAGGCGAAGAAGACGCCGTCGAGCTTGAGCAGATCAACGAAGCCGGCGCGCTCTGGAAGCGTGCGCCGGAAGACGTCACGGAAGAACAATACACCGAGTTCTACCAGCACGTCACAAGCGACTTCTCGGCACCGCTCGTCCACACTCACTTCTCGCTCGAAGGCTCGCAAGAGTTCACGGGCCTGTTGTTTGTGCCGAGCCGCCCGCCCTTCGACATGTTCGATCAGAACGCGAAGCACGGCGTGCGCTTGTATGTAAACCGCGTCTTCATCATGGACGACGCCGATGAGTTGCTCCCCGTCTGGCTGCGCTTCGTGCGCGGTGTCGTGGACTCCAGCGACCTGCCGCTGAACGTCTCCCGCGATGTGCTGCAGGACTCCCGCAGCGCGCGCATCATCCGCAAGCAGATCGTCAAGCGCGTACTCGAGACGCTCGAGAACCTCGCTGAGAACGATACCGAGAAGTTCATGACCTTCTGGAACGCGTTCGGTCGCGTGCTGAAGGAAGGCATCCACTACGACGGAGCGAGCAAGGACCGCCTCGCGAAGCTCGCGCGCTTCCACACCACGGCAGACGGCGAGTGGACGACACTCGAAGAGTACGTCGAGCGCATGCCCGAGGGGCAAAAGGACATCTACTACGCTGTCGGGGAGAGCGCTTCGAAGCTGAGCGCGGGTCCACACCTCGAGGGTCTCAAGGCCAAGGGCTACGAAGTCCTGCTCATGATCGACTCCATCGACCAGTGGGTCGTCGACTCGCTCGCTGTCTTTGACGACAAGAAGCTCGTCTCTGCCATGCAAGCCGACCTCTCGCTCGACGACAGCGACGACGACTCCGACGGCGACGACAAGGACGAGAAGAGCGCACCGGACACATCGCTCGGCGCGTTCGGCGACGGAATCTCCGAAGTGCTCGGCGACCGTATTCAAGACGCACGCGCGTCCACGCGTCTCGCCGACTCTCCCGTCTGCTTGGTCTTCCCGCAAGGCGGCGTGCCCTCGCATATCGAGCGCATGCTCCGGCAGCAACAGGACGGCCTGCCCGCCGTGAAGCGCATCTTCGAGCTCAACGCCAGCCACCCGCTCATCGGCAAGGTTCGCGAGCGCTTTGAGGCCGACGGACTCGACGCCGTACGTGAAGACATCGAGCTACTCTACGATCAGGCGCTCCTCCTCGAAGGCGCACCGCTCGATGACCCGGCAACCTTCGCCAAGCGCATGACCGCCCTCATGATGCGCTAGCCGCCGGGCTGTTGCGGGGTCCTGCGGGCTCTGCCCGTACCCGCCAAAGGCTGCGCCCTTGGAACCGACGGAAATCGCCCGCGATTTCCTTCATTTTCGGCTGTGTGGCCAATGAATGACGGGGCTGGTACAGCGTGGATGGTCACGACTCCCATCGCGCAGATATGCCCGCCACACCTCGCCGACTGCTGACCGCCCTCTGTATCGTTGCCATCGCAACGGTAGCCTGTGCGACGACCGAGCCCGCACGCGATACTGAACACAGTGCGGAGGAGGAGGCACCTGCGCCTACCGCCGCGGCGTCAGCGCTGCCTGCCACGGCACCAACCGATAGGCCCGGCGCAGCGGGCGCCGGCTCGATGCACTGGGCCGAGGCCACGGCCGACGTGCTGAATCGGCCAGCGACTGGGGATTCGGTGGCGCACGCCTACCAGACCGTGCGAGAGCTGCCCCGGAGAGCGCGGATAGACGGCGGAGAGTCCTGGAGGGAGCAGCTGCGAGCAACGCTGGCGGAACAGATCGCGTTGGGAGAGGAGACGCGGCTTGTTCCGGTTGTTCGTCCGCT
>JBLFZA010000086.1:0-14923 GCA_047610025.1 Bradymonadia bacterium | reverse complement strand
CGGCTGCAGACGCGACGGGGGACAGGTCAGTGTGCAGCGTCGCTGCAGGCAGCACCATGAGGAGCACCGTGACCCCAGCGGCATAGAGCACCGTCGCCGTAACGAGTGCGAGGATCATCCCCCACGGAAGGTTTCGATCCGGGTTGCGTACTTCTTCTGCCACCGACGCCACCTTGGTGAGGCCGGCATACGAAACGGAGACCAACCCCACCGTTGCGATGAACCCGCCAAAGCCGTTCGAGAAGAAGGGATCGGTGCCCCACGCCGAGGCAGCGACCTCCGCGGGGTTGCCCCAGGCATGCACCATACCGTCGACAATAAAGATGCTCATCGTGCCGACGAGCACGGCGACGAGTATCCGCTGGATAGACGACGAGTGGTCAGCACCGCGCATGTTGAGCGCTGTAAACGCCGCACCAAACCCGGCCGCGATTGCGACGGTGGGCAGATTCAGTAGCAGTGTGAGGACGGCTCCGAGCCCGACGAGCGCAAAGCCGCTCTTGAGAACGAGCGTGATCCACGCCCCTGCCCCCCCAACCGTGCCGGCCATTGGCCCCAGCGCACGGTCGATGAAGAAATAGGTGCCACCCGCCCTCGGCATGGCGGTCGAGAGCTCGATCTGACTCAGCATCGCGGGAATGACCAACAGGCCGGCGACGGCGTAGGCGAGAACAACTGATGTGCCCGTCTGCGCCGTCGCGACTCCGGGGAGGAGAAAGAACCCGCTGGAGAACATCGCGCCGGTTGCGATCGCCCAAGTGTCGGTGAGGGTGAGCGTCTTGGCGAGACGCTTTCGTCCCCCACCGGCTGATGGTGCGCTCACTCGAGGCCTCCTGCCGTGGCCGCGGTACGGTCATTGCTGAATGGTAGTTCGCCATTCTTGTTGAGCACGGGTAGCGAGCGGAGGATCGCCAGGGCGAGGAAGGCCGAGATAAAGGAACCCATCAAGACTCCGATGCGCACGCCGGCCGTTTGAGAGTCGTCGGTGAAGGCGAGACCTCCGATGAACAAGCTCATCGTAAAGCCGATGCCAGCCGCGCAGCTCGCGCCGAAGACGCCCTTCCACGTGGTGTTGTTTGGTAGGTCTGCCATCCCACTCTTCACGGCGATCAAGCTCGCACCCACGATTCCGATGGGCTTTCCGACGACGAGCGCCACCGCGATGGCGACGGGCACTGAGCCGAGCGCGACTTCTGGACCCAATCCAGCGAGCGGGACGCCAGCGTTGGCGAGACCGAAGATTGGAAGGACCGCGAAGGAGACGACGTTGTGGAGGGCGTGCTCGAGTTTCGTGAGTGGCGTAGCGGCCCCTTTGGTGTGCAACTCGGGGACGACGGGAGTGTCATCCGAGCCCGCCTTCGGGTGCGGGATGAACATGGCTGTGATGACTCCTGCGAGTGTCGCGTGGATGCCGGACTTCAACACCGCGATCCAGAGGAGGACGCCGACGATGAGGTAGGGGACGAGCGAACGCACCTTCATTTTCGTGAGCGCGAAGAGCGCAACCGTGAAGCCGCAAGCCGCCATGAGCGCTGGGGTCGACAGTTCGCCCGAGTAGAAGAGCGCGATCATCAGTATGGCGCCGAGGTCGTCGACGACAGCGACGGTCACGAGAAACACCCGGAGCCCGATCGGGACCCTGGGGCCGGCGAGACTCAGTACACAGAGCGCGAATGCGATGTCGGTGGCTGCCGGAATTGCCCAGCCGCTCGCGGTCTCCGGGTTGTTGAAGTGGACCGCAGCGTAGATGCCGGCTGGAATGGCCATCCCGCCCACCGCCGCGAAAATCGGCAGCAGGGCGTCCTTCGGCTTCGACAGCCGGCCGTCAACGAGCTCTCGTTTGAGCTCGAGCCCGACCAAGAGGAAGAACAAGGCCATGAGGCCGTCGTTGATCCAATGGAGCACGGATTTGTTGAGAGAGAGTGGGCCAATGACTGGCCCGATTTTGGCCTCTAGCAGAGAGAAGAAGCTCGCGGACATTGGCGAGTTCGCGAGGATCATGCCGATGCCAGCCGCTCCGAGGAGCGCTAGACCGGGGCCGATCTGCTTCAAGAAGGAATCTTCTGAAGATGCCATGAGGGGTTCCGTTGAAAGGGTTGAATACCCGTCAAACATGGTCACGGGAGAATGTGTGGTAAATGGATTTGTTGGACGAAAGCCATAGGTGCAGGCTATGAATGGCATGCACCTCGGCCATGGAGAGGACCGTGCGCATCAGCGATTTTAACTTCCGACACTTATTGTACTTTCATACGGTCGTGCGAGAGGGCTCGGTCACCGCAGCGGCGAAGGCGCTGTACGTGACTCAACCGACCGTAAGCGCTCAGTTGCGCCAGTTCGAAGAGGACCTCGGGACGGAGCTCCTCGAGCGAGAGGGCCGGGGGGTTCGGCCCACACACGCGGGGCTGGTGGTCGCTCGATACGCGGGCGAGATCTTCGGGCTTGGAACCGAGCTGATCGCGGCCGTGCAGGGAGGCGCGGAGACATCGCTGACGAAAGTCGTCGTCGGAGTGGCTGACGTGCTGCCCAAACTCGTTGTGGCCCACCTCCTTGAGCCCGTGCTCCGCCTCGCCGATGTCCGAATCGAGTGCCGATCTGGACACCCGGATGAGCTCATCGCGGATCTGGCCGTTCACCGCCTCGATGTTGTGTTGGCTGACGCGCCCGTCGGGCCAGGGCAGCATATCCGGGCCTTCAATCATCACCTTGGTGGCTGCGGAGTGAGCTTCCTCGCGACGCCCGACCGTGCTGCCGAGCTATGCGCAGACTTTCCGGCCTCACTGGACGGCCAACCGATGCTAATGCCAGCAAAGAACACGGTTCTTCGACGCTCGCTCGACTCATGGTTCGATCGAAACGACGTTCACCCGAGCCTCGCCGGCGAGTTTGAAGATAGCACCTTCATCAAGGTGTTCGGTGGCCAAGGCCTTGGCTTTTTTGCCGTTCCCAGCGTCATCGCGCCCGAAGTCCAGGAACAGTATGGGGTCGTCTGCATCGGTCAGACCGACGAAGTCGAGGAACGCTTCTATGCAATTTCGACCGAACGTCGACTGCGAAACCCAGCTGTTGTCGCGCTCACGAAAGCAGCTCGGTCGCAGATGTTCGATCTAGACACTTAGAGGATTTCTATGTGTCATGGCTAAGCAATCGATTTGCGCCAAGGGCGCTTGAGCCCCACTCTTCTGGTGTCACACTCTCTCGGAGACACCATGTTGAAGCACGTTATCTTTACCGTTGTCGCTCTCGCATTCTGCTACTGGATAGCGGCCGATCAGATGACGAGCATGATCGGATTGATCGTCTTGGCGAACGGCGGCTTGGCTTTGCTCGCGAAGATTGATGAGCCCCTCTACCTTGAGAACGATAAGCAAGGCAGCTAGCAGAGAGTCGCTGAAGAGCGACGCTCGCCGCAGTCCATAACGGGGACAAAGCACAGCTGACTGGCCGCGTAGGCCTCGTCAGTTGTGGTTGGTTTTGGGTAGATCACCGGTCCCGGTCAACATCACCGCCGTTCAGGACAGTACGCCGATCGGTCGCCACACGGTCCTCTATAAGAGAGAGCCTTGAGGGGTATCGCCGAATTCCTGAAGATACTTCTTCAGTCTGAGTTTTCGACGCGTGCTGTCTGATGTCATGTAGCGGATTTTTCCATAGACTGGGCGCTCTGGACCCCAAGCCCGATCGAAGCGGCCAAACACCCAGAAGATGCCGCTATAGGAGTTCGGGTTTCGACCGTCGAGCGCATATCGGTTGTTGAGTTCCACGAGGATCTCCGCGGCCTCGCGAGGCGACTGCGTCCAGGTGATGACGCGTTTGCCCCAAAGCATGCGAAGGTAGTTGTGCATGCGCCCGGTCTGGCGCAGCTGCCGTTGCGCCGCGTTCCAGATGTCGTCGTGCGTCTTCGCCTGATCGAGCTCTTCGAACGTATAGAGGGTCTCTCTCTCGTCGCCCGAGTGCTCGTCTAGCGAGCGAAGAGCCCAGGTCGGAAGGGCGTCGTAGCTGTCGTGGTCCTCCGTGTGGTGAGCAAACGCGTAGCCCAGCTCGCGCCAGGTGATGATCTGATCAAGAAAGCCCTCCGCCGCCGGGCTGAGGCCCCACCATCCCTCCCGGGAGCCTCGGCCCTTCTCAGGCAGGTTGGTGGGCTCAAACCCTTCGCTGTCCCACACCCGTCGAACGATCTCGTGAGCGCTGACATGGCCAAAGTGGAGCGCAGGCGATAGCCCGCTCGCCACGTCGTCGTCAGGGTGATTGCGGGCTTCAGCGTATCGGGGCAGGGCCCGCGTAATGAAGGTGTCGAGCATTTGCCTAGCGACGTTCTCGCCGCCTCGTTCTTCGACGACACCCACCGTATGATCAATCGGTAGCTCCGAGAGCAGAATGCTCGGGGCGCCTCGATCGCAGACGCTCCAGTCCGAGAAGACGCGCTCAGCGACGGCCGGGAGCGTGGGGTGGTGAAGGGAAGAGAGCGGCTCTGCTTCGGGGAAGGTCTGCAGGTGCTCGTGGGAGGACTTTTGAAGCCAACGCCGGAAGTCGACCGCGCGCGCAAAAGCCCGCGGAACGGATCGGAGTGGCATCACGCCGTTCGTATCGACCGCCTCCAAACGCACAGGAAGCTTGCGACCGGCTGCCGCCACCATCTTCGGTAAGAAGAAGCAGGGGAACTCATCGGTCACGACCGCGACAGCGTCGTCTGCCAGGCACGCCAGTAGTCCTCGGCCCGCGCCCTCCACCCTTTCGACGTAGCTGAGGTAGCGCACCCCGGGGTGCTCGAATGAGTGCGCGTTATCTTCCATCCCATCGATGATGTAGCGATGCAGGCGGTCGCTGGCCCACGGGTAGCCGACGCGAAGTGCCTCAAGCACGACGACACCGACTCCGTGTTCATTGGCGAGCTCAACCGCGCGCTGAACACCGAAGTGATATCGGCTGCGTCGGTGGGCGATCATCCAGTAGAGCACATAGGCTCCGTTCGCGTTGATCGGCGCGTCGTTCGTCAGGCTGATTCGGAGGGCGGGGACAGCCATTTGGCACAGTCATCACGAGGGCAGAATTCGTCGAGGTTACCTCAGCGTAATGCGGTCGTCGAAGTCCGTGGTTCGCACCGGCGAGCGAGGACCGATGGTACGCGCCCGCGTTACTCAAAAACGAGCAGCGGGCGGTAGGTACCCAGTTGACCTACCGCCCGCCTGGGGCCGGCTGCGCTTGACCGAAGATGTCCGCCTTAGAGAGTCCTCTACGGCTTCAGATCGGTTGTGCCTGCTTGTCTGAGGCCGCCCGTTTGGAAGGCAACACTCGTCTAGCTATGCGCGCTTCCGGCCTTAGCGGAAACTTGCGGAACACTCTCAGGGGAGGGTCGGCGGAAGCAACACACCATCAATGGCGTGGATGATTCCGTTCGACGTGGTCACGTTTGGTATCAACACGCTGATGCCGTTGACGGTGATTCCACCGTCTAAGCCGACGGCAATGGCAACGGTGTCGCCGTTTGCCATGACCACTTCCGTGAGCCCAGCAACAGCGATGGAGTCGAACGCGCCAGTGTCGATCACGTGGTAGAGCAGGATGTCCGCAAGCACGCCGAGATCGCCGGGCAGTGTGACGCCTTCAAATGCGCCGTTCGTGGGTGCAAGCACGGTGAACGGGCCTGCGCCGCTAAGCGTTTCGGCGAGACCCGTATCGACCACGGCTCCGACAAGCGTCGAGAAACCGAGCTCGGTTGCAACCGTTGGGATGTCTCCTGGCGGGATCATCACGTTGTCGAGCACGTGCACGATGCCATTGTCAGCGGTCAGGTTCGTCTCCGCGATAACGGCAGCCTGGATGGTGCCAGCGTCAGCGTCGATGGAAGCGAGAATGCCGTTTGCCATGCCCAGGGTTGCGGAACCCAACACGTCCTCAGCCGTGAGCGCCGCGCCGATGACGGCGTGGTACTGGAGCACGCCTGCGAGTAGCTCGTTGTCCGCACCCAGCGCTGCCAGAGTTGCTGGGTCAACAAGCTCAAATGCCGCATTGGTCGGCGCGAAGAGCGTGTATGGTCTGTCCTCTTGAAGCAACGCAACAAGCCCGTCTACGCTGCCAGCGAGCGTAATGAGGGTGCTGAATCGGCCATCTTCGTCGTTTGCGATCACGTCGATGATGGTTGTTGTCGGCGGCAGCAGGACACCATCGATGGCGTGGATGATACCGTTCGAAGCGGGGACGTCAGCGATGATAACGTTGATGCCGTTGACAGTGATGCCACCGTCGCCGTCCACTTCAATCGTCACGGTGTCGCCGTTTGCCATCGTGGCTTCGGTGAGACCCGCAACAGCTGCGGCATCAAAGGCGCCGGAGCTAATCACGTGGTACAGGAGAATGTCCGCGACCACCGTGATGTCCGTCGGAAGCGAAAGGCCTTCGAAGGCTTCGTTCGTAGGTGCGAGTACTGTAAACGGGCCGGCTCCCGAGAGGGTCTCGGCCAAGTCTGCGGCGACGACAGCACCAACAAGCGTGGAGAACCCAAGCTCCGTTGCGAGAGTCGGGATGTTTGCCGGCGGAATCATCACGTTGTCGAGCACGTGCACGACGCCATTGTCAGCGGTCAGGTTCGTTTCCGAGATGACGGCGCCCTGAATGGTGCCAGCGTCTGCGTCGATCTTGGCGAAGATGCCGTTGGCCATGCCGAGCAGCGACGAGCCAAGCACATCCTCAGCGAGGAGGGCTTCACCGATGATCGCGTGGTACTGAAGCACACCGCCGAGGAGCTCGACATCGGCCTGCAGGGCAGCGAGCAGCTCTGCGTCGACGCCCTCGAACGCGGCGTTTGTCGGCGCGAAGAGCGTGTAAGGGCCAGCAGCCTGTAGGATGCCGACGAGTCCTTCAATGGAGCCAGCGAGTGTGATGAGCGTGGTGAAGCGCCCGTCAGCATCGTTGGCGAGTACGTCGACGATGGTGTTTGTGCCGACCGGTGCCTCTACGATGACTGCGTCGACGACGTGAATAACGCCGTTATCTGCCTGAACGTCCGGGGTGATAACGGTCGCGTTGTTGACCGTAATGATGCCGTCCGTGTTCGTAATGACGAGGGACTGCCCGCCGATTGTCGTCACGGTCGTTTCGCCTGCAGCGATGTCGCTGGATGGAATCGTTCCCTCCACGACGTGCAACTGGAGGACGCTGGTGAGCGCGTCGATGTCGTCAAGAAGGCCCGAGAGCACATCCGAGGGCACCAAGCTAAACGCCGCGTCTGTCGGCGCGAAGACCGTGACGGCATCGAAGTTCTGCAATGTCGCCGAGAGGCCGGCGGTGGTGACGGCCACTTCAAGCGTCTCGAATTCGCCGGCCGTGTTGGCGGCGACGTCGATGACGCTGTTCTGCGGGAGGATCACATCGTCGAGGACGTGAATCACACCGTTGGTCGCGGTGAGGTCAACTTCAGAGACCGTTGCTCCACCGACCGTTACTGCGCCGTTGTTCGTCACCAAGATACGGCGACCGCCAAGCGTCTCAATGAATGTCTCGCCCGCGGGGATGGCCGCAGCGAGGACTTCCGTGTTCAACAAGTGAAGCTGGAGAATCGTGGTCAGATCTCCCTCCGGGTCGTCAAGCAGCGTTTGCAGCGTGCCGTCGGGGAGCTGATCGAAGGCTGCGTTCGTCGGTGCGAAGACGGTGAGCGTCGCCGCTTCGTCGGCCAACGCGCCGGTCAATCCCGCCGCTTCCACTGCCGCGAGCAATGTTGAGAAATTTTCGTTGCCGCTAACGATGGCCGCGATGGTCTCCGGTGCCGTGGCGTCTTCGCCTCCGGTGTCGTCCATGCCGCCGTCGTCCGTGCCGCCGTCATCTACTCCGCCGTCGGCTGCGTCAGCGACGACATCAGGCTCTTCCTCCTTGTCATCGTCATCGCTGCAAGCGGTGGTCGTCATGCCGAGTGCTGCGGCGAGCAGCACCGCAGACAGGCGGAAAGGGGAGTTCTTCGAGTGCAACATAATATCCTGCGTGGGGAGTAGAGCGTTCTGGTTGCGTCCAGAAAATTATCGGACAAAGAGTGAATGCGTGGGATGTGCGACGGGTATCGCAAAATCGGTCACCCGCACGGACCAAGTGTTCGGTTCTCGTCGAAGACGAATCTGGACGGAGCGTCGTAAACGGTTCAGTATCCCCTGTCGCAGGCGTGGCGGCGATGCAGCGACTTTGCGGTCGCGACTTGAACTCTTCCGCGAGACTCTATGAGTACCGAGCGTTTTCCCATGCGCGTTGTCGCCAGATTGACTGGGCTGGCACCCGATACGATCCGCGCTTGGGAGCGGCGGTATTCTGCCGTTACCCCCGAGCGGACGGATGGCGGCACACGCCGGTACTCAACGGTGGATGTGCGTCGGCTCACGATGCTGAAGGAGCTGATCGACCAAGGGTACACGATCAGCGGCGTCGCTTCGTTAGACGAGGCGCAGTTGACCTCGGCGTTGGGCCGCCGCGCCCCCGGCACGTTGGAATCGGTGCCGGAGGGCACGTCCGATCAGGTCGCGCTCTCTTTTGACACCGTTCGTGAGGCGTACTTGAGCGCGATCGCACGTCTGGATACGCGCCGGGCGTCAGAGATCCTTCTAAGAACAGCGACGCTGCTCGACCCTCGCGACGTCGTTTTTCGGGTCGTTGTTCCGATCATCCAGGAAGTTGGCCAGCGTTGGTCGCACGCCGAGATCGGGGTCGCTCAAGAGCACCTCGTGAGCGCGCAGTTGCGGGGATTGGCTGCGAGCCTTCTTCGCTTGAGCCCGCCTGATCGGGGCGCTCGCCGAGTGATGCTGACAACGCCTGCCGGGCATCCTCATGAGTTCGGCATTCTCTGCGCCGCTCTGCTAGCCGGCGGTCGCGGATTTGAGACGGTGTATCTGGGGCCGGATCTTCCAGACTCGGAGATCGAATGGGCCGTTGACCTTGGCAAGATGGATCTTCTCGTGCTGAGCGTCGTCAGCGACACACGCGATCGTGAGCGCGCTCGGCTCGCCGAGACGCTGGAGCGCGTGAGTCGGATGTGCCGGGTGTGGATCGGGCTGCCGGAGGGTCACTCGCTTGTGAACGCCACCCCCTTCGCTCAGCACTTCCACACCTTTGAGGACATGGACGTCGCGCTGGCGAACTGGGGCGGTTGAGCGGGTAAGCGCTGCGACGCCTGCTGGGCCGCCAGGGTGCTAGTCGGGCAGTCGCTGCGCGACCGCTCGAGATCCGGGGGCGTGGCTAGACCCCGACCGAAACGTCGCACAGCGCCAGCCGGATTGGGTTCGTCTCATCTCGTCGCGCGGCAAGCAGGCGACGCGACGAGACGCTGAAACCCCGCCTAGTACTCGGACTCGAGGGCGTCCGAGAGGTCCTCGTCTTCGTCTGTACTCCACGCGATCTGCTTGAGCGTCACGTCGAAGGTTCGGTTCGAGATCTTCGCGAGCACCTCCGCCTCCAGTGCCTCGTAGCTGACAGTGCCCTTGTCACCTTCCTGGTAGGAACGGAGCGAGAACTCACCGGACTCCAACTCCTTCATACCCACGACGAGCATGTAGGGAATCTTCGCCAGCTCGGCTTCGCGGATTTTGCGGCCGAGCTTCTCGGCGCGGTCGTCCACGTGTACGCGTACGCCTTTCGCTCGCAGCTTGGCGGCGGCGGCGTGGCACGCAATGGCGCATTCGTCGTTGATCGACAGCAACTGCACCTGCACTGGCGCTAGCCACGTGGGGAACGCACCGCCCACATGCTCGAGCAGGATGCCGAGGAAGCGTTCGATACTGCCGAAGATCGCGCGGTGAATGAGGATCGGCACCTTCGGCAGATTGTCCGTGTCCGTGTACGTGAGGTCGAAGCGCAGCGGCAGCTGAAAGTCGAGTTGCACCGTGGCGCACTGCCACTTGCGGCCGAGCGAGTCGAGCACGTCGAAGTCGATCTTTGGCCCATAGAAGGCCCCGTCGCCCTCCTTCACTTTGTACTCGAGACCGTTGCTCTCGATGGAGCGCTTGAGAGCCTCCTCGGCCTTGTCCCACAGCTCCGGCTCGCCCATGAAGTCATCGGGGCGGGTGGAGAGGTTGACGCGGTAGTCCAAGTCGAACGTGGCGTAGATCTCTTGGATCATCTTCAGAACCGAGTCGATCTCCGTTTCGATCTGATCGGGGCGAACAAAGACATGTCCGTCATCTTGCGTGAACTGGCGCACGCGGAAGATGCCGTTCAACGCTCCAGAGAGCTCGTTGCGGTGAAGCGTCTGGTACTCGAGCACACGTAGAGGCAGCTCGCGGTACGAGTGCTTCTTGCGCATGTAGAAGACCATGTTGTCTGGGCAGTTCATCGGCTTGATGCAGTACGTCTCGCCTTCGGACTCCAGCTTGAACATGTGCTCGTTGTAGTGCGCCCAGTGGCCGGACGTCTCAAAGAGCGACTTGTTGTAAATGAGCGGGTTGTGGATCTCTTGGTAACCGCCCGCCTCGTGCACCTCGCGGCTGTAAGCCAGCAGGTTCTGGTACACCGTCCAGCCCTTGGGGTGCCAGAAGACCGCACCGGGCGAGAGCTTATTGAAGCTGAAGAGATCGAGTTCGGTCGCGAGCTTGCGGTGATCGCGCTTCTTCGCTTCCTCAAGCAACTCCAAGTAAGCGGCGAGGTCTGTCTTGTTCTTCCAGGCCGTGCCGTAGATGCGCTGCAGCATCGGCCTGTCGGAATCGCCGCGCCAGTAGGCGCCCGCGACCTTCAGGAGGTGGAATGCCTTGCAGTTGCCGGAGCGTCCGACGTGCGGTCCCGCGCACAGGTCCGTAAACTCGCCGACCTTGAAGAAGCTCACGACAGTCTCGCCGCGCTCTGCCAGGCCTTCGATGAGCTCGATTTTGTACTCTTGGCCCTGCTCGCGGCAGTAGGCCGTGGCCTCGTCGATCGACATCTCTGTGCGAACGAACGTGTCGTTCTGCTTCACCAGCGCCTTCATCTTCACGCTGATCTCATCGAGATCGTCGGGGGTCAGCGCTCGGGGCAAATCGAAGTCATAGTAGAAGCCGTTTTCGATCGGAGGACCGATGGCGAACTTCGCGTCAGGGAAGATCTGCATCACCGCTGCCGCCATCACGTGCGACGTCGAGTGGCGGATTCGCCACAGCTTCTCGGCGTCCGTAAGTGGAACTCGAGGGGCACCTGAGGGGTCGCCGGCAGGCGTAGCGTTCTTCTCGTTCATTGTTCGTCTCCTAGGGGATCAACGCCTCGACCCTACAAACGGCCGAACGGGCTGCTCGCTCGCTAGCTCAGGACGTAGCGCCGATCAAGGCGGATAAGACGGGTATTATGCGCCGACTAGGTTGCCGCCGCAGACTCGGAGCGTCTGCCCGGTGACGCCTTGCGCCCATGGGGTACAGAGGAAGGTGGTGAGCTCGGCGACGTCACTCGCCTGGCCGCCTTGGCCGAGGATGCTGAGGCGACGAGCGGCTTCGCGGGGGCCAGTCGGCATTTTGGCTGTCATAGCCGTCTCGATCAGCCCCGGCGCTACTGCGTTGATCGTCGCGCCTCGCTCCGCCAAGGCAGGGGCCATCGCGCTAGCGAAGCCCATGAGCGCGGCCTTGCCGAAGGCATAGTTCGTCTGGCCGGGGTTGCCGGCGATTCCGCCCACCGACGACATCAGCACCACCCGTCCGTTCTGCAGATGTTCGGCATCAGCGAGCTGCTGGGTCCACGACAGAGCGGCTTCGAGGTTGACGGACACCGACAGGTCCCATTGCTCCCGGGTCATCCGAGCGATGGTCTTGTCTCGGGTGATGCCGGCGTTGGCGACAAAGATGTCGATCGGAGCACCCGCGGCGATGAGGGCTTCGTCTAGCGCTCCGTCTGTCGTGATGTCGGCGCGAACGGCCACGCCGCCCGTGCCTTCCGCGGCGCGTTCAAGGAGCGCGTCGTCGCTCGGGCGATCGACGAGCACCACTCGCGCTCCCTCCTGTGCGAGGCGGTACGCGATGGCGTTCCCGATGCCGCGCGCCGCGCCGGTAACAAGTGCCGTCTTTCCGTCCAAGCTGCTCCGGTGCGGGATCTCCTGCGCGCTCTCTGAACGGCGAACTCGCCAAGGCTGCGCGGTGATAAAGCTGGCTGCTGCGGAGCACAGGAACCAGAGTGGCCCGTCGATGGGAGCGTTCGGTTCGGCGAAGAGGGTGTTCGCGGTCGCGCCTCTACGGCCGATCTCTTTGGCGAGTGCGCGCGTGAACCCATCGAGCCCCCGATGCAGTGCGTGCTCAGCGGGTGTCGCGCTCGGCCCGAGCGCGCTTCCGATGACGATGGCGCGCCCGCCTTTGGCGAGTGCGCGCACGTGCGCATGGAAGAACTCATACACGTCGCCGACATCGGCCAGACCGCGGAGTGCGCGGGCGTCGAAGAGGAGCACGTCCGGGCGATCGGTGCTCACAACGGCGCCAGCCTCACGCAGTGCGCGTCGCACATCCTCACCGGCCTGCGCGGACAAGACAGCCCGCGCTCCGGCGAGGGGCTGTGCTGGCCAAGACCCCACAAATCGTCGCAGCGTCTGTGGCAGAGGCAGGGGGAGCCCGAGCTGCGTGACGACACGGCGAAAGAGGGGAGAGCGTGCGGCGTTGAGCAGGCGATCGGTCATGAGGTGTTCAACACACAAAAGAGGCGGCGAATGAATCGCCGCCTCTTTATCAGACTCTGAGCGCCGGCGTCACCGGATCAGGGGAAGAACTCTGTGCATACGTCGTAGGTGCACTGCGCTTGCGAGTAGCCGGTCTCGTCTCCAAATCCTGCCATCAGGTAGCGTACTTGGCTCGTCGGGCGGACCCCCCCACAGTAGGCCGGTCCTGTCCAACTGACCGTCCATGTGTCGGCGTCGCGGTCGCGGTAGATGCCCTCAATGGTCGCGTCTGGGTTCTCAAAGAAGACGGCCCGGATGAAGACGAATCCATCGAAGTCGAAGCCGAGGTCGGTGCCCTCTAGGCAGTCGATTTGGCCAAGCAGGTCTTCAGGACCATAGGCCGAGAGGAACTCCGGGGAGTCCGCTTGGTTGTCGACGCAGCCCTCGGGCAGCTGGAAGTACATCGGCTCGCTGCGCTCGCCTGCTGGCGACGTGCAGTCGCAGGGCTCATCCGTTGCGGCCTCCGGAATCGCGTAGCAGGCAAGGGTGCACTCGTTACAGTAGTAGTCGCCGTCCTCTCCGCAGAGCTGGAACTCGGGCGCAGGGCAGCCAACGCCGCAGGCTTCAAGACACGCATTGAGTTCCGAGCAGTCGCCATCGTCACACTCCCAGAGGCCGCCGACGCAGAGGCATTCGTTGCAGTCCTCCGTTCGGGTATCGCCTTCCTCGCAGCTCGGGGCGGGGCCAACGCATCCACATCCACAGGGGTTTGCGAACGGGCTCTGACCAGGCTCGCACTGGTAATCGACGAGCTCGCAGTCTGCCGCGGACTCCGCGACGTACCTCACGTCGGCATCGTCGGGCGAGAGACAGTCGCTGCAAGATGCGAGGCATTCGTCGAACTCCAACGGGCACTCCTCCGTGTCGCACGCCCACTCTCCCTCTTGGCAGCTGCAGCTGTTGCAGTCTTCCATACGAGTATCGCCTTCCTCGCATACGGCTTCGACAGGCTTACAGCCGCAACCGCAGTCGTTGGAGAAGCCGACCTCTCCCTCAGCGCAGAGATAGTCGATCGCCGAACACTCCTCCGTGGACTCGCCGATGTAGCTCATACCATCGGCGGCTGGGTCCTCGCAGCCTTCGCACCCGGCCAAACACTCATCGAAGGCTTGTAAGCACTCCATCGCCGTGCACGCCCACTCACCGTCGAGGCAGCTGCACGTGTTGCAGCCATCGTCGGCCGCCTGCATCTCGCCATCTTCGCAGATGGGGCCGCCGTATCCGCGGCGTCTCGCCTCCTCCTCCGCGGCCTCATCAACCGCCTGATCTGAGCACAGGGAGAAGTCGGCGAAGTCGTCGCCTTCGGGCAAGTCTTCGGGACAATCGACCGCGAGAAAGCCCTCTTCGATCACCACGCAGAGCGTGCCGTCGTTATAGGCGAAGCTGTTTTCGGCCGTGCACACTTCGTCCGACTCTGTCGACTCGTTGCATGCACTGAGAGTGAGCGCTGTGAGCGCAAGTGTCACAATGAAGGTTCGCTTCATTTCTGTTCTCCGTCCTGAGCGCCATCCGGCGCGTGAAGTTCATCGTAAGGTGCCCAGCAGAGAGAGAGTTGCATCGCAACCGCCGTCTCGCTCGACTCATCTGCGTCGCTCCAGGCGACGATTTGCGGCAGCAGAGTATCTTGGTAGAGCGCGTTCAGTGACGAGACGCGTTCCGGAGTTAACCGAAAGCTTAGGGTCCGCGCGAAGGAGCGATCATCGGACCCAAAGAAGCGACCATACGCCGCGTTTGAGAGGTTCTCCCCGAAGCTCGCAAGCGCGCCGACCCTGGAGACCCATGTGTCTCGAGGCAGCGAGCGTACCCCAGGGGAAGGTCGGTACGTGATCGTACGCTCCCCATCTTGCGTGACGCGCTCGTCACTCAACAAGTCAGCGAGTGCGCCCCGAACGTCTGCTTCATCGACGTCTCGCAACACCTGAAGCAATCGCGCTTCACTCATCGGCGCACGCGCAAGCATGAACTCGATTCGACGAGGGAGGCTGTGCTGCTGCTCAGGGAGCAGAAACGCCTCGCGGCTAAGCTTCGACAGCCGCTCGGCGGAGCGCACGCTCACGTCGAGGTGTTCGGCCGCATCGCGAAGCGTCGAGGTACGGCGTCGAGTCTCCTGAAAGTACGCGGCATCAGCCAAGCGTTGCAGCGACTTCAGCGGCATCCCGAAGGCGGCGGCTATTCGAACCGCCGGCCGCAGTAACGCGTAAACAACGCGTTGGAGCAGCTCGTCGCCAGAGACATCATGATCAGGTGGTGTGATTTCATCCATGACCTGACGCTAGCGTATGCTCAAAGCGG
>JBLFZA010000085.1:0-14965 GCA_047610025.1 Bradymonadia bacterium | reverse complement strand
GGCCCTGCTGAGCAAAACCCTAGCATAGGCTGCTCGATCAAGTGGCGTTAGAAGGGCTGCGCGGCAACAGGAGTGCCTGGGAGCTCTCCCTCAAAGAGCGCTCGCTGCGCGAGCAAACGCGGGGTGAGAAAGTCGACCAGTGCGCGAACCCGCGCCGAGCGGCGTAGGTCGGCGTGACACAGCAGCCAGAGGCTGTCGCCCGCAACCGGTGCGCCGACGCGATGCATCCGCGGGTCAGCGTCCCCTACAAAACACGGCAACAATCCTTGGCCGCCCGACTGGGCCAACACGGCGTGCATACCCGCCACGCCTTGAACAAAGAGAAGCATCCGCCCGGAAGCATGCTCGCGCTTACGCCACTGAACGACTGGGTTGTCGTCCATTCCGACATAGTGCACCCAATCGAGGTCGTCGCGCTGCGCATCCTCAACGTTCGCGGTGTACCGGCACCAGGCGACACCGAAGAGCTCTCGGCCGACCGCCGACGCGAGAGGCTGCGAGCTCGATCGCAGCGCGATGTCTGTGCTGCGTCCGAGGTCGAGCACGACGTCATCGGCGAGCAGTACGGGCCGCACGTGCTCACAGACCCTCGAAAACTCCGCGAGATGTGCGGCGAGCGGCGAGACCAACGCGAGCGGGAGCGTGATGCGTACCTCGCCGGAGGCTTGTTGATCGTGGCCAACGACGGTGCGTGAGGCCGCCAGCGCCGCTTCCTGCATCTCCTCGGCTTTTGGCAGCAGGGCCTCCCCTGTGTGGGTGAGCTCATAACCGCGCGGCCCTTTGCGGAAGAGGATGGTACCAAGTTCGCCCTCGAATCGAGCGATGCGTCGCTGCACCGTCGAGACGTTCAGACGCAGCGTCTCCGCAGCTGCCGACAACGTGCCGGAGTGAGCGACTGCGAGGAAGAGGCGGTAGTCGTCCCAACGATCCATTTTGCACCAACGCAAAGCTGATTTGCTTAATATGATCTTATCATTGCGCTAATGCCGATCTATAGTGGTGTCTGTCAATCGCTATCCGTCTTCACGGAACCCGTGAGCCGCGTGCTCGATGACTGCCTGCACTCGCGCAGAGGCTGAAGGCGCAGAGACATCCCTTAACCGTGCGAGAAGGAGTCAGACCGTGACAGAGACACAGACGAACAAAGGACCGATCGTGGCGGGTAGTTCGCCCATTCCAGTCGAGTTGGAAGCAGGCGCCGAGTACTACTTCTGCTCGTGCGGTCAGTCGAAGTCGCAGCCTTTTTGTGATGGCTCGCACGCCGGAACTGAGTTCAAACCCCAACGCTTCGTCGCCGAAGAGGCGGGCAAGGCCTACCTGTGTTCCTGTAAGCACACAGGCAACGCACCGTTCTGCGATGGCACGCACAAGAAGTTCTCGAAGGAAGACCTCGGTCGACCGGGGCCAGGCGTGACGAGCGCAGCCGGTGCCATGCCGGAACCGACGCCGACCCCAGAAGAACCGCACGTCGCCTTCATTCATCAGCTCGCGCGTGAGGGGCTGAGCAAGGTCGGTCACCACGGGCCGATGACGGCTATGGGGGTGCCGAGAGACCTGCTGCCGAAGTGGGACGACATTCAAATCATGACGGCGCAGCTCGCGACCAAGCCGCTCATGGACGACGACACGGTTGGTACGGGGCTGACGATTGGGCCGCGCGCGAAACGGCCGCTGCACCTTGAGATCCCGCTCTTCGTGTCTGACATGAGCTTTGGCGCGCTGTCCGAAGAGGCGAAGACCGCGCTCGCGCGTGGCGCCGAGCTTGTCGGCACCGGAATCTGTTCGGGAGAGGGCGGGATGCTGCCCGAGGAGCAGGAGGCGAACAGCCGCTACTTCTATGAGCTCGCGAGCGCGAAGTTTGGCTACGACGAGGCCCTCTTACCTCGTGTTCAGGCGTTTCACTTCAAGGGCGGACAAGGCGCGAAGACCGGCACTGGCGGACATCTCCCCGGCAACAAGAACCGCGGCAAAATCTCAGAGGTGCGCGGTATCGAGGCGGGCAAGCCAGCCGTGTCCCCACCGACCTTCCGGGACCTGACAACCAGCGACGACTTTCGACGCTTTGCCGACAGAGTACGTGAGATCACCGACGGCATTCCGGTCGGCTTTAAGCTGAGCGCCAACCACATCGAGCGCGACATGCAGTTCGCTCTCGACGCGAGCGCGGACTACATCATCCTCGACGGACGCGGTGGCGGCACGGGCGCAGCACCGACGCTGTTTCGCGACCACATCAGCGTGCCAACGATCCCCGCGCTGGCTCGCGCTCGCCGCTTCTTGGATGCGAAGGGCGTGTCTGGTGACGTGACGCTTATCATCACTGGCGGGCTTCGCACCCCCATCGACTATGTCAAAGCCCTCTGCCTTGGCGCAGACGGTGTCGCGGTCTCGAACTCAGCGATGCAGGCGATCGGCTGCGTGGGCGCACGCATTTGCAATACGAACCTCTGCCCGGCCGGCATAGCGACGCAGCGCCCGGAGCTTCGTGCGCGTCTCAACGTTGAAATCGCCGCCGAACGCCTTGCGCGCTTCTTCGGAGCGGCAACCGAGTTGATGACCGTGATGGCTCGCGCTTGTGGGCACGACACTCTCTCCGGCTTCAACGCGAACGACATCGCGACGTGGGACCACGAGATGGCGCGACTGGCGCGCATCCACTATGCGGGCGATTCCCTGGAGATCTAGCGGTCACTAGCGCGGCGGATGGTTCGTGAGTGGCATCACCACATCGCGAACATCTGCCCCGCGGTACCCGTCTCGATGACTTCAATCTCTCCGCCCAGCTCGTCGCGCAGAATGCCCTGAATCGCCATCAGCGTTCCGCCGATCGAGCTCGGGCAGCTACCGCACGCGCCTTCGTAGCGCACAAACACGCGGTCGCCTTCCCGCTTCTGCACGGTGATTCCGCCGCCATCTGCCTGTAGGTATGGGCGGACCGTACGGTCGAGGATCTCGCTGATCGCCTGGACCTCGGGCGAATCGTCGACTTCCACGTTCGATGCGCCGCTCTCATCCACCGGGTCCACATAGTTTGCGTTGTGGTTCGGCAGCTCGGTCTGCAGCATCTCGAGAATCGTCTCTGCCAACTCGTTCCAGTCCGCCTCCGCTTCCCGCGTGACCGTGATGTAGTTGTCGAAGAAGAAGAGCGTCTTCACGCCGTTCATCCCAAACAACTTCACTGCCAGCGGGTTGAACTCCGCCTCGGTCGCTTCGTGGTAGTTGGACTTGCCCTCGTTCTTCACAGTGTACTGCGAAATGAACTTCACAGCTGCCGGGTTTGGCGTCTCTTGTACATGAATGTAAAAGCTCATCGCAACCTAACCGTGGTCAAACCAAACAAAGGAAATCGCGAGCGATTTCCGCAGGGTCCAGGGACGAAAGTCCTTGGCGGGTCTGGGCCTCGCCCAGCCGTTCTGGGTCTCGCCCAGAAGAACAAACCTACTTCACCTACCCCATCATGTGCGCGGTGAAGCGCTCCGACAAGAGCGCTGCGATGCGCGCGTCGTCTGTGCGTTCGAAGACTTCGTCGGCGAAGCCCTGAATCACGAGGCGACGTGCGGTCTCGCGGGGGATCGCCCGGGACATCAGATAGAAGAGCTCCTCGCGGTCGAGCTGCCCGATGGTGGCGCCGTGGGTACAGCGAACATCATCGGCGAAGATCTCGAGCTGCGGCTTCGTATCGATACGCGCGTCCGCCGAGAGGATGAGGTTCCGGTTCATCTGCTCGGCTGCCGTGCGCTGTGCGAGCTGCCTCACAAAGATACGCCCGTTGAAGATGCCGTGACCGCTGCCGTCGAGCACGCCTTTGTAGAGCTGGTCGCTCGTGCAGTCGGGGGCGATGTGGTCGACGGTCGTGTGGTTGTCGACGGTTTGCCCATTACGCGGCGCGAACACCGCGCTGATATGGCTGTGACCGCCGGGGCCGTGTAGGCGCACCATGAGGTCATCGCGGGTAATCGCCGCACCGTACGAGGCGTTCATGCCGCCAAAGTGAGCGTTCTTCGACAGCTGCACGTCACCACGCCCCAGCAAATGCGCGCCTGAGTCGAGCGCCTGGATGATCGTGTGATGCAGGTGTCCGCCGTCGTCGACAGATGCGTGCATCGAGCGCGTGGCGAGTGTCTCACTGCCGCCCTCGATCGTCTCGACGATGTGCACCTTCGCGTGGCGTCCGACGCGTACCACCTGAGTGGTGGCCGTCATGCCGCCGTTGCCCACATGCGCGATGTGCAGCAGCCCGGCGTCTGTGTCCGGCGCGATCTCGATCCCGACGCCTTGCGCGGCGAAGGCGGTGTGCAACGCAGCGAAACCATTGTCGATCAGCTCGGCCTCAGCCGTCCACGTGTCCCACATTGCCTCGTCGCACGCGGCCTCAGCGAGTGTCACGATGCGCACGCCAGCCGGCAGGTCGGCCGGCACACCAGCGAGGACGCCGTCTACAAACGTCAGCGTGGTCGGCGCGCCAATGGCGATGGTCGAGGTGTTGTTGCTGTTCGCTCTGTCCGTTGACGAAATCCGCGGCGGGAGCACGGCGTTGCGGCCGAGCGCACGCACGGGCGTGTATTTCCAGTGCTCGTCCGAGCGCTTGGGGAATCCGCCGTCCATAAGCTGCGTCATCGCGTCATCGCGACGAGCCCGCCAGGCGTCGGTGTCGGTTCCGCGGTCGAGGCCGTCGAATGCCGTCTTGTACGCGTCGATCACGCTCATGCCGTGAGCTCCTGCACCCAGTCGTAGCCTTCCGACTCGAGCTTAAGTGCGAGCGACTTGTCGCCCGATTGCACGATGCGCCCGTCCGAGAAGACGTGCACGAAGTCGGGCTCGATGTGGTTCAAGAGGCGCTGGTAGTGCGTGATGATCAAGAACGAGTTGTGGGCGTTGCGCAGGCTGTTCACGCCTTCTGCCACGGTCTTCAGCGAATCGATGTCGAGGCCGGAGTCGGTCTCATCGAGCAGCGCGAGCTGCGGGCGAAGCAGCGCCATCTGAAGGATCTCGTTACGCTTCTTCTCACCACCGGAGAACCCGGTGTTGACGGGGCGGGCGAGGAAGGTCTCTTTCATACCAACGACGGGCAGGAGCGAGCGAATGTGCGCTGCGAACGCCTCGTCGCTGAGCTCATCGACGCCCTGCGCCTTGCAGATCTCGTTGAACGAGATCTTCATGAACGTCTCGTTCGTTACGCCCGGCAGCTCGACCGGGTACTGGAAAGCGAGGAACATGCCGGCGCGTGCGCGCTCGTAGGGGTCAAGCTCGAGCAGGTCGATCTGCTTGAAGTTGTGCGTGTACGTGATCGTACCGCCCGTCACTTCGTAGTCGTCGTGCCCAGCGAGCACCTTCGCGAGCGTGCTCTTGCCGGAGCCGTTCGGCCCCATAACGGCGTGCACTTGACCGGGCGCGATCTCAAGGTTGACGCCTTTGAGGATCTCTTGGCCGGTCTCAGCGATGGTCGCGGTGAGGTTCTTGATCGACAGCATACGCAGTCTCCAGGGGGCCAATGTGGCCGTTCGAAAGGATGTTTTTGAAATTCTTGTTTGCATGCGTCGCGATGACGCGTTGCAACGGGGGCGCCATCAGGCGCGCGCACGCTGCATGGACGGGAGGACCCCCATCCGAGCCGATCAGCCGACGCTGCCTTCGAGCTTCATCTCGAGCAGCTTCACGGCCTCGACCGCGAACTCCATCGGCAGGTGCTTGAATACGTCTTCGCAGAAGCCGTGTACGAGCATCGAAATCGCCTGCTCCTCGTCGATGCCGCGGGACTGCAGGTAGAACAACTGGTCTGCCGAGATGCGCGAGGTGGAGGCCTCGTGCTCCAGCACCGCCGTCGGGTTCTTCACCTCGATATACGGGAAGGTGTGCGCGCCGCACTTGTCGCCAACCAGCATCGAGTCGCACTGGGAGTAGTTTCGCGAGTTGCTCGCGTTCGGGCCGATACGCACCAGGCCGCGGTAGCTGTTGTGCGACTGCCCGGCCGAGATGCCCTTCGAGATGATGGTGCTTCGGGTGTTCTTACCGAGGTGGATCATCTTGGTGCCGGTGTCGGCCCTCATGTGATCCTTCGTCAGCGCGACGGAGTAGAACTCGCCGACGCTGTGGTCGCCCTTGAGAATGCAGCTCGGGTACTTCCAAGTGATCGCGGAGCCCGCTTCGACCTGTGTCCAGGTGATCTTCGCGTGGTCTTCTGCGCAGAGTCCACGCTTCGTCACGAAGTTGTAGATACCGCCCTTGCCCTCGGCGTTTCCAGCGTACCAGTTCTGAACGGTCGAGTAATTGATGGTCGCACCTTCGAGAGCGACGAGCTCCACGACAGCGGCGTGCAGCTGGCTCTCGTCGCGCTGTGGCGCGGTGCAGCCTTCGAGGTAGTTCACGTAAGAGCCTTTGTCGGCGATGACCAACGTGCGCTCGAACTGCCCCGTGTTCTCCTGGTTGATCCGGAAGTACGTGGAGAGGTCCATCGGGCAAGTGACGCCCGGCGGGATGTACGCGAACGATCCGTCGGAGAAGACGGCTGAGTTCAGCGTCGCGAAGAAGTTGTCGGACTGCGGCACGACGGTGCCGAGGTACTTCTTCACAAGCTCGGGGTAATCGCGGATTGCTTCGCTCATCGAGCAGAAGATGACGCCGTATTCCTTGAGCTTCTCATGGTGCGTCGTCACGACGGACACGCTGTCGAACACGATGTCGACGGCGACGTTCATCAGGCGCTTCTGCTCACCGAGCGAGATGCCGAGCTTCTCGAACGTCGCCAGCAGGTCGGGGTCGACCTCGTCGAGGCTGCCGAGCTTCTCCTTCTGCTTGGGCGCCGAGTAGTAACTGAGAGCCTGGTAGTCCATCGGCTCGTACGAGAAGTTCGGCCAGTGCGTGGGCTCGGTCATCGAGAGCCACTTCTGGTACGCCTCAAGGCGCCACTCGGTCATCCACTCGGGTTCGTTCTTTTTCGCAGAGAGCGCACGAATGATGTCTTCGTTCAGACCGGGCGGAAGATCATCCGTCTCGATGTCTGTGACGAATCCGTACTTGTAGTCGCTGGCGAGGTGGTCTTCGAGGATGTCCATGGGAGCTCCATCGATCGGCGTCGGGTGGCGGGGCGGATTCCCGGTATCGGGGCCCACAAAGATCTGGGGGTGCACGTGCGCATGCAGAATGCGCCGTTGAAGTCGTGCGATGCACCCTTTCGCAAGGGCGCCTGCTTCAAAGTGGACCCATTGGGTCCTCTTTCCTCAGCGTCGTCGAGATAAGGGGCGCACGCGCCCCTGTCAACGTGCCGTTTCCCGTATTGACGACGGACTACTCCGCTTCGATCTTGCGGTCGTTGTGCGCTTCGAAGCTCGGGATCTCCCGCGTGAAACGCGAGTCGGTCACCAAGGACGACGTGACCAACAGGTCCGCGGTGGCGCGGTTGCAGGCTACCGGCACGTTCCAGACCACCGCGACGCGCAAGAGCGCGCGTACATCCGGGTCGTGCGGTTGAGCCTGTAGTGGGTCCCAGAAGAAGACGAGCGCGTCGATTTTCTCCTCAGCGATCATGGCGCCGAGCTGCAAGTCGCCGCCGATCGGTCCGCTCAACAGTCGTTGTACGGGCAGCCCGAGCTGCTCGCTCAGCAACGTGCCTGTCGTGCCGGTCGCTACTAGTGAGCACTTCGCGAGCAGATCTCGATGCTCTTTCGCCCAGTCGAGGAGCTCGGGCTTGCGATGGTCATGGGCAACAAGAGCGAGTGTGGTCGGCATGGTCGGCTAGTGGTGCAGGAGGTCCGCTGCGCATACCTGACGCAATTCGAGAGCGCGAGGCTTCGCCCTCGCCCGTGGTCATCGTGGCCTCCCCCCAGCTCGCCACGATGACCAGTAATTATGTCGCCACCTCAGACCGTGGGCTGTTCGGGTGGGTGAGAGATGATGGCCTCGCGAGCGGGTCCGGCTGCGTCTTGCAGTAGCGACGTCCACTCTGAGAGGGTGGGGGAGATGCACTCGATGTAGGGTGCGCGGCCGAAGAGCCAGTGCGCGACATCGACGGCGCCCGCGGTCTCAAAGCTGAGGCGGAGTCGGCCGTCCTCGAGTTCTTCGATGCGTTGGCTCGGGTGCCACTGTCGCTCGATGATGTCCTTTTTCAGCCACGGCAGGTTCTCGACGAGCAGCTCCACGCTGACGGGGTCGCGCCCGTCGCGGAAGATGCCAAAGCCGCCGCAGAAGAGGGATGAGGGGTCGTAGTTTTCGTCGCTTGGGTAGCGGAACCTGGAACCGGTCTGCTCGACGCGGTCGATACGATCGACGGAGAGGAGCCGCTCCTGCTGGTCGTCGCGCGCGCCGTAGACGTACACCGCGCTGTCGTGCAGCAGCAGCGACCACGGCTGCATCTCGAAGGGCTCTTCGCTCCCGGAGTACCAAATCTGGATGTTGCGATGGTGCATGACAGCGGACAAGATGACGTCGAGCTGCGCGGCCTTTTCGGCGTAGCTCTTCGGCGCACGGGGCACGTAAACGAGCATGCGATCGAGGTCGCCGAGCCAGTCTCGAAACACGAACGCGGAGTCGTGTACGGCGTCGCGGACCTGCACCACCCAACCCTCGGCGGAGTCGCCCATGGCGGTGCCATCGAGCACGGAGAGGAGCTGCCGCATCCACGCGAGGGTGCCAAGCTTGTGCGCAAAGTCGGGGTCGGTCTGGCTGAACTGGGTGTCTTCGACGAGTCGAAAGTACTTATGGCCATCCTGCCGAACAATTTGCGGTCGCAGGAGCGCGTTCGGGCCGGCGAAGGGCTCGAAGTCTTCGATCAGTCGTTTCTTGTGCTTGCGGAAGGTGCGGGAGCACCAGCCGAGTTCGCTGCACAGCTCATCAACGCGCCACCCGCGGGGGTCGGTCAGGAGACGGTGCACTACTCTGGCGACGTTCATTGTCGTTCTGCAATCGCGCGGCATAAATCCTCTTCCTGGCGCGCATCGCTCGCACCGGCTGACGAACATCATCGTGCAGCAGTGCGGCCGAGGTACGCGTGGGCGTGGGCCGAATCTGAAATCTTCAAGTTGTTCGATAGCCAAACAAGAGACCGAATAAGTCCCGCGGCGACATACGGCGGCGGGCGATCACTGGTTGGACGCTTAGTATGGAGGTGTTCCGCGGAGAAGACAACGCTGCTGACGCAGTTTTTGGTAAAATCAGTGAGAACCGGCCCGTATCGCTCCGATTTCTTGGAAACGACGCGTGTGACGGAGTCTGTTCGTAGACAAATTGCCTATGCAAGCCTGGTTGGCGGCTGGCTCGAAGTGGCGTGGCGCCGAGCGGATGGCGCCGGACGCATGGCGAACGGCGTCGCGGATCTTTTGCTCTAGCTCGGTGGGGGAATTGCCCGCCCATCCGACTGCCGCCTCAATCCCAGTCTCCGGCTACCCCATTCTCTAGCGATCCCATTCTCTAGCGATCCCAGTCTTCGCCTACCCCAGACCGCGCAACCGTTCCCCCGCCACCGCGATCGCTTGCTCACCCCGATCCGCCAGCACGACGCGACGCCCACAGCGCAGCGCGGCGACCCCCGTCGTCCCGCTCCCACACATGACATCCGCCACCACGTCCCCCGGGCGCGTATGGGCCTTCACCAACAGCTCGAGCAGAGCGAGCGGCTTCTGCGTTGGATAGCCCGTTCGCTCTGCCGCCATGTTGTTAATCGTGGGAATGCTCAGCACGTCCGGTGCTTTCTTCATCTGGCCCTTCAACCGGTTCGATGTCGCCGGAACCATCGGCGGCTCGAAGAACCAGTTCGCGCCTTTGCTGTACCAAAATATGGTGTCGTGCTTCTTCGGATAGCAACGCGGGCTAGAGCCACCGAGCCCGTAACGCCAAATCAGCTCATTGCGGAAGCCAGGCGCCTTCTTGCGGGTGCCTCGGTCGCCGAAGCCAAAGATGCGGTCGCACGCGATCGCGAGGTAGGGCGCAGCGCGGTGATCGCAGTGCAGAAGCAAGCTGCCCTCTTCATCGAGCGTCTCGTGCACGGCCTCGAGCACCGGAGTGAGCCACGCCAAGTACGCGTCGAAGTTCGCCCACTTGTCGGTGTACGCCACGTCGCCGGCGCTGCCACCAGCCGAGTCCCGAAGTAACGCAAAGTCCTTCCCCACAGCGAAGGGCGGGTCGAGGTACACGAGATTCGGAGCCACGCCCTCCGCACGCATCCACGCTAGGGCCTGCAACGCGTCTTCATGACGCAGCGTCCGCGGGTCCAACGAACCGGTCACGGCCTACGACAGCACTGGCGACTGGCTGACGGCCTTGCCCACCGAGATGGTGAGGCGTCGTTTCGGGTCGAGCTGCTTGCTGCAGTCCGCCAGGAACGAGTGCCCTTCTTCGGAGACACAGGCCAGTGCCTCAGCGGTGGCGACGATGGTCGCGGCTGCGGCGTCGGCCTTTGCGCCCGACGAGTCGATGCGCGGTACGGAGAGCATGTGCAACGTGAGCTCACGCGAGACACTGAGCAGGCGCGCCAAGTCTGATTCCGAGGGCGGCGTGGAGTCGAGCGCGCGGGAGAGCCACACACCGGCTGGCCGAGCCGGCGTTGTCAGCGTCGCGAACGCGCCTTCGCCGCGCGAGGCCAGGCTGTCAAAGGTGCGCTTGATATAGCTGTTGCCGGCGGCGTCACTGCCCGCCGCGGCGCACGCGAATGGCAGGAATGTGGCCGCTGGCGAGTCGGTGCCCTTCCAGGCCCGTTTACCGAGCGACCTCACGCGGTCGGCGGCGTCTTTGTATCGACCCGCGCTCATAATGAGCAGCAACTCCGCGGAGTGAAGCGTTCGCTTACTGTTCTCGGCGATGATCTGCTCGGCCTCGGCTTCCAGCGTCTCGTCGACTCGCTCGGCGCCTTCGGCCGCGGTCATCATCAACTGGAAGCGTGCGAGCGTGGGTTCCACTCGCCACGCGTCGACCACCGTTTTCAGGGCGTGGTCGTACTTGTCTTGGCCGAGCGCGATGAGCGTGATGGCGTCCGCTGCACCCAGGTCTGCCGAGGCTGCGCCGGGCGCGTCCGACAGCCCGCTCGTCGGGATCACGGCGCGCCGACGGCGAACGACGGGCACAACGGCGTTGTCGCCACCGACTGAAGAGCGCTTGCGGCGAACCACTGCGGGAGAGCCCGGGCTCTTGGTCGACTCCACGAAATCACTGGGCACGGCGCTCGGCGCTGTCGTTGGCGCGGCGCTGTCGGCCATGCTGGCCTTCCGCGTCTTCGGTGAGACGACCTTTCGGCCCTTCGCATCCGTGGCCGTATCGGCGGCGGCTCCGGATGTGGCAGCAGCGCTGGCCTTCTCCGCCTTCTCCGCCTTGACCACCTTGCCGCGCGACTTCGCGTCCGGAACCTCAGCACCAACGCGTTGCTTCCGTCGCCGCGACATCGCCGCGACACCCTTGCGGATGAGCACCTTGGATTCGGGCGCCGGCTCTTCGTTGAGTGCTGGCTTCGGCGTGTTCACCGAAGGCTTCATACTCAGCGCGCTCGGCAGCGAGAACTTCGCGAGCGGGTTATCGCCCTTGGTGGGTTCGGGCTTCGGCGTCGCGAAAGACATCGACTGAAAGGCGCTCTCTTCCGGCTTCGCTTTAGGCCTGACGCGTGCCACAGCCTCACTGTCATCCGACTCCGAGTTAGACTCGTCGTCATCGGCATAGCCATCGCGATCATCATCGTAATCAGAGTCGTCGAAGCTATCGGCGAAGGCTTGGTTGTTCTCTGCTTCCGCCAGCAAATCGGCGTCGAAGCCGTCGACGGCGATCTTTGATGCGAGCGCGGTTACCTCGTCGTACACCGGGCCGAGCAGGTCGGTGATACCAATGGGCAGCGTCCACGAGCGCGGTGCGCTGAGGCGCTCGACAATCAGGCGTGCCGATTGCTCCTCGAAGGGCATGAAGGACATGCCGTCGAGCGGTTCTGGCGAACGATTGAAGCGATCGGCAAACAGGGGCTGCACCGGCAAGCCACGATCGGCCGCGGTGCGCTGCGGGTCGATCTCCGCTTCTGGCGGCACCTCATCAAACCACGCCTTGTAGAAGCCGCTGAGCATGCGCACGCGGTCCGCGCCACGAAGCTGGAACAGCAAGAAGGGATCGCGATCGAGCGCCTGGCCAAATGCGTAGTGCACTGCTGCGATGTGTTTGCACGGGCGTGCCTTGTCGGGGCACGTGCAGCTGCCGAGCATCTCGCTGTTGCGCATCGGGAAGAGGTTTACGTTCTCCGCGCTGAAGATCGCTTCGATGTCGGTCGGCATGATGCCGACCAGCAGCTGCGCGGGGAAGCGCGCCTCTGCGGACAGCTTCTCGAGCGCTTGGTCCCAATCCGCGTCACGCAGCGAGGGCACCTCGATCGTCGTCGAGTAGGGCTTCGAGCGGGAGCCTTGAACGCGCGCGGTGATCTTGCCGGAGGTCACGGCGAGCGAAATGACGTGGCCCTTTAAGGCGTAATCGCGACCTCGCGGTAGCCGGTTCTGCCACGCTGTGCTCAGTCGCTCCAACGCCTCGATCCAACGCTGGCCCCACCAGGAGCCGCCAAATTCGGTGCTCATGCTTCGGCCTCATCGTCGTAGATGGCAGCGGACTTTCCGAGCGAGAACAGCTCGCGAAGCTCGCCGTCATCCATCTCGGTGATCCAAGACTCCGAACCGTCGACGATCGACTCTGCGAGGCCTCGCTTCGACTCCAGAATCTCATCAATCTTCTCGTCGACCGTGCCTGACGCGATGAGCTTGTGCACCTGCACGTCACGCGTTTGGCCCAATCGGTAGGCGCGGTCGGTCGCTTGGTCCTCGACGGCCGGGTTCCACCAGCGATCGTAGTGGAAGACGTGTGTGGCCTTCGTCAGGTTCAAGCCGGTACCGCCTGCCTTGATCGACAGGAGCAGGATGGGAGGCGACTCGGGATCGTTCTGGAAGTCGTCCACGATTTGTTCGCGTTTGCCGATCGGCACGCCGCCGTGAATGAAGGGCGTTTCGAAGCCGAGCTCTTTCTCGAAGTGTTTGACCAGCAGGTGTCCCATCTCCGTGTACTGCGTGAAGATGAGCGCTCTGTCGTTCTCGACGATGACCTCTTCGAGCATCTCGGTGGCCCGTGCGAGCTTGCCGGAGCGGCCGGTGAGCTTCGTATCGTCTTTGAGGAAGTGCACCGGGTGGTTCGAGATCTGTTTGAGCCGCGTGAGCAGCGCGAGAATGCTGCCTCGCCGCTGTACGCCGGTCGCGTTCTCGATCTTGTCCATTTCGGCGTCGACCGTCGCTTGGTACAGCGTCGCTTGTTCTCGAGTGAGCGAGCAGTAGACCTTGTACTCCTGCTTCTCCGGCAGATCCTGAATGACGTTTGGATCCGTCTTCACGCGTCGCAGGATAAACGGCGTCACCAAACTTCGCAGCCGGTCTCGCGCCTTCGAATCGCCAAAGCGCTCGATGGGCAGCGAGAACTGACGCTGGAAATCTCGCAGCGTGCCGAGCATGCCCGGGTTCACGAACTCGAGGATAGACCAAAGCTCGGTCAACCGGTTTTCAACCGGCGTGCCGGTCAGCGCCATCCGACGCTCAGACGGAATGCTGCGAATCGCGATCGCTTGCTGCGCTCGCGGGTTCTTAATGTTCTGCGCTTCATCGATGATCAGGTGCGACCAGTCTTCTTTGGCGAGCACTTCCTGATCCATACGCGCGATGACGTAGGTGGTCAGCACGACCTGGTGCTTCTTCTTGCTCTTCTTGAGCTTCTCCAGGACCTCAGCGCGGTTGCGGCTGTGGTAGCGGATGACCTCAAGAGAGGGGGCAAACTTGTTCAGCTCGCGCTCCCAGTTGCCCAGGACGGAGGTCGGGCAAACAAGCAACGCGGGGTTGCCTGTCCACGTCTTCATCTTCTTCTGATGAAGCAGGGTGACGATGACCTGGATTGTCTTTCCGAGACCCATGTCATCGGCAAGACAGCAGCCGAAGCCGAGGTCTGTCATCGTCGACAGCCATGTCAGGCCGCGCTCTTGGTACGGACGCAGCTCGCCCTTGAATGTCTTCGGCGTCTTGATGGTCTTGACGTCTTCGCGGTTGCTCAGCGCGTCGACCAAGCGCTGAATCTCGCCCTCGGCGACCACCTCGATTTCGCCGTCTCCGGCCATCATCGAGCCGGCAAGTGCGGCCGAGAGGGCGGACGGTCTGTCCATTTCGCCGGTCGAATCGGCGCCTTCGAAGAGGCGCTCCATCTCCGACATCGCCATCGGGTCGACCGCCATCCACTGGCCGCGCCATTGCACGAGAGGCTTCTTCATCGCCGCGATTTCGCGGAACTCTTCCGGCGTCAGGTCGTGCTCGCCGAGCGCCACCTGCCAACGGAACTGCGTGAGCTCGTTCATGCCCACCTTCGACGGCTTGCCCGCGTCGTCCCAGCCGACATGGAGCTTGAGCCGCATGCGCTGCTGTCCGTCCGAACGCAGCTCGCGTGGCAAGCGTACGCCGAGACCGAACTGGAAGAGCACCGGCCCCACGCGCGAGATAAAGTCCCACGCCTCTTCGGTGCTCAGCACCACGCCGTACGGGCACTCCGCGTAAAGCGAACGCGCGCACCCATCAAAAATCTTCGCGCTCTCGGCCAGTGACTCCAGCAGCGCTTGGTGAGGTCGAATGAAGGTACGGCCCTGCACTTCGATGGACGCGCCGCCCATCTCCCAAATCTCCTGAGCGGAGATGATCACGCTCGGGTCGTCGTTCGCCTGCAGCATGTAGCGCAGGAACCAGGCGTCGGGGTAGCCCTCGGTCTCGGGCGAGGCGCCCGGTCGCTCAAGCTGGTAGGTCACGACAAAGGCGGATCCGTCGTTGGCCGTCGGGTTGACCGGCGCGGCCCAGCGCAGCACTTCGTCCGCGAGCGGTTGCTCAACGAGGCCCGCCCACTCGAAGGTCGGGTCGGCCGCGGTCAAGCTGTAGCGCCAGCGGAGCTCCCACGGCGCGAGCTCGCGGTTGTCCTTTCGGGGTCGGTCTTTGGACGTTGA
>JBLFZA010000084.1:0-15041 GCA_047610025.1 Bradymonadia bacterium | reverse complement strand
CTCGTGGCGTTCTGGCAGGGTGGATCGTTCGGAACGTTGCACTCCGCGGCCTCGGTCGGTACTCTCGCGGTGTCTTCAATTCAGCGAGCGCGTCACCGACGTCAGCGTAAAGAGGAGTCCGCGTGTTTTGCCCTTCTTGTGGTGCCAGCTGTCCGCCTCGCTCGATCGCCTGTACGAGCTGTGGCGCCGTATTGCCTGGCCTGACAAGCGCAGTGTCTGCGCCGCCAGCTCCCCACGAACGTGAGGGCTCGTACACGCCCTATGAGACGGTGACCGCGGATGACTCGTCAAAGCGCGCCACAAGCGCGCACTCGGTCTCAGCTTCCTCCGAGCACAAGCGACCCAGCCCGCGCGCCTCGCACGCATCGCCGATTCCCGGGAAGGTCCAGGTGGGCCGCGTAAAGCTGGTCGTCGAGCAAGGTCGAATCCTCGGGGAACAGTTCCTGTTGAACGACCACAAAATCATGCTCGGCCGCTACGACGCCGCCAGTGGGCGCTGCCCGGACATCGACCTCACCGCTCAAGATCCCGCGTACGTCCACCGCGAACACGTGAAGTTGTCATTCAATCGACCCGGCGATCAGCTCATGATGTACGACATGGGCGGTCGGAACGGCAGCTACCTCAATAACCAGCTAATCGAAAAGAACGGGTCAGCGCTGGTTCAATTGGGCGACAAAATTCGGGTCGGGCGCGTCGTGATGCGACTGCAGCAAGCTCCCGAAGTGGATAATGACGGAACGTAGCGGCGGGTCGAAGACCGCCGCGAGTGGCATGGTCGCGTTTGACCCTGAAGCCAACCGCCGCATTGGCCTCTCGGCGGTTCAACGCGGCTACCTGACGATCGAGCAGCTCTCCGAGGCGATGTTGCAGCTCGGGCGCGACCCGAACCTCTCGGCGCGCGACCTCTGGGTCAACTCCAGCCGGCTCGACCGCACTGAACTCGCGGAGATCATTCACCTACTGCAGACGGCGAATGTCACGCCGATCGACGCGCCACCGGAGCTGAGCGCCACTCACAACGCCGACGACGCGGACTTCGACGTCGCGGGCGCAGGGCAAGGCACCGACGACCCCGAACAGTCGTTCAACCTCGCCGATCTGCACGACACCAATGGCAATTGGTCCGACCCGATCACCCTCGACGGCAGCGAGCACAGCCCTCGTAACAACCTCTCGGGGAAGTCAGAGAGCCGCGTGCGCACGACGTCCGGCATCGCCAACCTCCGCAATAAGGAGCGCTATCTGCTTGGCGGAGAGCTCGGTCGCGGTGGCGTCGGTCGGGTCGTCAAAGCCTTTGACCGCGATCTCGGCCGGACGGTCGCGATGAAGCTGCCACTCACGTGGCCACTGCCGGCCGCAGAAGCGGACAAGTTCATCGAAGAGGCGCAGGCCACGGGCCAGCTCGAGCACCCGAACATCGTGCCGATCTACGATATCGGCCAGCTTGAATCCGGCGAGTACTACTACACGATGAAGCGCGTACGCGCGCACTCGCTGCGCGACGTGATGGACGGGCTCAAGGCCAAACGTCCCGAGATCGTCATTCAATACACGCAGGCGCGGCTGCTCCAGATATTCCTGCAGATCGTGCAGGCGGTGCAGTACGCCCACACCCGCGGCGTCGTGCACCGCGACCTCAAGCCCGACAACATCATGCTCGGCGACTACGGAGAGGTGCATGTCATGGACTGGGGCCTCGCCCGGGTCATGGATCGCGACGTCGTAACGAGCCGAAGCTTGCTTGGGGGCCATCGTATCGAACAAGGTCAGACAATCGGCACGCCGGCTTACATGCCGCCCGAGCAGGCACAAGGCCGCCTCGAAGACGTCGACGAGAGCTCTGACATCTATTCGCTCGGCGTCATCCTGTATGAGATGATGACGCTGCGTCAGCCGCACGCGAGAGAGAACGCGATGGCGACGCTGCTCGCCGTCATCACCGATCCTGTGCCGCCACCGCGTACCGTCACCAAGGTGCCGATCGCAGACGACCTCGAGCGCATCATCTTGCGTGCCCTCGAGAAGACACCCAGCGACCGATGGGGCTCCGCTGGGCTCTTCCACGAGGCGGTGCAGAGCTACCTAGATGGCCGAAACGAACGCGAGGCCACCCGGTGCATTCTCGAAGGTGAGAGCCAAGCGCGCATCTATGAGCAGGCCAAACGCGAAGTCTTGGAGCTCATGGAGTCCGAGCATGAGACCTCGGCCTCTATCGAGGACTGGCAGCCCATCGAAGTGAAGCGGCGGCTGTGGGAGATGGAAGACCGCCGGCAGCGCGCCGCCTCACAAATGGTGCTCGCGTTTGGTCATTCTGTGCGGGAGTTCAGCAAGGCGCTCGCGCACGTTCCCAACCATCCCACCGCCGTGCACGCGTTGTCTCGCCTGTACTTCAGCCGATATGAGCTCGCGGAACGCGAGGGCAACGGGCTCGACAAGATCTACTACCTCTCCTTGCTCGAGCAGTACGATGACGGCACGTACCACAAGCGGCTGAACGACAGCGCGCCCTTCTCCGTGTACACCGACCCACCGGAGGCGTCGGTCTTTCTCTACAAACTCACGGAGAACGACCGACAGCTGATGCCCGGCGCGCCCTCGTTCCTCGGCGAGACGCCATTGCCCGAGCGCTTCTTGGATGCCGGGCACTACGCGCTCAAGGTCAAGCACTCCGCCTACCCGGCCATACAACTCCCGCTCTACATCGACCGATCTGACCCAATCAGTGTAAACCTCACGCTTCCGGCGAGAGAGTCATTCCTGCCCGGATTTACATACATCGCAGGCGGCCCCGCGACCATTGGTGGAGACCACAACGCGTATGATGGCCTCCCGCTTCAGAGCGGCCAAATCGCCGGATTTTTTCTCCAGCAGTTCCCCGTCACCTTCGCGGAGTACTGCGAGTACCTCAACGAGCTCGCCGAGTTCGATATGGAGCTCTCGTTTGAGTGCGCACCTCGTACCCGTGGCTCTCGAGGTGTGCTTGTCCGGTGGGACGACAACGACGGGTTCTTGCCCTCGCAAGACCTCATCGACGAGGGCCTGCGTCCACTGTACCCGCGAGAGAACAACTTCGAGTGGGAACTCCCGGTTTTCGCGGTACGTCACCGAGATGTTGAGGCCTACTGTGAGTGGCGACAGAGCCGCGATGGCGCTGCGTTTCGCCTGCCCACAGAGATCGAGTGGGAATACGCGGCGCGCGGATCTGACGGTCGAACCTACGCGTGGGGCAACCGCTTCGACGCGACCTTTTGCAAGATGGCGGGCTCGCGCGCGTCGGAGTCGCAGCCGGAGCCGATCGGCGCGTTCACCGCCGACCGCTCCCCCTTCGGCGTGCACGATATGTCCGGCGGCGTGCGGGAATGGACAGCCGGCGACCCGGCGGACCCCACGTTCGCGCTCGTACGTGGCGGTTACTGGAGCGGTGATGCCCGGGCGAGCCGCTTGGCGTCTCGCTGGCGCCTGCACCGGTCATCGAGGCTCGCGACGGTCGGCTTCCGGCTCGCATACTCCGGGCAATGACTGAGGCGAGCGCAGAACAGCGCCAAACCTCGACGCAACGCGCATTGAGAAGAAGTCGATAAACCCTATACGGTGCATGAACTCCACAACGCACCTCCACAACGTCGGCAACCCATGAAGTACAACGCTCTTGGCAACGCAGGGATCAAGGTCAGCTCAATCTCCATCGGAGGCTGGCTGACCGTAGGTGGGTCGGTTGAGCGACGAAATGCGCTCGACATTTTGCACGCAGCCGTCGACGCCGGCATCAACTTCATCGACGCCGCCGATATCTACGCCAAAGGCAAATGCGAAGACGTGATTGGCGAGTTCTTGAAGGAGTATACCGCGACGCCCGGTCGCAGCCGTAGCGACCTCGTGCTCTCGACCAAGGTCTTCTGGCCGATGAGCGACAACCCGAACGACAAGGGTCTCGGTCGCAAACACATCAACGAGAGCATCGACGCTTCGCTGCGCCGAATGGGAACCGACTACGTGGACATCTACTACTGCCACCGGCCCGATCCGGAAGTCAGCATCCGCGAAACGCAGATGGCCATGCACGACCTCGTCACGCGCGGCAAAGTGCTCTATTGGGGCACGAGCTGCTGGTGGCCCGAACACTTCGATGAGGCGTGGAGCCGAGCCGACCATTACGGTTGGTACGGCCCCGCCGTCGAGCAGCCGCGCTACAATTTGCTCGACCGAGGCATCGAGAAGGACGTGCTACCGACCGCCGGCAAGCATGGAATGGGCGTCACCGTGTGGAGCCCGCTCGCGCAGGGTATTCTCACTGGAAAGTACAATGATGGGCGACCCGAAGGCAGTCGCGGCGCCACCACCGAGTGGCTCAACAGTGATCTCACCGACGACAACATCGCGCGCGTGCGGCGCTTCTGCGCAATGGCAGAAGAGCGCGGTGTCACGCCGGCCGCGCTGGCGCTTGCGTGGTGCGCCCACAAGCCACACATCAGCAGCGTGATTACGGGGGCGTCGAGCACGGCGCAGGTCGAGGCCAACGTGGCAGCCGCCACGATCGAGCTGTCGTCTGAAGACATCTGCGCGATCGAAGCGGCCTTCGCCTAGCGCCTGCTACGTGAACTCGGCGGACGCCTTTCGCGACGGAATCGGCACCGGGTACTGGCCATCGAAACAGGCCATACAGTGGTTATCGCCGCCGATGGTGTTCCTCAGGCCATCGATGCTCATGTACTGCAGCGTATCCGCGCTGATGTGAGTGCGAATGGCCTCCACTTCGAGCGTGCCACCGATCAGCTCATCCGCCGTCGGAGTATCCACTCCATAGAAGCACGAGTGCTTCACGACCGGGCTGCCGATCCGCAGGTGCACTTCGGTCGCGCCCGCCATCCTCACCATCTTCGTAATTTTGCGCAGCGTCGTGCCGCGCACGATCGAGTCATCGACGAGCACGACGCGCTTGTCCTTGAACACGCTGCGCAGAGGGTTGAACTTGCGGCGCACGCCAGCGTCCCGACGCGCCTGAGTGGGGCTAATGAACGTGCGTCCCACGTAGTGGTTACGAATCAGACCGAACTCGAAGGGGATGCCGCTCGCTTGCGCGTAGCCGAGCGCCATGGCGTTCGAAGAGTCCGGCACAGGCACGACCACATCGGCTTCGATGGTGTCATTCTCCGCGAGCCACGCGCCGATCCGCTTGCGCACGTCGTAGACGCGCTGGCCGAACGCGATCGAGTCGGGACGCGAGAAGTACACGTGCTCGAACACACAGTGCGCGGGCTTCAACCAGTTCGACTGCACGCTCGGCAAATCGGGGTGCGCGAGGCGCTCAAGGCCCGCCGGCCCAAAGCGCACAATCTCACCTGGCTGCACGTCATCGAGATGATCGACGTGGTTGATGTCCAGCGCGTTCGTCTCACTCGCGACGATGAAGAGCCCGTTCGTAATGCCGAAGCAGAGCGGACGAATGCCGTGCGGATCGCGGAAGGCATAGATGTCGGTCGGCGTCATGAGCACCGCGCTAAAGGCACCGCGCACGGTCTCCTGCGCCACGCGGATCGCGTCGACGATGCTGAGTCCGCCTCGGAGATGATGCCAGCCAATGGTCTTGAGGATCAGCTCGCCGTCGTTCGAGCTCTCGAAGTCGACACCCTCCGCCTCAAGCATGCGGCGCTGCTGCGCGTAGTTGGTGATGTCGCCATTTGAGGCGAGGCTCATCACCGAGCCTTCGAGGTGCGAGATCTGGTGCGGCTGCGCGTTGATCGCGCGGTTCGCTCCCTGCGTCGGATAGCGCACGTGCCCAACCGCGAGGTGACCCACAAAGCGCTCATTCGGGCGCGTGTGGAAGACAGCGCGCACATGCCCGATGTCTTTCCTCAGCCGGATGCGATTGCCATCTGCGATCGCGAGCCCGCATGCGTCTTGGCCGCGGTGTTGCATTTGGAAGAGGCCGTCGACCGCTGGGTCGAATGCGTCTTCTGCCGTAGAAAATACGCCGATGACTCCGCACATTAGCTCGCTCCGACTGGTGGGCTTCAGATCAGATCAGGTTCAGGTCGCTTTCGGCGGCGGCTTAACGCCTTCGCGCGCAATCCTCAACGCTTCCGTCACCTCGAGAGCTTAACTGCCGGCGGACGGCGCCTCTCAGCCGCCGTCGCCCCCACCGTCGCCACTGCCTTCTCCACTGCCTTCGACCGGAAGCTCAACGAACGGGTCCGCCTTGGTGAGCGGGTTGTTCAGCATGATCTCTTGCTCTCGATCGGCCCACAGCGTGTTGCTCAGCCCGGCGATCGGCTGCATCACATGGGAGGCTGAGTTCCTGTGCGGCAAGCCGAGGTAGTGGCCAAGCTCGTGAGCGAGCACCTGGCCGGTGTAGAGGTCGGCGTCTGTGGCGTCCCGGAACGGCAGCACACCGTCCCCTATGTACTCCCCCGTCACCACGACTCCGGTGCCGTTCACCCCGTGGATTCCGACAGCGCCCGTCAACGGCGATACCCCGAGGGGGCCGAAGGTCACCGCAGCTGGCATGAACACATTCGCCGACAGAACCGCGTCCTGTGTCTCGGCCGCCACGTACCCATTGTTCGCTATGCGGAACACCGCCAAGTCGCTGCGCACGAGCTCTACCGTCCCCGCTGGCACTTCGGGGAAGCGCACGTTGCGCAGCGTGATCCCAGCGTTGGCGAAGATACTGCGCGCGTGGTCAATGGCTCGTTGCATCGACACATCCGACGCTGCGGTGTCCCATGTGACGTTCGGAACCCCGAGCAAGTAGACGTTGAGGTCGAGCACCGTGCCCTGCTCGGGCTCGGAGATCACGAGAGCGCAGAGGTTGCTCGACGTTGTCTCAACATCGAGACTGTATTCTCCTGCTGGTGCGGGCGATTCGGGGCTTCCGCGTACGACCGAGTAGATCGGATAGTTGCTGTCATAGGTGTACAGCCCCACATTGACCGAGCTTTCGCCTGGAACGTTCAGCGTGGTCGGATACGTCGTGCGACCATCCGCTGCGTAGACCGCGAGGGAGAATGAGCTTGTGCCTAATGGAATGGCGAACGGCACGTTTGTGACGCTCCCATTTCCAGTAAATCCGCAGACCACGGGGAGCGGGTTAGCCGCTGGTGGTGGTAGGGGTTCCGGCTCCACTCGCGGGACACACTGCCCGATCGCCTGGCTGCCGAACGCGCACCCGTAGTCCGCGCGACAGTCTTCATCAGCGCGGCACGCGCGGACGCACGAAGACGTAATGTTGGAGAATACGTCGCAGCGGTTCTCGGCGCCGAGTCGAGCGCAGTCGTCCTGTATCTCGCAGTAAAGAGTCGTGCAGAACCCCTCTGGGTACTCCGGGTCTCCCAGACATGTTCCGCCCGCGCAGCTGGCGTCCGTTTCACAGGGCTCGCCGTCTCGGGCGCCGAGTACTTCCGTGTTCGGCAAACACGCGCGAATCCCCTGCCCGCGAACACCGCACCGGTAGTCGCTGCGACAGGCCGTGGCGTCGACGCACCTCGCGAGGCAGACGTTCGCGTCGCCCAAGCTCATGCAGACCTGACCATCGTCACACCCCTCGGCCGGCTCACAACCCACTCGAGCGCACAGGCCTCCGGGCCAGCCTGGGTCCTCAAAGCACGTGAGCCCATCCGCGCAGTCACCAGCTTCCGCGCCACAGGGCTCCCCGACATCACCACCTGTGGATGCGTCGGCTCCGACGTCGCTGCCATCTTCTGGCGCGTCAGGCGCATCAGACCCGACGTCCGCTGGCGTCACGATGTCCGGGCCGACTTCGCCAATGTCGTAGGCGACGGGCACGTCGCGGGACGCGTCGGACTCGTTGAGCAGCTCTTCAAAGTTGATCCCATCGCTCGAGTCACCGCCTTCTGACGCCCCGCACGCGGCGACCAGCGCCCCGAGCGCTAGAAGAGTAAGAAGCATCGAAACGCGAGAAACAACGTAACGGACGGACGAACGACGAGGGTGAGGCGCGCGCATGACTCAGGTGGCTGAGGGGACGAAGATGCCCGTTAAAGTAGCGGCATTCTGAGCAGAAGCCAGATCCCGAGCGCTGTGCTACCCAAAATGTCGAAGACGGCGTGCGCGCCGTCCTCTAACAAGAAGCGCGTTCCCCGAGCGCCGCGGCGCACATTACGCCGCAATCGCCATGCGCTCAGCGCCTCCGCAGCTCGCTTGATCGACCATGAATTTTCACTCTCAGCTCTGCTCTGCTGGCGCACCGCCGCTTCACCTCTGCAGGGACCTGTTGATCGTCAACAAGACCGCAGGGTTGCCAAGCGACCAAACCCGAGATCCGCAGCGGGACACGCTCTTCTCTCGTGTGCAGTCCGCCTGGCGAGACGCCGGTGAGCCAGGCGACAAACCCGCCCTGATGCATCGCCTCGATCGCGACACAACAGGGTGCGTCCTGTTTGCGCTCAGCGCCGCTGCGCGCGCATCGGTGACCGAGGCGCTCAGAGCTCGAGCGTTTGATAAGCGCTACCTCGCCGTTGTGCGTGGTGCCGCCACGCTGCACGTCGAGGCAGAGCCGCAAGTTGTGACCGCCCGACTCGACTCGAAGCGGGTGGGCAAGGTGAACCGGCAGGTCATCGTTGAACGGGGCGGACAACACTCGGAATCCCGCGTGGCGTTGCGTCAGCGCTTCGACACGCCCGCTGGCTATCGCGGAGAGGGCACACAGCCTCGCGCGCTGGTCGAGGTGCAGCTGGTTACCGGGCGGCGACACCAAATCCGTGTGCACCTCGCTCATATCGGCGCACCGGTGATCGGTGACCCCCTCTACTCGGGCTCCGACGCCTGCGCGCCTGCGCCGCAGCGAAACGCGCAGCAAGACGCCAGCGAACACTGCGAAGCGCTGCTGCTGCACGCGTGGATGCTCGGCGTGCCGGAGTCGGTCAGCGGCGGGCCACTGATGATCAGCGCACCGCAACCGCACACCTTCACCGCCTGCGGCACCCCGACGCTCACGTCCTCCTGCTACTGAGCTGATGCCAACGACGATCGACAACACGCCGCCGCACCTCGAACAGGCCATCGCGCTCTACGAGAGCGTCGGGTGGAGCAGCTACACCGCCGAACCCGATGCCCTACACTCTGCGCTAGCACACTCGACTTGGCTGAGGTGCCTGTACGAAGATGACGTGCTTGTCGCGCTTGCCCGAGTGGTCTCCGACGATGCGACGATGGCCTACTTGCAAGACGTGCTCGTGCACCCGGAGCATCAGCGTCGAGGGCACGGCCAAGCCTTGGTTGAGGCGGCGATGGAGCGCTTCGCGCATTGCCGTCAGTTCATCCTGATGACGGACGATGACGCCAAGCAGACGGCGTTCTACGAGTCGCTCGGCCTCCTGCGTACCGACAAAGTGACGCAGGTTACTCTGCGCACCTTCGTTCGCCTGAAGGGCCTCAGCGAGTAGCCGTCCCGGCGCATAAGCCCTGGCTAAGCGCCCGCCACCAGCGGAATACTCGCCTGCGCGGCCACCTCTTCTTCGACGACATCGAGTTGCTTGCGCACCACAAACAGCGCCAACATTCCGATCAGCACGTTCGCAACTGCGATCCCGACAAACAAACCAGGAAGGGCAAAAATCGATGAGCCCAACGCGGCAAGCGGGACGGCGAGCACGAGCAGGCGCGTCGCCACGAGCGCGGATGCCCGCAGCGGCTTACCGAGAGCGTTGAAGCTCGTCGCGACGATATGCGCGATCCCGAGCGTGCCGTAGCTGAGAGGGATGACGAGCATATACAAGCGCGCTTCGCTGGAGACCTGTGGGTTCTCGGTAAAGATTCCCGCAAGCGGGCCAGCCGAAAGCGCGAGCAAGACCGCAGCGCCAAGGCCCCAACCCATAGCCGCCTTAACCGCGAAGCTCAGCGTTTGCCTAATCCGATCGCAATTCCCAGCGCCCAGGTTCTGCGCGATGAAGGGCGTGATAGCGGTCGCCAACGCGCCGAACCCGATGGTCGCGAGACCCTCGATGCGCGTGCCAATCCCCCACGCCGCGACGGAGAGGTCACCATACTCGGAGACCATGCGCGTGAGCATGCCGATCGAGACAGGGCCTAGCATATTGGTCGCCGCCGCTGGGAGCCCAATGTACAGGATACGCCGCCATGATGAGAGAACCTCGGAGACCTGCGGGATCTCCAGCGTGATGAGGCGCTCTCGCTTGCCCAAGACCCACAACGCCACCACGAAGGCGCCCGCGTAGCTCATGATCGTCGCGATCGCAGCGCCCGCCAATCCGAGCTGTGGAAAGGGCCCCCAGCCGAAAATGAGGAAAGGGTCGAGAACCGCGTTTACAACGCCCGCCACGATCATGATGTAGCTCGGCGTCTTCGTATCGCCCGTTGCGCGGATTGCGCTGTTGCCGACCATCGGGATGACGAGCAACCCGACACCGAGGTACCAAGGCACCATGTATTGTCGGACGAGCTCCACCGTCGCCGGGTTCGCGCCGAGCGCGGCGAAGAGCGGACCGATCGTGAGCAATCCGGCGATCGCGAGGACCACAACGGAGACGTTGGCGAGCAGCAAGGCATCGGTCGTGAGCCGCCGCACGCCCTGCTCGTCTCCCTCGCCCAGCGCACGCGCGATCACCGCCGTCGCGCCGATGCCGATGCCCATCGCGAGGCTCAGCACGACCATCACGACGGGGAAGGTGAAGGACATGGCCGCGAGTTCTGCCGCGCCGAGCTGGCCAACCCAAAAGGCGTCGACCACATTGAAGAGCATGATCGCAGCAATCCCAATGAGCATGGGCGCCGCCAGCTCAAGCACCGTCCGGCCAATCGGCCCGTTTAGAATGGCATGTTGTCGTTCTTTGGAGGCGGACACAGGTACTCATGTGCGCGATCGCCAGCAGCGAGCTTGGCGGAAGCGCGCAGTCTAGGCTCTTCCCCTAGATTCGCTAGTTTGATCGCCCTGCCGCCGGGGACAGCCATGCCGTAGCAGCGCGGAGAGAGGCCAACACCAAGCCACTCGGCGCGTCCCTCCACAAAGCGCTGCGTCCCTAGCCCAAGAGCGGGCCCACCAGCGCGGCGATCCCGTTGTCTCCGTCCGAGAACACGACCGAGCGTAGCGTCTCCGCATCGACCCATCGTAGCGCTGCGTGTTCGCGAGACTCGGGTGCTGGCGACGATTCGGCGAGCGTGCAGCGATAGGCCACCAGCGCAATGCTGAGGTCATCATGGTGAACCACGTGCTCGCTGAGCTTGGCGCCGATGACGACGTCTACACCGAGCTCCTCTTCAAGCTCTCGGCGAAGCGCTTGCGCGTCTGTCTCGCCCGATTCAACTTTGCCGCCCGGGAACTCCCATAGCCCGGCACGCGGCGAGGGGCCGTGCGCGCGCTGTGCAACAATCACGCGGCGAGACGCCGGGTCGATGACTGCGCCGGCCACCACCCGAATCGGAACACGAAGGTCGTCTGGCGCGGTCGGCATGCTAGTCGTTCGACGCGACGGCCTTGGCGATGCGCTTCTGCCGCTTCTCTACGGCGCGCCCGACCTTGATCATGGTTCGCGAGAGGCCCATCGCTTTGCGCACTTCACGCATCGTCTCGACAGCGATCTCGCGCATTTGTTTGGTGCCTTCATAGAGCACCTCATCCACGAGACCCTTGTCACCCTCAAAGCGCGCGCGTCTCTCTCGCATCGGCTCAAGGAAGTCGTTGAGCGCGATCGCGAGCTTGTCCTTCACCTCGCCGTCGCCCACCTTGCCCGCGCGGTAGCGCTCCTTCAGGTCGTCGACTTCGGCTTTGTTTGGATTGAAGTTATCGTGATAAATGAAGACCGGGTTACCCTCGACGGTGCCCGGAATGTCGGCACTGATTCGCTTTGGGTCGGTGTACATCGAGCGCACACGCTTCTTCACTGTCGCAGCGTCATCGTTCAGCTGAATGCCATTGTTCAGCGACTTCGACATCTTCGCCTGACCGTCCGTGCCGACGAGCGTAGGCACGTCTCCGATCAAGGGCTCAGGCTCTGGGAAGACCTCACCATACGTATGGTTGAAGCGCCGCGCGATCTCTCGCGTGATCTCCACATGCGCGAGGTTATCCTTGCCGACGGGGACGAGGTTCGCGCGAGGGAGCAAGATATCTGCCGACTGCAGCACCGGGTAGCCGAGCAGCCCGTAGGGCATTGTATCGGCGTCCATCGAAGCGGCGCGCGCCATGTCCTTGATCGATGGCAAACGCGCGAGCCGGTTCACGCTCACGAAGTTCTGCAGCAGCGTATTGAGCTCGTAGATCTCCGGGATGGCCGACTGCAGGTAGATCGTCGTGATCTCGGGGTCGATTCCAGCGGACAGATAGTCGAGAACCATGCCCCGCGCGTTCGCGCCGATCTCCTCGATATCCGACGGAGAGCGCTTGGTGGTCAGCATGTGCAAATCGGCGACGATGAGAATCGTCTCGTACTCGTGCTGCAGCTTCACGCGGTTCGCGATGCTGCCAACGTAGTGGCCGAGGTGCAGCTGTCCGGTGGGTCGGTCGCCGGTGAGAATTCGCTTTCGAGTCGGTGCGTCAGTCATGCGAGTGTCATTCAACGCCCGCGCAGAAACGTCAACTGCTCGGCGCATCGGCTACTCGACAGGCTCGGAGCGCAGGTCCAGCAACAAATCGCGGACCTGCTCGGGAAGACCGAGCGCGAGCAGGGCGTCGATGCGGCGGTCGGCCTCTGTGCTGTACCCAGTGCCGGCCAAGAGCTCGGCGTGCAGGGCGTCAAAGATGATCGCCTGATCGGGGTGCATGTCGCCGCAGCGGTCGATCACGGTGGTGACGCTGTCGAGCGGCGGACGGTAGAACACAGTCGCGCGCCCAGAGAGAGCGTCGATAGCGGTGTCGATGAACTCGCGGCACGCCACGGCAGACGGCGTGGCGTCCCCAACCGCGCCGTCAAAATCTCCCTCGGCGGCCCCCCTGGTGGTGTGGTCGAGCATGCGTTCGGTCCACGCTTCGAAGACCACCGGCAAACCGGTCGCGTGTTGCACGTACTCGGCGTAGTCCGTTGCAGACGGTGGATAGGGCATCGTCGCGTGCGTCATCGATCCCGCGAGGCGAAGCGCGAAGGGCGTGTTCCGTTCATTGAGGAAGGGACCGAGATCGGAACGGTCCCATCGATCCCGCATGCCGAGCCAGAGGCGCGTGCGTTCGCCGGGCCGTTGGCGCTCATCGAGTTCAACGAATCGGTTCGTACGTTGGCCAACAAACTGGGCGACCGGAGCGAGGAACTCGAGCCGCGGAGAGAGGTCGGTGGTGTACGGCGGAGTTCCCGGGAACGCGTCGCGTACGCCGGCCTCCGAGAGGACCTGAATCGCGAGCAGGCGCTCCATCGAGTCCAGGCGCACGCCCTCACGCTCGTAGCCCGCCACTTCTTCGCGCATGTCGAGCTCGCCCATTGACGTCGCGAGCGCCGACTCGGTGAACTCCAGAGGTTCCATGGAGCCGATCAGCACGAGGTCGACTTCCTGCGGCCACCATACGGTGACGTAGGGGAAGACATCGAGGAAGGTGTTCATCACGAGATTCAAAGAGGCGTCGTCCATCGCGTAGACGTGCATCCACTGCGCAAACACGCCGTTCTCGTCGAGGCGATCGCGGCCGAGTTCAAAGAACTCGTGGCTGAAGAGCGCCGCGTTACCGGCGATCCACGGGTTCGAGGGCTGGTTGATGATGACGTCCCACAACCCCGGCGTTCGCCTCAGGCGCTCCCGCGCATCTCCCAACCCATAGTGCACGTTCTCGCGCTCGTAGTAGGCCTCGTTGATGTGGGAGAAGAAGCGCGAGCCTTCGAGGATGCCTTCGCTGATATCGTACGCGGTCACCTGGACGTTTGTATGACGTGACGCGGCGCCGACCGTAGTGCCGCTGCCGACACCGACGATGTACACATCGCGTTCGGGGGGCGGCTCCACGAGCAGCGGAACCGGCCGAGGTGGCATGCTCGAGGCGGTCGCCGTTTGGGTGTCGAACCAGCCATCTGCCGGGCGATCCGTCTGACCCGCGGAGAGCTGCCACGCGCGGTGAAGCAAGAGCGGGATGTGCGCCACCATGCGCTGTGTAGGCAGGTCGGCGTCATCAGAGGCGTCGGTTTTACCGTTCACCTTCATGAAGATGTGGCCGGCTCGGTTGCGCACCACGATCACGGAGTCGGTGATGCCATCGGTCTCAAAGAGCACTTCACTGCGATGTCGCGTGCGCTCGAACTCCTCGAAACTCGCTCCCTCGTCCAGCGTCCATCGGCGGAAGCCGCCGGCATGCATCTCGTTCGCGTCCCAGCTGGGCACGAGTGAGGTCGCCGCGCTGACGAGCACCGCGCCGATCGCAACGCGCCGAACAATGCGATGGGAAGCCCGTGATCGGCGGCCCGCATTCGCCGACGATTCGCCCGGCAGAACGCCCCACGCGACCGTGACCGCGGCCAGCGCCAGCACGAAGATGCTCAGCTGAATCGCGCCCTGAATGCCGAGCCACGGCAGCAACAGGAAGCTCGCGACTAACGGTCCAATGACGGTTCCCACCGTATTGGCTGCGAAGAGCCGCCCGACGCTCGCGCCGGTCTCCTCGACACGCCGAGTGAACGCGAGCACCGCGACGGGCAGCGCCGCCCCTGTCGCGATCGTCGCCGGGAGCATCCACGCGAAGGCCATCACACACTGGCTCGCGAGGTAGAGAGGGTAGATCTCTGCGCGACGCTCAAGCGCCTGCGCGACCTTAAACTGCCAGAAGGCGAGCCGCTCATAGAAGGGCAGCTGTAGCGTCAGCAACAAGACAGAGCAGGCGAGCAAGCCCACGAGCACGCGGGCGGGGTCGAGCTGGCGCTTCATCAGCGCCGAGGCGACCGCAGAGCCGAGCGCGATGCCGAGAATGAACGCGGTGAGCATCAGCGTGAACGCCTGCGCCGAGCTGCCGAACACCATCGAAAACACGCGCACCCAGGCGACCTCGAGCACGAGGGACGCGAAGCCGGTCATCGCCACCACGACGAAGAGCCACCGTTGTCGACTCGTGTACGCCGCGGAGCTCTGTGGAGGGGCGGGAGGCGCGGCGTCCG
>JBLFZA010000083.1:0-15173 GCA_047610025.1 Bradymonadia bacterium | reverse complement strand
ACAGCCCCTCGACTTCTCTTAGCACGACGATCTGGCGATGGATCGGGCTGAGCGTGGCCATCGCGTCCTCGATACGTCCGAGCAGCTCCTTCCGTGCATGAACGCGCGCCGGGTTGATGCCGAGCTTACTGGGGAGCAGGTTCCCGGGGTCGTCCACGTTCTCGTCGCGGCCAATCCCGTCATCGTAGTCCAACGCACGTCGACGCTTCTGCTTGCGCAGGAAGTCGATGCAGACGTTGGAGGCGATTCGGTAGGTCCACGTGTAGAACGACGAGTTGCCCTCGAAGCGCTCCAGGTTCTTGTAGACCTTCACAAAGGTCTCCTGAACCATGTCCATCGCGTCGTCGTGGTTCCGCACCATGCCGTAGCACAGCCCAAAGACTTTGCGCTGGTAGCGGTCCATCAGCACCGCGAACGCGTCGCGATCGCCGTTTCGCGCTCGCTTCAACAAGTTGATGTCAGTCTCTTCCAACGGCGCGTACGGGAATCATGAGGGAACGCGCGTTCCTAGCGTTTCGAGGCGTCTGCCGCAAGCCGGCGTTCCGAGGTCGCCTCGTGCGGGGCTGGCGAGTCGCGAGAGTCACCGCTACGCTGCCCGCCCGCGACCCGCGAGCGTCAATCCGCTGGGCGCCAAGAAGGATGCAGCCGCCCAGCAGGCTTCTTGCTGATTCTGTGAATGCGATGGGCCGAATTCGCCTTATACTCTCCCGAGATGTCCGAGACACCTTCCGCAGAACCGGCCAGCCCATCACGGGCCGCGCGCCATCAGACCGGCGAGAGCCACAGGCCGCCATCGCCGATCGGATCGACGTCACCGGCGCTGCTGGCAACGGCGTCGGGTTCGCTGCGGGCGCTTTTGTCGGACTTTCAACGTCGAGCGGGTCGTCGCTCGCTGCGGGATGCACTGACTATCGGCGTCGCTGCGTGGCTCTGTGTGATGGCGATCGCGTTGACGCTCGCCACCATCGGCGGCCCGCTATCACCACTTCGAGTGATGCTATGGGTCGTGTCGCCAGCGCTGATCGTTGGGGCCGTCCTCCTCTTCGTCTTGGGCGCTCGCAATCGCTTCGCAGAGCTTGACCAAGTGGCCGGCTATTTCGAAGCGTGCGACCCATCGCTGCGCTCGGACGTGCGCACAGCGCTGGACTTTGGGAGTCGCCCAGGCGCCGTTGAACCGCAGACAGATGCGCTCCGCGAGCACCTGATCACTCGCGTCTCCGAAGAACTCGGGCGTCGCCGAGACGCGATTCTGGCTTGGGTACCCGCCCGCAGCACGAAGAAGCCGATGTGGGCCGCTTCCGCTGCGGTCACGGTGAGCTGCGCGCTCTTGCTCCTCGCTCCGCAATCCGCTGGCCCGGCTGCACGCGCGCTCCTTTACGGCGAGGCGCCGGCCGTTGAGGTCCCCCGAAGTGCGCGGCCGCTGGTTCACAGCGTCGACGTAGGTATCCGACCGCCGGCGTATACAGGCCGAACGCGCGAAGAGCGCATCCTCACAACCGGCGACATTGTCGGCCTCGCCGGCAGTGAGATTTCATTGCGTATCCGCCTGCTGCGACGCGCCGAGACGGCGACAGTGATCGTAAGCGCCGGGGGAGAAGACGTGCGCCACGCGGCCCCGCTCGAGACGGGCGACGTCGCGGTCGTCACCTTCCCACTCACCGGAAACGGTCGGTGGGAGATCGAGCTCACCGATGCGCAAGGCGAGACCGAGCGCGACCCGATTGCGCGACACATCGTCTCCGTGCCCGACACCGTGCCGGACATTGAGCTCCTCACGCCGACAGAAGATCGAGAGGTGACGCCGGACGAAGTGGTGAACCTCGAGTACCTCGCCAACGACGACTTCGGCCTGGCGGATGTCTCCGTCGTCTGGGCCTTCGCCGGAGCGGAAGACGATACGCGCAGCTTCGCGCTTCAGACTCAGCTCGCGCGCGCCTCGCACCAAGAGCACGTACCTTTTGAGCTCGCGCCGCTGCTGCTCATGCCTCGTGACGAAGTGTTGGTGTGGATCGAGGCGACAGACAACAACGCGCTCTCCGGCCCGGGTGTTGGCACGTCGCGCGTGGTGCGCTTCCGCATTGCCTCACCCGAGGATCGGAGCGCGGAGATTCTTGCGATGAAGGAGGCGCTCTTCGAAGCGCTTCTGACGCAGCTCGGCGGGTATCTCGAGGCTCCGCTCCAGCGCTGGATGTTGCCGGGAGCGTTCGCCGCCGGGGAGGCGCCACCGGGCACCGAGCTTGCGTGGCAGCCAACAGACCTGACGAGCGCTCAGCGCGACGAACATGCGCGGAGCGCGCGTGGCACGCATGACGATTGGGAGCCCATTCTTCGCGGATGGGAGGCACTGAACGTGATGCTCACAACCGACGCGAACACGCCTGAGGCGGACCGCGACGCGATCGTTGGCGCGTACGCGCTGCTTGAGGACGCTGTTCGGGACGAAGCGGCCTACCTGGACCGACTGGGCGTGTTGCCTCGACCAGACGGCGTCTCGCAGTCCGCCTTCGCGCGTGCGGCCACCGCCAACGAAGCGGTCGTCGGCCAGACCGAACGAACATCTTTGATGCTCGAAGATCTCATCGCTCTGCACAAAGCCGACGACGTGCAGCGCTCGCTCGACGAGCTGCAGGAGATGCGAGAGCGATTGACGGACCTGCTCGAGCAATACCGAGAGTCAAACGACCCGGCGCTTCGTGATCAGATCGAGCGCGAGCTGCGCCGCATTGAAGCGCGGATGCGCGAGCTGCTGGAGCGTCTGGCGAGCCAGGCGAGTGAGTTGCCCCGAGAGCATCTCAACGCAGAGGCGATCGATCCGAGCGAGGTCGCGGAAGATGTGCAGCAGATGACGGGCGCGCTCGATGAAGTGCGCGCGATGCTGGATCAGGGGAACATCGACGGTGCGCTAGAGGCGATGCAGTCGCTCGACGACGCCTTAGCGTCTCTGCAGCAAGAGATGGGGGCTCCGCTAGACGGCGCTTCGCCCGACGGGGTGGATGAGTTTGACCAACGTATGGGCGAGCTGATGGATCAGCTGAACGACGTCGAGGCCGCGGAGAGCGAGATTCTGGGTGAAACTCAGCGTCTGGTCGACCAGATGCGAGAGCGCCGTGCTCAAGAGATCGCGCCGCAGGTAGACCGTCGCTTGGATGAACTTCGAGCGCGTGTTGCGGCTGTGGCGGGTACACATCGCAAACTCGGGCGCAGCAATATGAGCGAGTCCGCAGGCCAAGCGCTCAACGACATCGACGTCGCGCTGGAGCAGCTTGAAGCGCGACTTGCGGAGTCCGACGTGGCGGCGGCAGAGGACGTGACCACGCGCCTACTTTCGCAACTGAGTGACGCGCTCTTTGATTTGAGATCCGAGGAGGCGCTCCGCCGCAGGGGCACGGAGGGCCACCGGGAGGCAGCGATCGCAGGCGATGAGAGTCGTGAGTCTCGCCGAGAGATTGAGGCCATTCAGGACGAGCTCCAACGTTTGCAGGCGCTCGCGGTTCCGCGGCCAAACGCACAGGAGTCGAGCGAGCTCGCGGAGCTCTCGCAGCAGCAGTCGACCGTGGAGCAAATGGTTGAAGACCTCTCGGAGGGCGCGGAGCAGCTCGCGATGGAGTTCCCGCAGGCGGCGGGGCAGCTCGATGAGCCACTGCAGCAGGTTCAGCAGGCGATGCAGCAGGCACGGCAGGCGCTTCAGGGGGATCCTCAACCCGGGGACACGCCCGCGTCCCCCAGCGAGCAGGCGCAGGGGCCGCAGCCAGGACAGGACGGTCAACCGGGTGACCGGCAGGGTGCTCAGACTCCGGGCCAGCAGCCAGGTCAGCAGCCTGGCGGTCAAACTCCGGGTCAGCAACCAGGCGGCCAGACTCCAGGCCAGCAGCCAGGTGGTCAGACTCCTGGTCAGCAACCAGGCGGCCAGACTCCGGGTCAGCAACCTGGCGGTCAGACTCCGGGTCAGCAGCCTGGGCAAGGCGCGCCACCCCGGCCCCGTTCGGGGCAAGCGCCGCGGCAGGCGCTGCAGGGCGAGCAGTCGGCGCTACAAGGCCTGCAAACGCTGCGGCAGCGCATGCAACAAATGACCATGCAGCAACGTCAACGTCAGTCACGACAAGAAGGCCGAAACAACACCGAGCGCGTGGAAGTGCCTGAAGAAGGCGAGTCGTCCCGCCGGGGCTATCGTGATCAAGTCATCGAGGCCATGCGCGACGGGTCTCTCGAAGCCTATGATGAACAGATTAGGGAGTACTATGAAACGCTGCTCCGATAGCTCGCCGCGCCTCTTGGGCGCGCGGCGGTACAGCAGGGTCAGCGCGATTGCTGCCTTGTCGCTTCTTTGTTTGTTTGGCTTCGGCGCGCAGCGGGCGCACACGCAGTCGGGCACGACGCCTGCCTCCGTGCCCGAGTTGCGGGTCGAGCCCTGGAGCGTGGCAGCCGTTGCGTCGGCGGATATCGACAGCTCGCGCTTTGACCGGGCGAGGGTGGCGCTGCTGCAGCTCGCGACGGCGGCTCCTGAGCATCCCGCGACCCTCTTCTTGCTCGGTAAACTTCGCTTTCACGAGGGGAACTACGATGACGCCGTGGACGCGCTTCGCGGCGCGGCAGCGGCGGCCCCAAACACTCGGGCGATCGCCTCGCTCTTGGCCTTGGCCGAGAGCACGCAACAGGTCGTCGACGACTACGACGTGTTCACGACGCAAGATGGGTTGTTTGAGATTCGCTACGACGCGAGCCGAGATGCGGTGCTCATCCCGTGGGCGGCGGAGACGCTAGAGGCGGCCTACTACGAGATCGGTTACGACCTCGGGTATTGGCCGGAGCCGCCGATCCGTGTGGAGATTCATCCGCGCGCGTCGACGCTGGCTCGGGTGTCGTCGCTGACGGAAGAGGCCATTGAAACGAGCGGAACGATCGCGCTTTGTAAGTACAACAAGCTCATGTTTACGTCTCCTCGGGCGACGCTGCGTGGCTACGGGTGGCGCACGACGCTCGCGCACGAGTACGTGCACTATGTGATCGAGCATAAGGTACAGGCCTCGCTCCCGATCTGGTTTCACGAGGCGGCCGCGAAGTACCTTGAGGGCCGCTGGACCGGCGATCGCGATATGGTGATGCCGCCGAGCAGAGAGGAGTTGCTGTCGCAGCGGATAGAGGCCGAGGACCTCATCACATTCGATCAAATGCACCCGTCTATGGCGTACTTGCCGAGCCCTGAGGACGCGTCGACGGCGTACGCCCAGGTGTTTACGGTGGTGGAGTATCTCATCGACAGGCGGGGGCCGATGGTGCTGCGTTCACTCCTCGAGCGCGTTCACGACGGAGACGACATCATCGCCGCAATTGAGGGCGAACTGGAGGAGCCCTTCGATGTGTTCGAACAGAACTGGTTACGCTACCTCGTCGCGCGGCCTCGGGTGGACATCCCGGGTCAATTCACCGACGAAGTGCAGCTTCTTGCCGAAGACGCCGACGACGAGAACAGCGACGCGTTTGCGGGGATAGATTCGCCGGACGCGCAGGAGTTCTTGCGCCTGGGCGAGCTGCTGCGTGCTCGAGGCTTCGTGGCGGGCGCTGTCGAGGAGTATCAAAAGGCGGAGCTCTTGCTCGGTCGGGCGAACCCCTTGTTGCAGAACGCAATGGCGCGGGCCAATTTGGATCTGGCGAGGGCGCAGGTCGCGTTGACCGCGTTAGAAGAAGTGGTGAACTGGTTCCCGAGCTTCTATCAGAGCCACCTGCACCGAGGCGAGGCGCTGAACGCGCTTGGAGAGCACGAGGCGGCGATCGTCGCGTTGGAGCTCGCGGGGGGAATCAACCCCTTCGACCCTGCTGTCCACCAGCAGTTGGCGATCGCGTGGGACGCGCTCGGCAATGGCGCGAACGCAGAACACTATCGACACAACGCGACGAGAGTCGCTGGAGGAACATGAGCGACTTTCCGACAAACAACTCGGACGCAGAGCTGGCCGCGCAGGCTGGCGCGTCGAGCGGCGCACCGCCCGCGAACGCGCAAGACGTGTTGGCTCGCGCGAAGCATGCCCGCGAACGCATCGTGGCCGAGATTGGTAAGCGCGTGTTTGGGCAGGAGGAGGTCGTCGATTTCCTGCTGCTCGGCCTCTTCGCGGGTGGCCACACGCTCATGATGGGCGTACCGGGACTTGCGAAGACGCTGCTCGTTTCGACGCTGTCGCAGTGCCTCGGCCTCGGCTTCAGCCGTATCCAATTCACGCCTGACTTGATGCCGTCCGACATCACCGGCACGGACATTCTCGAAGATGACCCGGAGACGGGCCGCCGGCGCTTCCGCTTTGTACCCGGACCGATCTTCACCAACCTCCTCTTGGCGGATGAGATCAACCGTACCCCGCCGAAGACGCAGTCAGCGTTGCTGCAGGCGATGCAAGAGCGGCAGGTGTCTGTCGGTGGTCACACCTACGATTTGAGCGCGCCATTCTTGGTGTTTGCGACACAAAATCCAATCGAGCAGGAAGGCACGTACCCGCTGCCTGAGGCACAGCTCGACCGCTTCATGTTTCATGTGCGCGTTGATTACCCCTCGCTCGCCGATGAGATGCGGGTCGCCCATCACACAACCATGGGCGACGATGCGCCAATCGAGCAGGTGATCGGGCCGGATGAGATCATCGCGCTTCAGCGCTTGGTTCGTTCGGTGGACGCTGGCAACGCGGTCGTCGACTTCGCGGTGCGCTTGGTTCGCGCGACGCGTCCGTCTGACTCAACGGCGCCGGATCTCGTGAAGCGTTACGTCACCTTCGGCGCGGGCCCACGCGCATCACAGTTCCTGGTACTGGGCGCAAAGACTCGCGCGGTGCTGCGCGGCTATGAAGCGCCGAGCGTGCAGGATGTGCGGGACTTGGCGCACTCGACGCTGCGCCATCGCCTGCTCGTGAACTTCCATGGCGAGGCGGATGGCGTGGATGCGGACGCGATCATCGACGAGCTGCTGCGCGTTGTGAGCGCATGACGGCGTCTGAATGATGGTGTCCCAATGATGGTGTCCTCATGACAGACGGCGCGCTCAAGCCGAAGGTCCTCGAGGCGATTGGCGCGACGAAGCTGCGGGCGCGCTCGGTCGTCGAGGGCATTCTCGGCGGTATGCACCGCAGCCCGCACAAGGGCTCAAGCGTGGAGTTCGCTGAGTACAAAGAGTACGCCCCTGGCGACGATGTGCGGCATATTGACTGGCGCGCGTATGGGCGAAAAGACCGCTACTACATCAAGCAATTCGAAGACGAGACGAACGTGCGCGCGTTCCTTCTCGTCGATAGCTCGGGCTCGATGGACTTTGCGTTCGAGGACCACCCGACGAAGATGCAGGCCGCCTCTACGCTCGCGGCTTCACTCGCTTGGCTCTTGCTTCGCCAAGGGGACGCGCCGGGTCTGATGCTCTTCGACGAGCGCCCTGGCTTCTGGCTTCCGCCGTCGACGAAACGCGCGCAGCTCGATGACATCTGCACGGTGCTGGACGGTGTAAAAGCCGAGGGGCGCACGTCGGTGAACGCCGCCGTGTCCCGCGTGGCGGAGCAAGTGCACGCGCGTTCCGTCGTGTTTGTCATCAGCGACTTTCTGGATACGTCGGACGACATGCTCACGCTCGCGCGGGTGCTGCGGCGCAAACGCATGGAGGTCGTGCTCTTTCACGTGATGGACCGAGCCGAGCTCGACCTCCCGTTCGAGGGGCTGACCGTTTTTGAAGGGCTAGAGAGCGACGGCGAGCTGCTCGTGGACCCGGATGATATCCGCGCCGCGTACCAAGCCGAGATGGAGGCGCACCTCGCGCGCATCACCGAGGTGTGTCGCAGCGCAGACATCGAGCAGTACCGCGTGATGACGGATGAGCCGCTCGATGCCCCGATTCGCGCGTTCATCCAGAAGCGCGCTCGGGGCTAGGGCGGGGCTGGGGCTGGGGCTGGGAGCTAAGCGGGGCGGTGGTTTGGCGCGGCGTGGTAGTTTGCGCGCCGGGCGCATGGCGACCGGCGTCGGGGGGGGTGTTGGCGTGGCTTGGGAGCCAGGTGTGGGGTGGGACCACCACCGAGTGCGCCGGGGTGCTACAGGCCGTCTGCGACCCACACCTCGACGCGTGGCTCCGAGTTCTCGTTGGCGTCAGGGTCGGCGTCGGCCCGCACATCCGTTTGAACGTCGGGCGAGATGGTGTCTGTCGCATCGTCCGTCACGATGTCCGTCACGATGTCTGTCGTGCCGGAGTCTCCTCCGTCGTCGACGACACCCAGGTCTTTGACGTCGGCTTCGACGTCGGCTTCAACGTCGTCCGATGCCGTTCTCGACGTTCGGGGGGCAGGCGCTGAGGACGAGGGCGAGGCTGAACGTAATCGGGGCGTGGCGCATACGGGGATCCGCGTTGAAGGTGGGCACTCGGTATCGTGAGAACATCCCGAATTCGTTCATTGGGTTAAGTCTAGTCGACGCGAGTCAGGTGCTCGGCGTGGCATTGTGCTCGGATCGCGCCTATGTACGGCCGGCACTCTTCCCCGAACGCGCGTACCGCGGAGCGACCCGCCCGAATGAGTTTCTCGAACCCCCTACTCTTGCTCGGTCTGCTCGCGATCGCGGTGCCCATCGCGGTTCACCTCATCAATCGGCAGCGCGCGCAGCGGCAGCCGTTTCCGGCGCTGGCGTTCTTGCTGAAGAGCAACGAGCGGATCGCCCGGAGTCTCAAGCTGAAGCAGTGGCTTCTGCTCGCGCTGCGGATCGCGGTCTTCGCGCTCTTGCCGCTCGCGATGGCGCAGCCGTCGTTGAGGTGCGGAGCGCCCGCTGCCGACGCGGGAGATGGGCGGCTGCCGACCTCGGTCGTACTCGTACTAGACGACTCCGGCAGTATGTCCGGCGGCACGTCAGGCGACTCTCGCTACGCCGCGGCGCTGGCGGCAGCCGATGGGCTCATCGATGATCTTCGGGCGTGGGATGAGGTTGCGGTGGTGTTCGCGTCCACAACGACGGACGTGCCCAGTCGCGACCTGACGGACGACCACCGCGTTGTGAGCGATGCCGTGCAAGGGCGCGCCCCGCGCTTTGGAACGAGTGACCTCAACGCAGCGCTTCAGGAAGCGGCGGCCATTCAGCGAACCTCGCGCCTGCCGCAGCGTCGCACCGTCGTCTTCTCCGACGATACTCAGGTCGCATGGCCCTCCTCTACAGACGCAGGAGCGTGGGCAGACGTGGGGCGGCTCATATTCGCGTCCCAGCCAGCACCGACCGGAAACTGTGCGGTCACGTCCCTAACGTGGGAGCCGTCCGGTGAGACGGACGCGCTCGCGCTGCGCTTCGACGCCGATGTGCGGTGCACAGGCTCGGCTGCTCAAGCCGGCGGCGCGTTGGCGGCGAGCTTAGCGGTCGACGGAGATGAGGTCGCCGCTGCTCGAGGCGAGATGGACGCCGATGGCCGCGCGACGTTGCAATTCGTGCATCGGATGGTGGAGACCGACGCGAGCGAAGTCCGCGTGACGCTCGAGCCAACGATCGGGCCGAGCTTTGACGACGAGCGTGTGGCCGCGTGGGTGGCCGACAGGCGGGTGCGTGTGCTGGTCATCAATGGCGACCCGCGCTCCGTCGCGTACAATGACGAGACGTTCTACCTACGGCGCGCGCTTCAGGCTGGCGCGTCAACAGGCGCGGGCGCGGATGTGCGCGTCGTCAATGCCGACTCGGTGCCTGCGTTTTCGAATGACGACACCGACGTGGTGGTCATGGCGAACGTGCAGACGCTGACCGTGGCTCAGGTGGCGGCGCTGCGCGCCTTCGTTGAGCGTGGTGGCGGTCTCTTAATCGGCGCCGGCAACCAGGTCGACGCGACACGATACAACAGCGTGTTTGGCGACCTGCTGCCGAAGCCGATTCGTGATGTGAAGCTGCTCGTCGACCCCGATGCGCCAGACGCGGCACTGTATGCGACGCGCCTGGCAGAGGTGGACGCGCTTCACCCCATCTTCCGCGTGTTTGCGCAGCCGGGCGGGGAGAGCATCCAAAACACACGCGTGTTCCAGTACTTACTGCTCGTGCCCGAGAGCGAGAGCGCCGCCACGATCGTCGCGAGCTTTGGGGACGGCGCGCCGGCGTTGGTCGAGCACACGGTGGGTCGCGGCCGCGTGATGTTGTGGACATCGACGTTGGATATCGACTGGAACGACCTGGCGATTCGCCCCCCGTACCTTCCGTTCTTGCATCGCACGGTCGACTACCTCGCTCGTCGAGCAGGTGGCGGTGGCTTGTCGGTTGAGCTGGGTGAACCGCTGCGTGTTGATGTCTCGTCGTTGGGCGCAGAGCGCCTCGCTGTGCAGTCGCCGAGCGGGGAGCGCGAGGTGCTGGTGGTCGAGTCGGCAGAGCTGAGCGTTTGGCCAACCGAGGTCGGCATGCATCGCGTGTTCGCCGTGATTGGTGGCGACGAGCGCGAAGTCGCGGAGTTGTCGTTCGCGTGCAACCCGCCGCTTGCGGAGTCGGATGTTACGAGTATGGAAGCCGAGTCGCTCGAGGCCTACTCGGCGTCGACGAACCAAGGCACGGGCGACGCCGAGCGGGGTGTGGAGGCGGGCGAGCGACCGCTTTGGCCGGGGCTTCTCTTCTTGCTGCTGATCGTGATCTATATGGAGACACTGGTCTCCGTGCGGCGCCGTGTTTGGGTTGGCGTGCGGAAGGTGTTTGGGGGGTAGGGCGGTTGGGGGATCGAGCGTTCGCAGGGTGGAAGTGCAGCCCGGAGGGCGGCTCACCCCGCCCCGCACCCAATCGCCGCGCCCGCCCAACCAAGCCCGCCAGCGAGCAAGGTGAACCCGCCCTGTATGGCCAGCGCGCACAGCGCCAAAATCACACCAGCGCCCGCCATGTTCAATTGCTCGCGGTGGCCGCTGCGCACGCTCAGCACCAGCGCGATGAGTGCAAACAGGAAGGTTAGCGGGCCGGTGATGACAATGATCAACGGCACCCACGACGAGATCCCGCAGAAGAGCGCCAGCATTGCCGCGTGGTTGCGCGGGCGCTTCTTTCGCCTGCTCGCGCCACCCGGCGGCGTGACGATCGTGCTCGCGTTTATGCCCGCTTCGGGGTCGACACTCATCGCCGCTCTTGGCGTCGAGCGGCGGCCTCCTGCACGCGCTCGATGAGCGCGCGATGCTCGGGTGTGTCGAGGCGGCTCTGTAGATCCTGTGGCTTCGTCCACGGGCGCCAGTAGTTCTTCTTCAAGAGCCGAACGCGGCCAGCCGACATCGCGATTCGCTCGGCTTCGAACTGCGAACGCTCGGCCATGCGGACGAGCAGCTCGAAGGCCTCCTCCCACTTTTCGCGCGAGTGACAGATCAGGAAGAGGTCGACGCCGGCGGCGACGCCGAGGGACATCACTTCGTCGAGGGGATAGCGATCGGCGATCGCCTTCATCTCGAGGTCGTCCGACACGACGACGCCGCCGAAGTGCAGTTTCTTGCGCAGCAGCTCCGTCAACGCCTGGGGAGAGAGGGTCGCGGGGTGATGAGTGTCCAGCGCCGGGATCAGCAGGTGCGCCGTCATGATCATCGGCACGTTGGCCTTGATGAGCGCTCGAAAGGGCGCGAGCTCGACTTGGCGCAGGCGTTCTATGTCATGTTCGATCTTCGGCAGGTCGAAGTGGCTGTCGAGCACCGTGTCGCCGTGCCCCGGGAAGTGCTTCGCGCAGGGGATGAGCCCGCTCATCGTTAGACCGAGCATGAAGGCGCCGGCGGCGCGGCCGACCCATTCGGGATCATCGCCGAACGCGCGGTCGCCGATGACCTGGTTCTCCTCGTTGGTGCGAACGTCGGCGCATGGCGCAAAATTCATGTTGAAGCCCATCGCCTCAAGCTCGTCCCCCACGAGTTCGCCCATTTTGACGATGAGCTCCACGTCGCGGGTGGCGCCTACGACGCTCATAGGAGGGATGATGGAGGCGGGCGCCTTGATGCGCTGCACGCGCCCGCCTTCTTGGTCGACCGCGACGAAGGCCATTCGCCCGATGGCCGCATCGAGAATCTCGCGGTTGAGCGACGCGACTTGCTCAGGGTTCTCGACGTTACGCGCGAAGAGGATCGCGCCGCTGAGTTCGCCACGGTCGAGTGCCGAGTGCACGTGCCCGGGCAGGGACGTGCCGTCGAAGCCGGCCATTAGCATCTGGCCTGCGTTGTCTTTGAGATCGCGTAGCGACATGGGGGGCAGGTGGGGGGGAGTTGCGTAGTCGGTTTCTTGGCGGGCTGTGCCCTCACCGGCCAAAGGCTTCGCCCTTGGAACCCGCGGAAATCGCGGGCGATTTTCTTCGTTTTGGAGAGCGTCTATGCGGCGCTTGTGCGCAGACCGACGATCGGGTTGGAAAACCCTCTAAGGTGCTGCGCGCCGCAAGGCTACCAGAGTCGGCGCAGTGGGTTCTAGACGTTCGGGGGGGAGGCGCTTAGCCTTGGGGTGATGAGTGAAGACGACTATTCTAAACGTGACCTGCTGCGGCTTGGCCGAAAGCGCGTGCAGCAGAGCGTCGCGCTCGGCGCGGAGTACGTGCTCGACAACTTCGCCGACCGGTTCACGCCGCGCGTGCAACGACCGCCTGGCGCACTGCCGGAGTTGGAGTTCCTGCTGGCGTGCACGCGCTGCGGCGACTGCATTCGCTCGTGCCCGGTTGCGGCGATCCTGACCCTGGACGACGGGGCCGGCGCGTCGGCCGGCACGCCGTTCTTGGACGTGAACAAGTTTCGGCCGTGTGTCGCGTGCGATGATGCGCCGTGCATGCCGGCGTGCCCGACGGATGCCTTGCGGGTGATCGACATCAAAGACGCCGTCATGGGCACAGCGCACGTCGATCGTGAGGTGTGCATCGAGTGGCTTGGCGGGACGTGCGATCGATGCATCAAGGCGTGCCCGTACCCGGATGACGCGCTCTTGGTCGACGAGGAGGGTCGCCCGTACATCGACCCGCGCCACTGCATCGGGTGCGGGATGTGCGTCGCCGTCTGCCCGACGAGCCCGATCGCGCTCTCGGTTTCGCCACCGGGGCGCTTCTAGGAGCGCTTCCGGTCGCGCCTCGTGAGAGAGGTCAGCCAGCTTGCGCCCCCGTAGATGCTCGGCGTAAGGTCTAGTCTCCTTTCACTCCCCTGGGGGCCATGCGTCTCAAAGGACTAGGCGACATCGCGTTTGCGGCAGTTATTGCGTCAATCGTTGCGCTGCTGGTCGTGCCTTTGCCGACTTTCGCGCTCGACTTGCTGCTGACGGCGAACATTGCGTTCGGCGTGGTGTTGCTGCTCTCGGCGGTCTACATGCGCTCGCCACTGGAGTTCAGCACCTTTCCGTCGATGCTCTTGGTCGCCACGCTCATCCGTTTGGCGCTGAACGTGTCCTCCACTCGGCTGATTTTGGGGCAGGCGGACGCGGGGCAGGTGATCGCGGCGTTCGGCGAGTTCGTGGTCGGCGGGAATTACATTGTTGGCGGAGTCATCTTCCTCATTCTGACGATCATTCAGTTCTTGGTCATCGCGAAGGGCAGCGAGCGGGTCGCCGAGGTCGCCGCGCGCTTCACGCTGGACGCGATGCCGGGGAAACAGATGGCCATCGACGCCGATCTTCGGGCCGGCGCGTTCGGGCTTGATGAGGCGCGACGCCGCCGGTCGGAGGTGCAGCGCGAATCACAGCTCTTCGGCGCGATGGACGGCGCGATGAAGTTCGTGAAGGGCGACGCCATCGCGGGCATCATCATTACGGTGATCAACATCAGCGGTGGGTTGCTGATCGGAATCGCGCAGCGAGGCATGAGCGCGGCGGAGGCGGCGCAGACCTACTCGTTGCTCACGATTGGCGACGGGCTCGTGTCGCAGATCCCCGCACTGATCGTCTCCATCGCCGCGGGTCTCGTCGTGACGCGCGTCGCGAGTGCAGACGGCGAGCCGCTCGATCTGGGCAGCGAGATGATCGCGCAGCTCGTGGCGACGCCGAAGGTGTTCGGCGTGGCGGCGGGGCTACTCTTCGGGCTGGGAGTGATTCCCGGGCTGCCCACCGTGCCCTTCTTGGCGCTCGCACTCGCCGCGGGCGGGTTGGGGTTTGCGCTCCATCGCCACGAGCGACGCGCTCGGGCGGAGGCGGAAGAGCAGGTTGAGGCGCCTGCGCCGCAGGCCCGTGTTCTGGTCGCCTCGGTGGACGCGGTGCTGGTCGAGATGGGCAACGAGCTCGCGGACGGGATTCGCGGCGGCCGTGGCGAAGCGGCGATGCGCGAAGAACTGCATGATGTGCGAGAGTCATTATTCGAGCGCCTGGGCGTGAAGCTGCCGGCGGTCCGTATTCGCTTCGGTGCTCAAGGGCTCGTCGGCAATGGGTTGCGCATCCAGGTGTATGAGGTGCCCGAGGTGACGATGTTGGTGTCGCCGCAGGAGGCCCTGGCCCTGGCGTCGATGGACATCATCAGCGCGCTTGGCATTGCAGCGCAGCCGGCGCAGCATCCGATCTCAGGCGCCCCAGCGACCTTGATCTCGTTGGAGAGTGTGGGGGCCGTGCGAGGCGCGGGGCACACGGTTCTCGACCCGGGTCAGCGGGTGATGGTCGCAGTGGGCGCGGTCACTCAGCGATGTGCCGATCGCTTCATTGGTCTTGCCGAGGTGCAGCACGCGCTGGACTTGCTGGAGCCCACGCACGGCCCGCTGATCGACGCCGTGACCCCCCGCCCGCTGTCGTTGTCGACGTTGACCGCGGTGCTCAAACGCCTGGTTGGTGAGGGCGTTTCTGTGCGAGACCTTCGGGGCATTTTGGAGGCATTGGCTGCTGAGGCCGAAGAAGGAGCGGACGTCGTGGCGCTGACTGAGGTCGCTCGTGTGGGGCTCGGCGCAGCCATCGTGAGCAAGGTGGCGCCGAGTAAGTTGTTGACGGCGTGGCTGGTGGATCACTCGATCGAACAGACGATCCGAGAGAGCGTCGTTCGGACGAACAAGACTCCGACTCTCGCGCTGCCACCCGCCGTGACGAACGACATCTTGGGGGCATTCGAGGGAGCTGCTGCTGCGGCGGGTGCGTCACCATTCATCATCGTGGCGAGCCAAGACGTGCGCCGATATCTGCGGCAGCTACTCCTGCTTCGCTATCCGGGCGTTGTGGTGCTCGGGTTGAACGAAGTGCAGTCCGGAGTTCAGTTGGATGTACGCGGCACAGTCACGGTTGGCCAAGTGCCTGAGTCCGGCCGGATG
>JBLFZA010000082.1:0-15229 GCA_047610025.1 Bradymonadia bacterium | reverse complement strand
CGGTGACGGAGTGGACCTGCGTCTCGACCGAGGCTAGTGACACACATGTGCCGTCATGTCGGGGGCACGGATCCCATCGCCAGAGAAGTCATGCTTCGCACTGTGGCCTCCGTTTGGTGCTGCGCTCTCGTACTGTTGTTCTCGGCTGACGCGACTGCGCAGTTTCATCGGGTGATTCCCGAGACCGATTCGCCCGCTGCGGACACGCCCATCACGGAGGCGGCCCAAGAAGCACCGATGGAGTCCGCTGAGGACGCCGAAGCTGGCAAACCACCGGGCGCAGAGGCGCTGACAGACGGCGCGCCAAGCGTGCCACCGCCGTGCGCGCCGGACGGGCCGGACCTCGTGCTTCGCTGCGTAGAGCGGCTGCATGGCGCGGTTGGACTGAATGAGACGCAACTGGAGTGGCTGCGCGGCGTCGCGGCGCAAGACACGATGGCAGGGAGAGGGGCACAAGAGCGGCTCGGCGAGGCCGCAGCGGCCGCGGAGCCGTCACCGCGCAACGACGACATCACACAGCTCTCATTGATGCAGACCGCGTTCACGTTGGGGCCCGGTCGTCGGGAGCTGCGGCTCGCGGGACTTGTGAGCGGGCGTTTTCGCGCGGGCGTGCACGACAACGTCGATATTGGCATTTCGACAGTGCTTCCGCTTGGGGTCGTTGCACTGGGCCTCGAGATCAAGGCTGCCGTGCAGGGTGAGCGTTGGGCGCTGGCCTTGCACACCCTTGTGGTTCCGTGGACCGTCTACGCCGGCGGGGCCGAAGGCGTGGTGGGCGTCGTAGGGCCCATCTTCTCGTATGGCGACGAGGCGTTTTCCGTTCACCTCTCTCCGAAGGCTGCCTTCCTGTCGGTAGACGGCGATGGGGCCATGGCGTTCGTCATGACGGCCGGGCTCTCCGGGCGTGTGTCTCCCGCTGTTCGGCTCAACCTCGAAGTCTTCGTGCCGGTCAACCGAGACACGAGCGGCGCGCTGCTCGTCGTGCCAGGACTGCGATACAGTGGTGAACGGTGGGGGGTAAACGGAGGATTCGCGATGCCTGTCTTTGAAGGCGCCTCTGAGATTTATCGCGTGCTGGGCTTCGGCATCCCCTTCTTCTCCGTGAGCGCCGCGCTCTAAGCAAATGCACGTAGCAGGCCTAGACGCGATTCAAACGCCAGATGCTCACATTCAATACAAACACCAGCGTCAGCCACAACAGATAGGGGACCAAGAGCGCCCCCGCCAACGAAACAAGCCCTGCAAACACGAGCACCGTACACAGCACCGTCGTCCACAGCGCCCCAACGAGCACGACGCTCGCGCCGAGCTTGCCAGCACCAAAGAACAGCGGCGCCCACGCGGAGTTGAGGAGCAACTGCACCGTCCACAGCGTCAGCGCCGGCCACGCAGCCGATCCGTGGACGAACCAGACCAGCCAAGCGCTGATGCCGATGAGAACGTTCAGCACGATCCAGACCGGCGCGATGATAGCGCTAGGTGGCTTCCATGAAGGCTTGCGCAGTGCGTTGTACCCCGCGCGTCCGCTGCGGAAACAGGGGGCGATGACGGCGGGGAGAAAGGCGACGATGATGAAGAAGATCGGTTCCATCGGCCGATCGTATCACTTACGGACCGATGCTCCCTAGCGAAGCACGCCGACCTCATCCCCGACAATCTCCAGCACCTGCGTCTCGCCACCGTAGTAGTCCGCAAGCCCCACGTCGACGCGCCAAACGCGACCATCGCACGCACTCGTGATGCCCTCCTGCTGCACCGTGTGCCCAACGACCATACGCTCGGCGCCGAGCAATTCGAGGGTCTCCGCGAGTGTGGCGCAGTCATCGGCTCCGGTCTCGGACGAATAGTCGCGGCTCCAGATGGGCGTGTCTGCCCCGCGCACAACGTCGGGTTCCTCAGCTTCGCCGCGCATCCACGCGGCAACGCTCTCGTTGATGGCGTCGAGACCGAGCGCCGCGTATTCAGGCTCAAGCCCGCCGTGTACAAAGACGGTGTCACCGAGCTGTAGCACGACAGGGTGCTCCGCCAGTCGCGTTGCCCAAGGCCCGCCGGGTCTAAAGGCAGCGATGCGGCCGTGGAGCGCCGGGTCCACGCCCTCGAGTGACGGGTCGTCCGGAGTCTCCGCGAAGTCCGCAAAGTCCTCGAAGCCGCCCGGCGTCACGTAGCGCCAGTCCTGCTGTACGTTCATGATCTCGTGATTGCCGAGCAGCGAATGGAACTCGCCTCCGGCGGCGGCGGCGTCTGCTTGCAGCGCCTCGAACCACTCAAGAATTTCGAGCTCGTCGTCTCCGCGATCGGTTTGGTCACCGAGCTGCACGACGATGAGGTCGCCTCCCACCCATACGTCGTCTGCGTTAACGGCGCCGGCGAGTTCGAGCGCCTCGCGTGCAGAGGCGAGATCGCCGTGCACGTCTCCGATCGCGACGATCCGCCGTGTGAAGAAGCCGGCTTCGGGCTCGGCAGGGTCTGCGGCGATGTCGGAGTCCAAGTTGGAGTCCGAGTCCGAGGTGTTGGCCGGCGTCGAGCGCTGGCAAGCGGAGGCGAGCGTTGCGCAGAAGACGAGCAATGCGAGACGATGGAGGAGATGGATCATGGCGAGGATCTCAGCAGAGGGAGGGCGGCGTGCGTCAGATGCCTACCTGACTTGTGGTGACAGCGTCATCCCCTACGGGGTTCGGAGACCGATGTTCGACACGGTAGGGAGCTTACTGCAGCAGGCCGCGAAGGCCGGCCTGCGTGTTGATCCCGCGAACTGCGTGATCGAGCGACGAAGGCGAGCCCCATGAACCAGGGCGAGCGGCAGTGCTTACTCCAGCGCGCTGCGCATCGCTGCCACGCGGGCGTCGATCGCTTCGTGAAGGGCGTCGACCTCGTCCTGAAACCGCAGACCAGGTTGCCACCGGTCCAGGTCGCGCTGGGCAAGCTCACCAATCAGCGCCGCTCGGGCGTCCACGTTCTCATGCAACCACTCGGCGATGTTCTCCTCGTCGATCCACGCTGCGTAGTCGGCTTCGTACTGCGCGCGGTACGACTCGATGGAGAACAAGCGCGGCGAGAAGTCGTCCGTGCCCCAGAGTCGCGTGATCTCGCTTGGGTCGAGAGTCGCTCCGTCCCAGTTGCGTCCCCACGTGGCGTCTGCGTCCCACGTGATGATTTCGAAGGGCGTCGCTTGGCCCACCCAATCATAATGTAGGTAGTAGTTCTTGGTGAACGTGTCTCGGTTATCGGCGAGGGTGTGGGCGAGCTGCCACGCCATGAACATGTCGAGGTTGAGCATCGGAGCGATCTCCGACTCAAACGAGTCGGTGTTGGCCGGTGTGTTTGTGCAAACATCAAGGAGCGTGTTCAGCGACTGGGTCGGCGCCTCGTTGTTTATCTGGATCTCGTACCCATCTAGTGGGTTGGGCTTGTCTTGCCAGTTCGCGTTGTTGCTGGCCGCCTTCACGACCAAGCCGTCGGCGGAGAGGCCGTTGCGTGTCAGGAAACGGTCGTCCACCCGTTCGATGCCGACATAGAGTCCGTGCGCCTGGCCGTTCAGCGCGAGGTCGACGTATTGACACCGCGGCGCGAGGCCGCCGACGTGGCGAGCGAGGTCCAAGGTGAGGCAGTTGCGAATGAAGGTCGGGTCGACCCAACTCGCCTGCAGCACCAGGCGTTCATGCTCTTCGAGGTCGGCGCCAAAGTGCCCGCTGTCCCAGATGTCGTCGTCGCTGAACTTGATACGGTAGGACAGCTTCGGGACACTTCGTGCGAAGCCTCCATGAATCTCGACCTCACCGTCACCGTAGGCTGTCCCATCGACCACGAGGGCCGCGTCATACTCTTCACGTGACTGGGGGTCGGCGCGCATCTGCGCAAGATCGCCTGCCGCGAGGCGGACGTCGATGACGGTGACCCGAGGCCATGGTCGCGGCTCGACCACGTCGGCCGCGTCTACGCGCACATCTGGCGTCCAGTCCGTATCGGGTGCGAGGATGACATCCCCGGCGTCGCTCCCGCTCACGTCGGCCGTGGGGTCTCTCTCAGCGTCGCCGCTGCACGCGCAGATCTGCACGATCAGGGCGAGCAATCCCACCCAGCGTGGGGTCTCGTGCAAGCTGCGATGAGTCGTAATTGGCATCGGGCTGTGCTGGCGCCGTAACGGTAGGGCTGCTAGTTTTCGCCGAAGTTCACCAGCGACTGTATTCGCTAGCATCTTCCTCAACAAAGTTCATGCGTCAGCCTCGATTTTCTCAGCGTGCCTTCGATCGCTACGGCAAGCGCTGGATGCCGGTCGAAGCGTCTTTGTTGGCGACAGGCTGCGCGCGCTTGACGCGACGACTCGCGGTGCTGCTTTGGGTGGTGGCGGGCCTCGCGTTCGGAGGCTGCGGAGACACTGCGAGCGCCGGCCCCTCGGAGGACGCAGGCTCTCCCTTCGCGGACGTGAGCTTCCCTGACCTCGACGTCGGTGACGTCGCTCTCGATGCCCCCGAACCCGAACTCTGCGACGTCGTCGACCGAGTAACCCTCGTGCGGGATCGTAGCGTCGCGGGCGGGCGCCAGGTGCACCTGTACCTTTATGATGTTGATGGCGTCGCTCTCGACGCCGACTTTGCTGGCTGTCTCACTGTGGTCGACGAGCGCTTAGGCGAGCTGCCGCTGGTTGCGACTCGCGCCACTTCCGGCGCAGGAGCGACGCTCATCGTCGCGCAGTGGACGCCCGACCAAGTCGATGAGACCCGAAGAATGATCGACGCGTTCGTAGCGGCCCGTGCCCCAGACGAACGCGTAGCGGTGTGGGCGTGGTCAGACTCGCTCATGCAGGTAGTCGGTGCGACGTCTGACCGACGGCGTATCACCGAGCGCTTGGACGCTGTGTGGAGTGGGGACGACGCAACACCTCAAGCCGCGAATGTGGTCGCCGCTGACGCTGCTGAGCGCTGGGAACATCTCAGCCGAAACGCCTTGCTCGGCGCTCGAGACATCGTGTTCATCGCGCCGAACCTCGCCCTCGACGCCCCGCCAAGCTTGGACAGGGACTTCGTGCTCGATTGGTGGCTGATTGGGGACGCGACCTTTGAACGTAGCGTCACCGCTTCCGAAGTGGCGGCGGGTGAGCTGGCTGCGGCGCTGGCGGAACGCGACGACGGGGGCCAGGCGCTGCTCGCCTTCTGCGACGACGGCCGCCGGCTCGAACTCGATTTTCGCGTTGGGGCGCGTTCCGTGCGTCGGGTCTCGCTGGGTGACGCGGCGGCGGAACACATGGGCGCGGACTGCGACTTACAGCGCATCGTCGAGGCGGCGCCGCTCACGCTGCCTCGTATCGACGTGAGCTTCACCGCTGAAGAACGCGCTCTCTTCGACCAGCTCGCCGATGCGCGCGATCGTGCGACCGTGTTCAGCGGGGCAATGCTGCTGCCGGGCGAGCAGAACACGACGCCATTCGACGCCTCGTTTCGGGGCCAGAGTTCGATCGACTGTGCCCGCAAGAGCCTCTCGTTCGACCTCGATGGCGGCGATGCCCGGCACCTGCTCCCGCACTCCGGCGGCGACGAGTTCTTCCTTATCTCGATGTGTCTCGACAAGCATTACATCAACCAGATCAACGCCGACCGACTCTTGGCGGCCTTGGGCACGTGGCAGCTCGAGTTTGGGGTGGTTGAGCTTCGCGTCGACGGGGAGTCACGAGGCGCGTACCTCCTGGTCGAGAAGGTCGACGATGAGTTGCGCAACGACATCAGTGGTTTGCGTGCCGTGATTCGCCGACGTACGGACATCGACGGTAAGGCGCCTGAGTCCGAGTGGGCCTTCGATGATGATGACGAGGCTGCGATTGCCCGCTACGAAGCCTTCCTAGGGCGAATTCAGGAAGCCGAAGGCGACGCGCTCATGGAGGCGCTCGAGTCTTCGATGGACATCGAACAGTATCTGCGTTGGGTCGCGCTCATGTCGCTGCTCGCCAACGGCGACTACGTTGATGAAGTGTTCTTCGCCGAAGAAGAGACCGTCAACACCGCGCATCAGCCCGCTTCTTTCTACACCATCCAAGCCTGGGACCCCGACGACCTCTTCTCCGTCTGTCACCATGATTCGCGCTTCGCGATCGATGACCCGCATGGGCTGTTGTATTGCGCTGAAGGCCTCATCGATCACGCGATGTTCGACGACGCGGCCGTGTACGAACGCTACGTGGCGATTCTGGAGTCGGTGATCTACGAGATCACAGTCGACGAGTTTACAATCGTCGCGCACCAAACTCGCGACGACTTACTCGCGATCTTCGCGGATCGTGACGCCCAACAAGCCATGGGGGAGCTCATCGCTGAGGTGCCGGAGGCGAGAGAGACGGCTCGCTTCAACGCCGAAATCGCAGACGCCACGGCGGCGCTGATAGCGAAGTATGTAGAGCGCCGCGCACTGTTTATCGAGGCGATCGCGGTCTACCGAGGCGAGCAATGAGCCAGCCCCGGGCAATGGCTTCTGTTCGGCGCCGAGAATACTTCGTTTTCGGTATGTTGCTGTTACTCGCAACAACCCTCGGAGGCTGCAGCGCTGAGACGTCAGCCGAGACCGATGGCAGCGCCGACGCGCAGGGCGACTCAGGTGAGTTAGATGCGCCTGACACTCGACCCCTCGACGGGGGCCCAGACATCGACATCGTCCCCGGCGACGTCTCGGCTGACACGGACGCGGTGGTCACGGCGCTGAGCTTCGCCCTCGTAGCACCTCGGTTTGCGCCTGCCGGAAGCTCCATTCCCTTCCGCGTGCATGCCCTGAACACCGACGGAAGTGTCGCAGCGGGAGCAAGCGGAGGCGTGAATCTCGAGACAGAACCGGCGGACGCCCTCGCGACGAGGCGGGTCATTCTGCGACGCGGTGTCGGCTCGCTCACGACCTCGTGGACAGGCGAGCCCTTTCGAGTGCGCGTCGATGGTACCGAAACATGGGCAGAGGTCGCTCCCTTTGCCGGTCAACCCACCACACTCAACATGCCGATTGACGCGGACGCGGTGTGGACAGCCAACACGTGGATTCGCCTGGACGAGTCACTGACGCTTGAGGAAGCCAGCAGGCTTCGCGTGGAGTCTGGCGTTTGGGTCGAGCTGGGTCCGAGCGTCAACCTCTTCGCAAACGGCCCGATTCAAGTGGACGGCGCAATCGGAGCGCCAGTCGTGTTTTCCGGCATCGGAGGCGATCCGTGGGGCGGCGTGGTGATGGGAGCCGAAGGTGGTGAGTTTACACACACGTTCTTCATCGAAGGCGGCGCGGATGGCTCGCGGGCGTTTGGCCACTCCAACAGCCAGGCCGTCGTGTTCTCTGATGGTGGTGATGTCCTGCTCGCTGACTGCACAATCCAAGACGGACCCGGTAAAGCGATGGGAGCGCGGCGCGGCGCTTGGATCATCCTACGCTCGCTGATCACGCGCACAGACACAGGTGGCGAGTTTGAGCACGCAGGCCTTCTCGTGGAGGACACTTGGTTCACGGACTTCCCCGAGCTCGACCCCGCCCCGCGCGATGATGACAACGACGCGATTTACCTGCTTGGCGACCCGGGCAACCCCGCCCAACCACTGTCTACGATTCGTCGTTCGACCTTCCTCGGTGGTGCTGACGATGGCATCGACCACAACGGCAGCGACGTCGTTGTGGAGCAGAGTTGGATAGAGGGCTTCCACAACGAGTGCGTCGCGGCCTCGAGCGGTGCTCGCATCCACGTTGAGGACACCGTGCTCCTCGGCTGTCAGCAGTGCCTCGAGGCGGGCTATGGGGCCCCCACCGTGACCGGAAACCATCTCTTGGTCGCTGGCTGCGACGTGGGCCTCCGCTTCGGTGACAACTACGACCGCGAATACACGGGCACGCTTAGCGTCCGTAACAGCGTGGTCTTTGCCAACGCAGAGCGTGACGTTTGGAATTGGCTCTTCTCAACGAACGCCCCGGCTGAGGGGCGTGTGCTGATCGACAATTCGCTACTCTCGGCCGACCAAGCAGAAGGAGGTTCCGGCAATGTCGTCGGCGAGCCACAGCTGACGGTCATGCTGCTCTTAGGGCCCAGTTCCGCTGGCGTAGGGATCGCTGATGGGGGTCTGGAGCCAGGGCTGCTCACCGGGCGCCCCGGACAGGTGCCAAACCGATAGCTAGGCTGGCGATGCGATCACGGAGACCGTGTTCGTCGAGCGGACGAGCTCCTGCGTCGCTTCGAAGATGGGGCGGTTCGCGGCGCGATGGTGGAGTTGCTCACGAGCAACCCCGATGCGCAGGACGCCGATGTGGTCCGCAGCGCGATCACGAATGAGACGCAGCGACTGGTCGACCGCTATATCGCGCAGCGCGCGGCGCTCGAAGCCGGGATCGCCCGCTACCGAGCGGTCCACTCAAGCGCAGCGCCAGCCAACAAACGAATGTTGTCGGACTCGAGGTAGGCTCTCGCCTCTGCGCTATCGCGAAGCGTGGCGTCAAAGAAGGCCAGCGCTGCGGAGCGGAGCCACAGTCGATAGGTATTGCATCGAGCCGGAAACTCGGAGCCAAGCGCGTTGTCTTGAGCGTAGCGTTCACATCCAGAAGTCTCGTAGTTGAACGTCGTGTGTTGCGCCGCAGGCTCAGTGATATAGGCGAGGTACCGATCTCCTTCCGGCGCGAGATCAAAACTAAGCCGGCGATTTCCGCCCTCCTGATCGCCACCATCGCCAATGCTCGTTAACACGAGGTGAGGACGGCTGAGACAGCCCGCTCGGTCTTCGGGCGCGGCCAACTCTTCGCAGCGCTCCCGAGTGAATGAAGTCGTGGTAAATCCAGAGTCATCAGGCCCTTGTGGTGAACACGACATGAAGGCGACTGGCCTCGTATCCACAAGGACTTGATCACCGGCAGACGCCCGAAAGAAACGTGCGGCGCCGGCAATCATCATCGTCGCACCGGAGCCCGCAGAATGGCCTGCATAGGCGATACGGTCGACATCCACGACGCCATCGAGCATCCCTGTGGACGCTTGGTCCTCAACCCAATCAAGCACCGCGCTGAAGTCATGGGGTCGGTCCCAATGGAGGGGTCTAAGATACCGGCAATATCCGCCGCCGAGCGTGGGATCCGCAACGCAAATGCCAATCTCTTCGTCCGGCGCAGCACCGCGTGTGCAGGACTCTCCCATATCGCAGGAGACGAGTTCACACCCTCCCAGGTTCAGCGCGAGGCAGAGCTCTCGTGATTCTTCGACCCCGCGTCCGTCATGGGCGATCGCAATCGAGACAAACCCCGCCTGGTTAAAGATCTCTCCCCATGCCACAGCAACATCGACCGCCGTCGATCTTCCGCTGCCTCCACCGTGGCTCCATACGATAAGTGGGCTCGGCTCGGCAGCCTCGACCGGCCGGCGGATCTCGATGCGGACGCTTCGCTCCGACCCCGTGATGTCCGTATACACAACCGTTCGCTCGGCTCTCCCTCCCACCTGGTAGATCTGCGCAGGCTCGTACGCGCAGCTCGAAGGGTCGGCCTCCGAGCATGCCCCCACTAACGTCTGAGTAGCGTCAGCGCCGGCATCCCCAACGGTATCGGCAGAATCCTCAGCATCGAGTGACGTGTCCGCCACGGCCTCAGCAACATCCTCAGCGTCTGGTTGGCTTCCACTATTGGCAGCAGGTTCTGTGGTCGAAGAGCAGCCAGCAATCAGGAGCCCGATAAGAGTGGGGTGCATTGTTTTCATGCCTGTTTATCAACACTTGCAATGATTGGGCTTCAGGATTTGAAGTCGCTCAAGGTAGCACGGTCTCGTATTCCGAGAGCATTGAACCTCAGATTGGCGAGTTATCGCTCGGCCAGCTTGCGAACGAGACGGCGCGCAGGCCGCCCGCGAGATCGAGCAGCGCCAGCATACGGCCCTGCTCTAGGGCTCTCTTCTCGGGCTTCTCGATGGCGGCGTTCGTGCTCGACCCCGCCGGGCATCCGCTTGAGCAGGTCTGCCAGTAGCGGACAAACGGCTGCTTGCTAGCTGTTCATTCGCCAGAGCGTCGCGTTGAGCACCGTCGCGAACCCAACCCAGCAAAGGTAAGGCACCAGCAGCAGCGCGGCGGTGCGATGTATGGGCCAGAAGACGAGGACCGTTGCGAGAATGGCGAGCCACATAACGGTGATTACGCCCAACGCGATCCCCAGCTTCTGCGACCCAAAGAAGATGGGTGACCACGCAGCGTTGAGTGCCAGCTGAACCGCCCAGATCGCGAGCGCTGTTCGCATGCTTGGGCTGTCGGACCTCCACACGAGCCACGCGCTTGTGCCAATCATGGCGTAGAGCGCCGTCCAAACGGGCCCGAAGATCCAGCCAGGAGGGTTCCACGACGGCTTGGTGAGTGAGCCATACCATTCGCCGGGTGGAAACGCGCCACCGAGCGCGGCCGCGGCGAATGAGAGAACGAGAAAGCCGACGAGTGCCATAGATCCCGGGAGCAGAGCGGACGCGAGTGAGAAATCTAGCGCCGACAAGGAGGGCGAATGTGCTGACGCAGTTCCGACGGCGCAATGCGACGAACGATCTCAACCTGCTGGCGTTGCGGCCAAGTGACCAGAAGCCGCGACTTCGACGATCGGGCGGCCCGGTTGCTCGACCGTAGGATAAAACTGTCGACAGTATCGGCGATAGGCACCGATCGGGCCATCGCCCTTGGCGAGCGCCGGCTGGCTTAGATGAATCTTGTTCTCCCAGACCTCAAAATCCTGCTGTACGTCATGCACGAGGCCGCGCAGCGTCGCTCGCTGAACGATTGGCCGAACCAGCGCGTCGACCAGCGAGCCAACAAGCGGGAGCCCTCGACCGAGCGGGTGATCAAGACACATGCTCACGGCGACACGGAGTTGGACGTATTCGGTGTCTGTTGGTTGCGGCAGTACGAAGAGGCGAAAGCGAAGCTCGATCCCCAGTACGCGAACATCGACGATCGACACGCCCAACCCGTGAACGTGCACCCGAAACTCCGAGCGGACAGAGGGAAGGCCTGGGCCAAACGGGTTGGGTCGGGTCATGGCATACTTCGCCGTGAGGTGAGCGTCGTCGAGCTCAAGCGGATCCAACATCTCCACGTTCTCGTAGCCATGCACGATGCTGAGGTGCCCTATGTCTACGCTGTTCTCGGTGGTCTCTTGCGGGTGAGACTTCAACCGAAACTCATGCGACATCGGCGTTGCCCAGCCGGCATCTAGGTAGGTCGGGACGCCAAAAGTTGGGGCTTCACCCGCGTGCCCGTGCCAAACCAGAATCAGCCCGTTCGTCTCTTGTGTTGGCCAAGTCTTGACCACGGCTTTCGGAGGAACCTTGCTGCCGTAGCCTGTCTCCTGACATTGGCCGTTGGTGTCGAAGCGAAACGCGTGGAACGGGCACTCCAGAAGCTCTCCGCTCACGCAGCCGCCTCGGCCCATATGCGCACCAAGGTGGGGGCAGTAGGCGTGAACGGCGCCAATGGTGCCCGACGCGGTACGGAAGATCACCAGCTCGTCGCCGCAGAAGGTGCGGGACCAAAGTTGGCTCGGTTGTAGGTCATGAGAAAATCCGACGGCGAACCAGCCGCTAGGTGTCGGAAGTGGCGCGGTGGACATCAGACTCCTCGGTGCATGCCTCACAAGGCTTATCAACAAAGCCGCAATCGAGACAAGCGAACTCCACCAGCGATACCGGTCGTTTCACACGGCAGGTTGTGGGACTTTGCGCGGCCTAAACCAGCCGCGCCTCACACCATCCTCCGTCTCGATGCACTGCGCGGTGAGCGCATGAATTGGCTCGTTTCCTGCTGGTAACTCACAGACCTACCCCCACGACGGAGCCCAAGAACTAATCCAGATAACTCATCACGTCGCTTGCCGTTGAGAGCGAGATGAGTTCTCGCGCTTGATAGCCCGCCAGGCGCGTCTTAAGACCTCGGTAACACCCCCTTGCCCCGTACCGTATGGCACAGCCCACCGTTGAACTCATCCTCGCGCTCCGCACGACGGCAGCACGCCTCGCGGGGGGCGCACGCTTTCAGTGGACGCACATGGGCGCCTGCATTTGCGGCAACCTTGTGCAGACAATTACAGAAGTCGACCCCGCCGAGCTTCATGAGATTGCGCTGCAACGTGCAGGCGATTGGGGCCAGCAAGCCTATGACTACTGCCCGAGCAGTGGCCTGCCGATAGACCACGTGTTCGCTCGGCTCACGGAGATTGGGCTGCAAGCGCAGGATATCGGTCATCTTGAGCGACTGAACCACCCTCGGGTTCTTGAAGCCCTCGGTGGACGGCGTCAGGTCTTGAACCACCGCGATCGAAACGACGTGGTGCGATACCTAGAGACTTGGGCGATATTGTTGGAAGGGGATCTGCCGACAGGCGCCATCGCCGCCATGCACTCGAAGCTTCCCATCGCGGCCTAGACCGACCGATGCCTCTCAACGTGCGCACGGGTCGAAACGGCCTTATCGAGCACAGGAATGCGAGCGGATGCCAGGGATGCAGGCCGTTGGCATCATATCCTCGCTCGACCTGCCGTTTCATTCCTCGCCCTGGAGACTATGTCGACCTCAGAGAATATGGGCGATCCACTGACGATCGCTGTCGCTGGAGCGTCAGGATTCATTGGTAGGCATCTCGTCTCGCGCTTGGCCGAAGAGCATGACGTGCTGGCGCTCGGTCGCTCTGAGGTCGACGGTGAACCCTGGCGCGGCACCTCGGCTATCGGCCGCCGCTGCGACTTGTTCTCACTGAAAGACATCGAGCGAGCGCTGTCTGGGACCGACGTCGCGTTCTATCTCGTGCACTCCATGATGCCCACCGCGCGCCTCACGCAGTCGGCGTTCGAGGATATGGACGCGACCCTGGCGGACAACTTCGGACGCGCCGCGGCGCGCGCGGGCGTGAAGCAGATCATCTACCTTGGGGGGCTCATTCCGCAGAATGAGGTCTTGTCCAAGCATCTCGAGAGTCGGCGTGAGGTCGAGGAGCTGCTCGGCTATTACGGCGTGCCGGTGACCGTGCTGCGCGCGGGGCTCGTGGTCGGGGCTGGCGGGTCGAGCCTAGGCATGCTGGTGAAACTCGTCGGCCGCTTACCGGTGCTCATCTGCCCGTCATGGACGCTGTCGGACACCCAGCCAGTCGCTCTTCATGATGTTGTGGAGCTGCTCGCGCGCTCCGTCGGGCGAGAAGAAGTGCTGGGCCGCGTCTTCGATGTGGGGGGGCTGGATGTGCTCACGTATCGGGCGATGATTGCGCGCACGGCAGTCCTCATGGGCGTGAAGCGAACCATTTTTGAGGTTCCCATCCTGACGCCCCGTTTGTCGGCCCTCTGGGTGAGCTTGGTCACCGGCGCGCCCCGCGCGCTCGTCGGCCCTCTCGTTGAGAGCCTTAAGCACCCAATGGTCGCTCGTGACGACGAACTCGCGCGTGTGCTCGACGTACCGATGACCAGCTTCGACGATGCGCTTAGTGGAGCGCTTGCAGCAGAACGAGCGGCAGTCGAGCCGCCCGTTGTTTCGAGTCGGAGGGCTCGCCCCGCCCAGCCTTCCGCTGCACTCATGCCGATCGCGCCGCGCCCAGATGTGCGTTCGATACAACGGATAGCGCTCCCGGCTCCGCTCGACGCGATCACGGTGACCATGCGGTACATGGAGTGGCTGCCACGCTTCTGCAGGCCGTGGCTTCGGGTGGAGGTTGATGAGCACCTCGTCTGTCGCTTCAGCCTGACGGGCACGAAGCTGCTTTTGTTGGAGCTGAGCTACTCCCACGACCGGTCCACCGCCGATCGGGCGTTGCTCTACATCACCGGTGGCCTGCTCGCTGTGGTGAACGATGGCGACCGCGACCGTCTGGAGTTCCGCGTGCTACCCGGCGGTCGCGAAGTACTTGCCGCGATTCACGACTTCACGCCGGCGCTGCCCTGGTTCGTGTACAAGCTCACGCAGGCCCCTGCGCATCTTGTCGTCATGACGGCGTTTGCTCGGCATCTGCGCCGCGCCGGCACGCCGGCGATGCCATAAATCGGCGATCTCTTGGCCACTCGCCTGCCCGAGATTCAGCAGAGATTGGCTCCACAGGCCGCAGGGGAGCACCTCGGCGGCATGACCGGTTCCGCGCCGAGTGAGCAAGGGGAGGAGGCCAGCCATCAAGCAGGGGTCTGGAAGTGCTCCCCGTGGCAGACAGAGCGACGAAAAGCTCACGACCCTTGCGCGCCCCGGTTGTGGGCTTCCAACATCGCGCTGCTTGGCGCGGGACCCATTCGGTCCGCGCCCCCGCGCTTCTCGTAGCCATACCCTCTTCGTTTCAATCAGGTCTTCCATGCTCGGCCACCTCTCCCTCGGCGTTAGCGACCTCGCGCACTCATGCGCCTTCTACGGCGCAGCGCTCGGCGCGCTCGGTGTTGTCTGCGTTTGGCGCACGCCGGACGCTGCCGGTTACGGCGTGCCCGGCGGCGGTGACAAGTTGGCCATCAAGCTCCGCACGCCAGACGGCGCGCCCTTGGCGGCCGGGCCTGGCTTTCACCTCGCGTTTGTCGCCGAGTCGCAGGCGGCCGTGAATGCCTTCTACGAGCATGCGATTGCCTGTGGCGGGCGCTGTAACGGTGAACCGGGCCTACGGCCAGACTATGGCGCGACCTACTACGCGGCGTTCGTGATCGACGCGGACGGGCATCATCTTGAGGCCGTCTGCCAGTAGCGGCCGAGCACAGGCCGAGCTGTTCAGTCGCCAGGTCGTCTCCTGGAGTTCGTGGAGCCACAGAAGCGTCGTAACCCACGTGCCTGACCAGTCGTGTTCCGAGAGCAGCGTTGGGCAACGCATCGACCGTCGCTCAGGGTCGTCGCAACGGGTCGTCGCTCAGGGTCGTCGCGCTCGTGTCCATTCAGCGGAGCTGATCCTCAGCCCGACCAGCGCCGCACTCCCCGAGTCGTCCGGGACGGCATCCAACCAGTCTGGTGCAAGTGCCAAGGTGATTCGAAGTTCTTCCCTGCGCCCGGCCACAGCTACGACGCTTACGGGGGTCGGCCATCGAAGAGTCAGCTCCGCGGCCGCGCTCGAACCCGACGGGGGTGTGCCTTGTCGCGACTCCAGCAGGACGGAGAGGCCGAGGAGAGCCGGAAAAACGTCCAACCCAATGGCGTCTTCGTCGGCAGCGCTGAGAAAGACGCGCACCCCCTCGTAGCAGTTCGGGGGGAGCCGGAGCGTGCCGAGCGTGAGGGGGGCGTCTCCGAACGACAGAATCGCCGGTGTGCCAAGCTTCACGGGGGTCGAA
>JBLFZA010000081.1:0-15543 GCA_047610025.1 Bradymonadia bacterium | reverse complement strand
GTCGGACGAGTACAACTTCCCGCTGGTTTCGGCGGATGTCATCCCGCCGTGGGAGCCGAAGGATTGTTTGTCCACCGTAGTGGCGCTCGTGGATTCTCTGACAAACACATCGTCTGCGGAGATTCGTTACGGCGAGGCCTATGCTGCTCTCACTGCGGATGTGGCGGGCGAGTTGTATGGACCGCGCTCGGTCACTGACAGCACGATTTTGAGTGATTTCGTCGGTCCTGCTGGAGATAAAGCAAATGAGGGGCCTGCGCTCGGCGAGACAGCGTTCGACGCTGGCTACTTGCGCCGAGCGAGTGGCCTCTTCGCTGAGGCGGCAGCGGCTGAGGCAGCACGAAGTATCCTAACGGATGACGGGGAAGGCGCTCGCGGCTCCAACAACTGGATCGTGGGCCCCTCGCTCAGCGCGTCGGGTAACGCGCTGCTGTCCAATGACCCTCACCTTGGCTTGTCGAACCCCTCCATTTGGTATCTCGCGACGATGGACGCGGTGACGAATGGCAGCGGCACGTGGCACGCCGGTGGCATGTCCTTCGCGGGTCTGCCGTGGATCATCATCGGGCAGAACTCCGAGATCGCGTGGGGCGCCACGAACACGAACTTCGATCAGAGCGATGTGTACGTCGAGACACTGTCCGAAGACGGGACTGGCGTGCTCTTCAATGGGGAGGTTGTTCCTTTCATCGAGCGGGAGTTCATTTACGAACTGACGGACGCCGACACAGAGACGAGGACGTCGCTCTATGTGCCACACCACGGTCCTGTTTTGGCGATTGACGAAGAGGCAGGCACGGCGCTGACGCTCCGTTGGACCGGGAACAACCTGTCGACGGACGCCGAGTTCCTCACGCAGTTGATGAGAGCTGGCACGATCGACGAGGCGCGGGACGCGATCTCGCTGGTGACGTCCATTGGCCAGAACTGGGTTGTCGCGGACCGGGGCGGCAACATCGGGTGGTTCCCGTATAACAACGTGCCGACGCGCAGTTGGGTGTCGCAGGGGCAGCCGTCATGGATTCCGTTGCCGGGCGACGGGAGCGCGGAGTGGGGCGAGTACTACCCTCTCGAAGACCTGCCGCAGGCGTTGAACCCAGAGCAGGGCTACCTCGCCACGGCGAACAACGACATGACGGGCGAGCACCTCGATGGCGACCCGACGAACGATGGCTGGTCCATCTACCAGGGTTCCGTTGCAGCGGGATTCCGTCACGCGCGCATCGTCGACTTGCTGGAGGAGGACTCGCAGCACACGCCAGACTCAATGCTGCGAATCATCGCGGACAACTACTCGCTCTTCGGCGAGACGTTGCGCCCCGTGTTGCTCGAAGCGACAGAAGGAGCCGAGCTATCGCCGGCGGCGGCCTCGTTGCGAGACGCGTACGCGACGTGGGGCTTCCTTTGCCCCACTGGGTTGAGCGGAATTGACCCCCAGTCGGAGCCTTCCGCAGACGCAATCGCGCTCTCAGAAGCCGTCGGCTGCACCGCCTTCCATGCGTGGTACGGAAACGCCGAGGAGGCGCTCTTTGGGGACGAAGTCGACGCGGAGCTTTTGCCGAGCTTCCCGCGCTCCTCGAGCACCATCCTGATGTTTGTTCGGCCCGAGGCTCTGCCTGCGTCGAACGGGTTCTGGGACGACGTGGCGACCGAAGACATCGTCGAGACCCGCGATGCCATTATCCTGCGCGGGCTTGAGGCCGCGGCGGCGCAGCTCGTCGACGAGCTAGGCGAGGACTCGAGCGGCTGGTTGTGGGGCCGCTTGCACACGTTGAACCTGCGCGCCGATTTGTTCAGCAATCTGGGCGTGCCGAACTTCGACAACGGTGACTACGCGAACGACGGCGGCGACTACACCGTCGACGTCGCCAACACCCGAAACCCCGCAGCCGGCGACTTCTCTCATCGATCCGGAGCGTCCATGCGCATGGTGTGTGAAGCAGGGGACCCCGCGGTGTCTTGCCAAGTGCAGCTGCCTGGCGGCCAGAGTCACTTCCGCGACAGCGCGAACTACCAAGATCTGTTGGAGCGTTGGCTCGTGAATGACCCGATCCCGCTACACTTCCTCGCTGATGATGTGCAGGCTGCCGCCGTGTCGATCTTCGCGGCGTCCCCAGACGACACAGAGTGAGCGTCACGATGCACGCTTCGCGCTCTGCCCTCGTGTGTGTCGTCTTCGCGGTAACCGCTACGATCGGCTGCGGCGAGAGCGACAATGAACCCGAAGTCAGCCCGTATCAAGAGCTCTACGACGCTGGCGTCGATCGCTACCTCGGCGCGTTCGAGCCGAGTGAAGTGCAGCAGGACGGAGAGGTCGCGTCTTACTTCTTCGATGAGACCGTCGAGGGGGGGCCCCTCTGCATGCGAGGGGCTCAGTTTCACGCGAGCACCCAAAGCACCGGGTCGGATGACCTGCTGATCTTCTTGAAGGGCGGCGGCGCGTGCTGGTCGGAGCTCTGTTTCGCTCTCGACTTAGCCGGAGAGCCCGGAATTCCGGCCTTTGACGTGTTCTCGGACGACGCCGATCTCAACCCCTTCGCTGGGTGGAACATCCTCTACGTGCCGTACTGCGATGGTTCGTTGTTTGCGGGAGATGTCGAGACAACGAATGATGACGGCGAGGTCATCCGCCACCACCGTGGTCTGCAGAACTTATCGGCCGCACTCGACGTTGGGGCCGCGCAGTTCCCGGATGCGAGCCGGGTTGTTCTCGCTGGCTCAAGCGGTGGGGGGTTCGGCACTATCATCGGGACCCCGCTTGTTCGGCAGCTGTTCCCCGACGCGGAATTGCTGGTCGTGAACGATGCGGGCGTCGGAGTGCTGAAGGGCGATGAGCCAGAGTTTCTTGGTGATCTCATTGGCGAGTTCAACGCGGAGCCGTTTGTTCCTCAGTCTTGCCCGGACTGTTTGGACAACGGGCACCTGACGGATTTGGTTGCTTGGCAGCTGGAGAACGACACGGAGCTGAAGATTGCATCCTTCAGCAGTTTCGATGACGGCGTGATTTCTGGCATCTTTCTTCAACGGCCAGATGGCGTGTTTGAGTCGGATCTCCGAACCGAGATTCTGGGACTCGCGGCGGCGTACCCAGAACGTTACATGCCCTTCCTTATCCAAGGGGAGCAGCACACGATTTTGCTCGGCAGCATCGCCGGCTTCCTCGGGGACGAGTTCGCGGAGGGTCCTAATCCATTCGAAGCGATCGTATCGCTCGCGCGGATGAGCGAGACTACTGTGTCTGGCACTCGATTTGACGAGTGGCTCCGCTGGATGCTCAACGATGACCCGCGATGGGTCCCCATTATCGAGGCCGCTGAGTGAATCGATTGCCCGTGAAAATTTGTTGTATCCAAGATCGAGCAGAGGCCGAGATAGCGGTTCGCTCAGGGGCCAGGATGCTGGGGCTCGTCTCTGCGATGCCGAGTGGCTGGGGACCGATTGCTGAGGCAAAGATTGCGGAGGTCGTCGACGCCATCCCACCGGGCGTGATCTCTGTTCTGCTGACCAGCGCGTCGGAGGTGGAGCAGATCATCGCGCAGCAACAGATTTGTTTGGCGGGCGCGTTGCAGCTTGTCGATGGCCTCGAAGCCGGCGGGCATGCACGCTTGCGGCGCGCGCTGCCAGGAGTGACGATCCTGCAGGCCGTACACGTCGGCGACGAATCGAGCATCGACGTCGCAAAGGCGCTCGCGCCACACGTGGATGGGATCATTCTGGATACGGGTAGCCCAAACGCAGAGACCCGCGTGCTCGGCGGCACAGGTTTGACCCACGATTGGTCGATCAGCGCGAGGATTGTGGAGGCGGTCGACACTCCCGTGTTCCTCGCTGGCGGCATCAAAGCCCATAACGTCGAAGAGGCGGTTCGCACCGTGAAGCCGTATGGCCTCGACCTCTGCACCGGCGTGAGGGTTGACGGCGCGTTGAAGGCAGACCTTCTTGAGGAATTCATGATCGCCGCCGCTGCCGCCCGAGCATCTCACTAGATGCCCGCCGGCCGTGGCGGAGCTTTCCGTCGACTTGCTCTCTCTCAGCCCCCACTCTGACGATGTCTGATCTTTGGCCTGTGCCCGCCCGCGTGACCGAAGGCGCTTCTACTCCTGTGTCTTCGCTCGACCGGTATCGTGAGACGTGGTTGCAGGCAGCGGCCGACCCAGACGGGTTCTGGCTTGAGGAGACGAAGAACTCGATCGCGTGGCGCACCGAGCCAACTCGTGGTCTCGATGGGGGCTACCGCTCCGTCGTAGACGGCAGCTTCTCATGGTTTTCTGACGGCACGCTCAACATTACCGAGAGCTGCATCGATCGCCACGCCGAGGCTCAACCGGATCGCGTCGCAATCCTCTGGGAAGGCGACGAGCCGGGCGATGTGCGTCACATCACGTATGCCGAACTGCGTGATGAGGTCGGGCGAACGGCGAACGCCCTACGCACGATGGGCGTGCAGAAGGGCGAGCGGGTCATCATTTACATGGGCATGGTGCCAGAGGCGGCGGTGGCGATGCTGGCCTGCGCGCGGCTCGGCGCCGTGCACTCTGTTGTCTTCGGCGGGTTCTCGGCGGAGGCGCTGCGTGACCGCGTGCGCGACTGCAACGCCGAGGTGGTGATCACTCAGGACGAGGGGCTTCGAGGCGGCCGGAAGATTCCGCTCAAGGCCACGGTCGATGAGGCGCTTGAGGGCGAGCATGGGGTGCGGCACGTGCTCGTGCTGCAGCGCACGTCTGCGCCAGTGTCGATGACGCCGCCGCGCGACGTCTGGTGGCATGACGCCATCGCGAAGGAGTCGCCGGAGTGTGAGGCGGTCGTCTGTGCGGCGGAAGACCCGCTCTTCGTGCTCTACACCTCCGGCTCGACGGGGCAGCCGAAGGGGCTCGTGCACACGTGTGGCGGCTACATCACGTACACCGCATACACGCATCGCACCGTGTTCGATCTGCGGCCCGACGACATCTACGCGTGCGTCGCGGACGTCGGCTGGATCACTGGCCACAGCTACATCGTGTACGGCCCCCTGGCGAACGGCACGACGACGATGATGTTCGAGAGCACACCGCTTTATCCAGACGCCGGGCGGTACTGGGACATGGTCGAGCGGCACAAGATCAACATCTTTTACACGGCGCCCACGGCGATTCGTACGCTCGCGGCCAGCGGAGACGAGCTGGTGAACAAGTACGATCGCAGCAGCCTGCGCGTGCTCGGTACCGTCGGTGAGCCGATCAACCCCGAAGCGTGGGAGTGGTACTTCAACACCGTGGGCGAAGGCCGTTGCACGATCGTCGACACGTGGTGGCAGACGGAGACGGGGGGGATCGCGATTAGCCCAATCGCGCCCGCGACGCCGACCAAGCCCGGCTCTGCGACGCTCCCGATGCCCGGCATTCAGCCGAAGCTCGTGGACCAGGACGGCCATGAAATCCTGGGGCCTGGAGCTGGCTACCTGTGCCTGTCCTACCCCTGGCCGGGGCAGGCGCGCACGGTGTGGGGCGACCACGACCGCTACGTCGCCACGTACTTCGCGACGTATCCTGGTCTCTACTTTACCGGCGATGGCTGCCGCCGGGATGCGGACGGCTACTATTGGATTACAGGGCGAGTGGATGACGTGCTGAACGTGTCGGGTCACCGCATGGGCACGGCGGAGTTTGAGTCCGCGATCCTTACGCTCGACGAGGTCGCTGAGGCGGCGATTGTCGGGTTCCCGCATGCCGTGAAGGGCCAAGGCGTGTACGCCTTCTTGGTGATGCAGCCTGGCGTCGACCCCGGTGATGACTTAGCCGCGCGCATCCAAGGCGCCACGAGAACACAGATCGGCGCTCACGCTCGGGTCGACCGCTTTCAGGTCATCCCCGGGCTGCCGAAGACTCGCTCCGGCAAGGTCATGCGGCGCATCATGCGTAAAGTCGTTGAGGGGTGCGGGGATGAACTCGGGGACGTATCGACATTGGCAGACCCGGGTGTCGTGCAGGCGATCGTCGACGGGTATTCTCCCGACTAGCGTGGCGTGGAGCGCTTCGCGAGGGAGAGGGCAGCGCGGAGGCTGCTCGTCTACATCGCCGAGGTTGTCACGCTCGAAGCCGAAATCAGTGGGGATGATGGCGGGGTGCATGGGCACGTGAACCCGTTCGACCTGCGGCCGGACCGAGCGCCGGAGGGCACGCTGGATGCGAACGAAGTACCCATCCCATGGACGCGCGAAGAGCCGACGGCCTCGCCCGACGGCCTCCTTGGTCACCCGGCCAACCTGCGTATCGAACTGACCACGCTCAGCTCCAGCACGGGCGTGCTGGAGCTGAGCGTGGTGCCTATCGAGGGCTAACGCCCAATTCGCCGCGACTGCCCGGAAGGCAGTTCAGCGCCCCTGCCGTGCAAGCGGGGCGTTGAAGCAGTCGGAGTGCGCGCTACTGACAGGCCCCACGCGGGAAGAAGTCCTGGTAGGCGAAGTTCACGCGCAGCTCGATGTCGTCCAGCCTGTTCCACTGGATGTTTCGGTTCTCGCCAACCGTTGGGTCGATGACGATCGTGTAGTCCGCCGCCAGCGGCAGCCCGCTCAGAGTGAGGTTGCCGCCCTGGGGGAAGCTGTCGGTCGGGAACTCGTTGATGCCCGCAACCGGCGAGATGGCCCGCGCCGGGCTGCGGAACGTGGTCAGCGGTCCAAACGCGGTCGCGTCAGGGCCAAACTGCGCCACGTACTCATCGAGGTCCGGTTGGCACGACCGCACGCGGCTCGTCCCGTCGTAGACGATCGTGACCGTCGGCCGCGCGTCCCCCAGGCCCTCGCCGATGAGCGCCACGTCGAAGGACTCGATCTTCGCATTGCACGAGAGGCCGAGGTTGGCGAAGTACTCGATGTCGATGGGCAGGGTCGCCGACAGCAAATCGCTGCGGGTGTTCAGCTCCGCTCCGGAGACGCTGGCGCTGATCCGCACGCGACGGTTCACGTTCGCATCGCCGCGCTGAAGTGTTGCCCGGAGACGCTCTTCAGGGACAACGACCACACCCGAGGTGTCGTCGATGCTCGCATCGGCGGCTCCGATGAACTCGCTCAGGCGGACCACGGTCGATTGGGCGTTCGAGGGCCCTCCGCAGACCGACTCCAGCCGCGTCATCTCAGCCGCAATCTCCTCGAGCTGGCGTGGGTTGCGAGCGAGCAGAATCTGGATGCGCTGGTCCATGAACGGACGCACGGCGTAGTACTCCATAGCCACGAGCCACTCCATCAGGCCGTTCTTCGCGAGCTCGAGTCGATTCTCCGCCTGGGTGAGCCGATTGGCCCACGCGAACACGACCGACGGGCTGCCGATGAGCGCGTTGACGTTCGCTTGCTGCGTCTTGAGCTCATGCCAGCGCGCCTCGAGCAGGCCGGCACGTTGCACGACACGCTGGTACTCAAGCGCGCGCTGCAAGACCGCTGTTTGTGCGCGTAGGACGCGCAACGAGAGCGCGCTCTCGTCGAGCAGTAGCCCAAACGCCGCCTGCCGACGATCGCGCAGCTCCTGCACGTCACGTTGGTAGGCCAGCTCGGCCTCGGCGAGCGTTTGCATCTGTTCGAGCAATCGGTCGACCTCCCAGGTGGCCAGTTCGCTCTGACTTCCCGAGAGTTCCGCGGCGTCTCGCAAGACCTCGATCTCGTTCGTGAGCGCGACATCATCTGCGATGTCCTGATCCCGCAACCCTTGCAACTCTGCCTGCCGGAGTGCGCTGTCGCGCTCCGCGACACGCCGAACCTCGCCCGCCGCTGCCTCAGCGCCTGCCGAGACGACGTTCGCTAGAGACATCCACATGATTGCCTTGGTCGCCAACGCTGCTCGGGCCGGTGCGGAAGAGTCAACGGCGACGCCGACGGCGCGGGGCATGCCCGCGGCCATCAGTCGAGCGCCGCTGCCGGCCAGGTCGCCGACGCTCTGCGCCCCGGCTGCGGTCCGTTCCAGACCGAGAGCGGCCTGGAGCTGCCCAAAGTCCTCGTTCACGCCGGAGATGCGGATCGAGTTCCACTGGCTGGCATCGGCCTGCGCGTCGGCCAACAGCAGCGCGCGCGCGTCGTTGCGTTCAGAGATGTTCTGGGCGAGCCCGGCGAGTTCGCCTCCCCAAGCATCCACGTTGTCCCTAACGATGCGATCGATGTCGTTGATCGACTCGAGTCGCTGGAGGTTCCACCGCTCCAGTTCCACGGCGAAATCCTCGGTGGCCGCGTAGGCAAGCTGACCGCGCACTTGCGACGAATCGAGCTCCGCCATCGAGATGGCGACGTTGTTGTTCGATTCGATGATCGAGAGCACCGCGCTGCCCGCTTCGGAGGCGTTGGCATCTTGGAAGGCCGAGACGTCGGGACCGTCGAACACGAATCCACACTCTCCGGCGCCGACGCGAGGCGCGCATTCGGGGTCGTCCAAGTCGTCCACACCGCATCCGGGCTGCAGACCGCAGAGCGCTACGATTTCGTCGCGAACGGCGTTGATCTCGTTCGAGAGTCGGTTTTGCAGCGTCTCGCGATCGAGCGCGGTCTCATTCGCGGTCGCGACGACGCCGGCCACGGACTCGTCGGCTGCCGCAACGCCTTCCAACGCGGCGGTGCGGAGTCGTTGGAGCAAGTTGAAGTTGTCGGCCGCCGGGTCGAGCGAGCGCGACACGACCACCTCCGCATCCCGTGCGTAGATCAGCTCGTCGAAGGGCAGGCTCAGCTGGCGGACCTGACGCGCGAGTGCGCCGAAGCCGCCGCCGAACGTGGCGTTCGCGAAGCCGGCTCCGCCGCGCAGGTTGAGATTGTAGGAGATTCCGGCCAGCACGTAGAGTTCCAGCGTCCGCTCCGCGACGAGCGCGGTCGCGTTGGCGCGGTCGGCCCCATTGACGTAGAGCGCGTGCCACCGCTGTGCGGCGAGTGTCAGCGCGTCCATACTCGCGCGCCAGGTCTGACTCATCTCGAAGAGCAGCTCCTGTCGTCGGGCGATCGCGTCGGCCGCAACCGGCTGGCGGGAGAGCACGGCGAGGCCGGCGGCATCGAACTGTTCTTCGACGACGGCCAAGTGCACGTCGACCACGCCTTCTACCCACGCCTCCAGCAGGTTCGACAGGTGGTCTCGGACTGCGGCTGTCACGATGGCGGGGAAGTCCGTGGACTGGAGCCAGGAGAGACGAGTCGCGCTGTCGGTCTCGAAGGCACCGAGTTGGCGTCCGAGGAAGGCTTCGCGAGAAAGCGAGGCGAACCAGTCGATGAGCTGATCGCCGTAGACCGGCAATTCTTCTTCGGCCACGTAGGCGTAGGCCACCAGCTCACGGGCACACAGAACCTCAGGCGAGGGGCGGCAGTCGTCCGTGGCGCCACTCGCGCAGTCAGCGATGAACTCGGCGAAGCTTCGCCCGTCCCCCCCGCCATCGCCCGCGATGTAGGAGAGAATCGTCGCACCGGTGGTTCCGCTGGAGAGCGCGTCACCGGCGATCGCCAGCGCGCAGGTCTCGCGCGATACGGCGGGGTCGAGTTCCGCGTTCGCGAGGAAAGCGGCGACGTCGTAGCCGGCGTCGGGCGCTCCGCACGACCACACCTCGCCGTCCGCATCATAGGAGCGATACTCCAGCTCGGGCGTGTCGGTGTTGTCTTCAACGAACATCTCGTCGGTACACGTGCTGAGGGTGGGGAGGTCCACACTGACCTCGGTCGTGGGGTCATTCTCGCCGTCGTCAGTCCACACGAGGTCCGACTCCAAATCGCCTGCGCGGAAGAGCAAGAGCTCGCCTTCGAAGGATACGACCGCCGGCTCGATCACGCCGCTCGAGCTTCGCTGCTCGTAGAGACCGCGCCATCGGTCCACCACGCGTCCGGTGACCTCGCGTTCGCCGTCCGTCGCGAGCTCGAATCGGAGTGAGCGCTGTACACCGGGTCGCCCCGCTACTGCGCCGATCTCGCCGACATCGTGACGGAAGAACGCCACCCAGCGTTCAGTGAGCCCGTCGTACTCCAGCTGCCGCGAGACCGTCGTGTCGCTTTCAAGCCCGGGGCGCGGGCTGAAGATCCACTCTTCTCCGTTTGGAAGGACCAGCCAGGCCTCGTCGGCATCTTCGAGAGACCGACCCTCGGGTACGGTGACGATCTGAAACGCGATCGGGAGTTGAAGTGTGCCGAACTCGGTGACGCGCGCGGAGCCGCTCCACGAGCCATCGACGGTGGGCGTCTGGACCGCGGTGACCATGAACGAACCCGCGTCGGTGCTCACGCGCACATCTACGCGCTCGCCTTCGGTGTTATCAATGGTCTCCCGACTGATCGGCAGCTCGAAGCGGCAGCTGCCGTCGGCTCCGACCTGCGCACGGCGCACACGCCCGCTATCCGAGGCCCCCGCAGAGTCTTCTACGCGGTAGCGCAAGAACTCCGGAACGCCGTCCCCTTCGAGGCGCGCATCGACCATGATGCCGTCGCTTCCCTCGGGAACGAAGACCTCCGGGAGCGGGCTCTCTACGAAGATGGCATCCACGAGCTCCGTCGGCTCATCGACCATCTTGTTGTCCGAGCCGCACCGGCCTCGATCGTCACACGTCGCGCCGTCCTCACACGCGATGTCTTCCGAACACTCGCGACTGCAGAGGTTGTTGAAGCAATGTGATCCGGACTCACAGTCCAGGTCGATCCGGCAGACAGCGGTTGTCCCGGGTTCGCGGGGTAGATTGTCGGGGATCACGAGCCCGCCAGCGTCGCCGCCTGGCCCCCCATCCCCGCCGTCGATGCCTGGGTTGGTGTCGTTGCCCGCGTCGCCGGGTCCGGCATCTGGATCGGCGGAATTATCCGTCGAGTCTCCACCGCACGCAGCGCAGAGGAGCACTAAGAAAAGGGTACTGAGATTGCGCTTGAGCACGGTAGGCCTCACCGGAAGTTCACGGGCGTGGGCGTAACATCGGACGTCTAGGTCGCTGGCGATCACTCGCACGCTCCGACCGAGAAGAAGTCTTGATATGAATAGGTCAGGCGGAGCAGAACATCGTCCACCGACCGCCAGTCGATGTTCACGTTCTCTCCCGCGCTTGGGTCGATCACGACCATGTACTCCCCTGCTAGGGGTAGGCCGGACATGCTGCGGTTTCCTCGCTCTGGATCCGGCTCGGATGCGAACCCGCCCAGCTCCGCAATCGGTGACACGCTCCGCAACGGCGTCCGGAACTCGGTGGTCGGCCCGAACGCGGTCGCGCCGGGGCCAAACTGCGCCACGTACTCGTCGAGATTCGGCTGACACGAGCGGAGCAGAGAGCGGTCGGTGTTGATGACAGAGACCACGGGTCGGGCGTCGCCGAGCCCCTCGCCGATCAGCGCAACCTCGACCGCCACGAAACGTGCGTTACACGACGCAGCGAGATTGGCGAACTCATCCAGATTGAATCCAAAACTGACCGAGAGCAGGTCCGTCCGCGCGTTCAGGTCAGCGCCGGTCAGCTCGGCGCTGTAGCGCACTCGCCGATCTGCGGAGACCTCGCCGCGTCCCAACACCTCTCGGAAGCGCTCTCCGGCGCCGAGGACTCCCGAATCTGGCCGCTCCACGCTATCGTCGAGAGAGAGCTGTTCGGAGAGGCTCACGACCGTCGAGGCGAGGTTCGTCGCGCCGCCACAGGCAAGCTGCAGTCGGTCCATGTCAGCCGCGATGGCCTCGAGTTGGGTCGTGTTCCGTGCCAGGAGGATTTGAATCCGTTGGTCCATGAACGGGCGCACGGCGAAGTACTCCATGCCCACGAGCCAATCCATGAGCGTATTCTTGGCGACGTCGAGGCGACGCTCGGCCTGATCCAGGCGACCGGCCCACGAGAACACCACCGAGGGGCTCCCAACGAGCGAGTTCACGGCCGCCTCTTGCACGAGGAGTGAGTCCACGCGGCTGGACAACACGTTGGCCGCCTGCACGGTGCGAAGGTACTCCAGCATGCGCTGCTCGACCGCCAACATGGCTTGAACCAGATGCACATTGAGCGCGGCCTTCTCGACAACAAGCGCGTAGGCCTCGTCGCGTCGGTCTCTTAGGTCGATGAGGTCGCGCGCATAGGCCAACTCCGCCGACCGGAGCCGGGTTTCGGCCTCAATCAGTTGCTCAATGCCCCAGTTGGACACATCGCGCGTCAAGGCGGCGACCTCCGCCGCTTCGACGAGCGCCGCGATGTCTGCTTCGATCTCGGCGTCGTCGCCGATGTCCTGATCCTGGAGCTGACTCAACTGCGCGGCGCGGAGCAGCCGCTCGGACGCAACACTCGAGCGCAGCCACTCAGCGCCGATCGTTGCACCTGCCACTGCAACGCGGGAGGCCCGGGATACCATCCGCGCCGACAGCAGGAGTGCGCCGCGTTGCGCAAACGAGGGGTCCGTGACCTGACCGGTAATCGCCGGCATCGAATCCATCTCGCGGAACGCGCCCGACTCCGCCATACCAGCGCGTACATCAGCCGCAATCGCGATGCCATCAGAGGCAGTGGCGCCAAGCAGGTCAGCGGAGCGAATCGAGCCATCCGCCATGTTGAGTTGATTCCAGGTCTGCGCATCGGCGGTGGCGTCCTGTGCCAACTCGCGCCGCAGCTGATTGCGCTCGCTCATGTTCGCCTGCACGCTTTCGACCTCGGTCGTCCACTCCGCCGAGCGAGCGGCGACGGTCGCGTCAATCTCGTCGAGCACCGCGAGTCGTCGCGTGTTCCACGCGTCGACGTTGGCCGCGAAGGCGCCGACGGCAGCCCAAGCGAGATCCGTCCGTTGCTCGTGTGATTCATACTCTGCGAGCGCAATGTCGACGCCCTGCAGCGCTTCGAGCACGCGCAGCGCTTGGCCGCCTGCGACCGAAGGCGCCGCTGCTGAGGGGTCGAACCCAGCGATGGCGCCGTCCGTTTGAACAAAGAACCCGCACTCGCCGGCTTCGACCGGAACGTCGCAGCCCGAACGCTCGCCCACCTCTGAAGCTTCGCACCCGACCGGAACGCCGCACAGGTCGATGAGATCGTCCACATTCTCATCGATGCTGTTGCTCAGCCGATTGGCGAGGAGTTCGCGACTCACCGCGTCCTCGTTGGCCTCCGCAATCACGGTGGTGACGGCTGCGTCGGCCTGCTCGAGTGACTGGAACGCGGCATCTCGCAAGTCTGCCAAGAGCGTGAAGTTATCAGACGCCGGGTCGAGCGACTGCGACACAACGATCGAAGCGTCGCGGGCATAGATCAGCTCATCAAAGGCCAGCGAGAGCGCGCCCAGCTCCCGATGGAGGGCGCCGAATCCACCGCTGAACGTCGCATTCTGGAACCCAGCGCCGGCGCGCAGATTTAGTTCGTAGCCGATGCCCGCGACGACGTAGAGGTCAAGTGCACGCGACGCGACAGCCGCAGCGGCCTCGTCGCGTTCCTGCCCGCCGATGACGACCTCGTTCCACCGGCGCGCTGCCAGCATTAGCCCATCCGTGGCTTGGCGCCACGCCTGCGTCATCTCCAAGAGGAGCTCCTGACGCGATGCGATCGCGCGCTCTCCAACGGGCTGACGTGTCAGCACAGAGAGGTTGGAAGCGTCGTAGAGCTCTGTGACCACCTCGATCTGGACGTCCACGACGTCCTCGACCCATCGATCGACCAACTGGGTCGTAAACTCTCGGAGGCCGGCGGCGAGGAAGGCTGGGAAGTCGCTGGAACGCAGCCAGGTGAGCCGCGTGTCCACGTCCGTTTGGAATGCCCCCAACTGCCGGCCGAGGAAGGCCTCGCGCGTAGCACGCTGATACGCGTCCAGGAGCGCGTCGGGCGCCGCGACGTCGTCCTCCTCCTGTGCGTATGCGTAGGCCAGCAGCTGGCGTCCGCAGGTCACTTCTGCGCTAGCGAGGCAAGTGGAATCGGTCCCTGTCGCACAGGCAACCATGAAGTCACTGAAGCTCCGCCCGTCCGGGGGAGAACCATCCAGGTAAGACAGAATCCGTGCGCCCACGCCGCCCGCATCGAGGGCCTGCTCCGAGATGGCAAGTGCACAGCCAGCCCGCTGCACTCCCGTACTGGGATCCAGTCCAGCCTCGAACGCGACCAATGAGTCGATGCCGACCGTGCCATCGTGGGAGCCACAGGACCACGTGCCGGATTCCGCCGCGAACGACGTGAAGCTGCCCGCACTGCCGAAGAGGTCGAGACCCTCACAAGCGTCCAGCGAGGGCAGTGGGCGCAGCTGCGCGCTCGGCGAGCCGTTCGTGAACGCCGCGATCGACCCGAGTTCATCCAACCCGTCACTCCGCGTCGACTCGAACGTTCCGTCGAAGGTGGCCACGCCGGGCGACAGCACGCCGAGTGAGGTCTGCGCATCGTAGAGACCGCTCCAACGATCCGCGAACTCACCGAAGACCGCGCCATCCGCGCCCACGCTCAACTGAAGGCGCAGCGAGCGCACAATCGGATCGTCGTCCGTCCGTGCGAACGGAGAGTCGTCGCCAAACACGAAGGGAGCCTCAAAGCGCGCAACCCAACGTTCCGTGAGCGCGTCATACTCGAGGGGTCGTTCGACGAAGGCGTCAGCGCCGGTAGGAGAGGTCGTGAGGAGGTACTCACTGCCCACGGGAAGGACGACCCAGGCACTGTTCGCCTCGTCGAGGCTAGCGTTCACTGGCTCCGTTCTAAGCCCATACACGATGGGAAGCGCCAAACCACCGAGCTGCGCTACGTACACCGTGCCGGAGTACAGTCCCGCGAGCGGCTGCTTGAGACCCACCGTCATCCGCACCGTTCCAGCGTCCGTGTAGACGTCCACCGGCTCCAGTCGGTCGATGTCCCCCTCAAACGCCGATGCGTCGAGTGGGATCTCAAGGGTCGTGCGGCCGTCGAGAATCTCGGACCTCCTTAGTTCGTCCGACGCGTTCTGATTCAGCCCGTCGTTGATTCGATAGGTCAGTGTCCCGAGCTCGGCCAGATCGTCGCCCGCGAGCTCCAGCTCGACACGGAACGCCGTGGCGTCGTCGCTGAGCCTCTGCAAGCGCCCAGGCCCGGAGACGACTCGAACGTCCAAGCGCAGCGTCTCGCCCTCCCCATCCTTTTGGCTCGAGACGCAGCGCCCACGGGGCGTGCACGTCTCTCCGCCGACGCAGGCGAGGTCATCGCCGCACAGCGCTCCGCATACACCACCAAAGCAGTGCAATGCTTGGGCACAATCTTCGTCAACGCGGCAGCTCGCCGTCGCCTCAATCCTCAGCGGCGCGGCCGGGGCGGCTACAAATCCGACATCCGGGTCGAAGGTCGCGCCGTCCGGTGTGCCCGCGTCGGCGTCGATGCCCGGCGTTCCCGCGTCTGCGTCCGGCGCTCTCTCCGAGGGCTCACTGCCACCACACGCGACGAGGCAGATGGCGAGCGAAAAGAGCCATGTGCTGAGACGAAGCCAATGCCCCGGTACGTTGGGTGCACCGAAGGCGCGGGTTGCAAGGTAGGTACGCACGATCACCTCAATGGGATTCGGGGCCGGCAACCGGATTCGGTCAGCCTAGCATCAACAGCTCTCCCATCGAGGACGCTTTCGTTCCACCGATGGACTCCACTCACAACCAGTGGCGGCAACCGCACGGGTCGCCGCCACGC
>JBLFZA010000080.1:0-15845 GCA_047610025.1 Bradymonadia bacterium | reverse complement strand
GCGGTGTGGGTGATACTTCTCACACGGCTGACCAGTACCCGCGAGCGCGTCTTCGCCGTGCTTGGCAGTGTTCTCTTCGTCACCAGCGCTTGGTCGATGGCCGTCGCATTGACGCCAGGCCCTCTCGCGAGCGCGGTTTTAGAAGAGGCCGCACGGTGGGCGGCTGTCGCTGTGGCGGTGTACAACGCACGACGAGGGCGCGTCATCGCTGCGCTCTGTGTCGGCGTAAGTTTCGGAGTTGCTGAGGCCGTATTGGCCAGCCTTGTCTCGCCGGCTCCGGTAACGGACGCTGCGCGGATCCTGGTGACGTTCGGTCTCCACGCGCCGCTCGCTGTCTGGTTCAGCGGGCGTCCGAGACAGTCATGGTGCTGGGTCCCCGCGGCCATCATCGCTCACGTCATTTGGAACGGCTTTGTTTCCGCTCAGGACGCGTTGGCTTTGAGCGCGACTGCGGTCACGGTCATGACGTTGGCCACCGTCGCGGCGCGTCTGTCCGAGCGGTTGGCCCCCCCATCAGCGGTGATCGCGCGCTAGAAGCCCAGCAGGTGTCCGGACTTGATCTGCTTCGTTCGCAGGTAGTCCTCATTGAACTTGTTCGGCGTAATCTGCAGCGGCGTACGATGATTCACGAGGACGCCGTTGTCGCGCAGGCCGCGGACCTTCTTGGGATTGTTAGTGTAGAGCTGAATCGATCGGATGCCGAGCAGATGCACCATGCCTGCTGCGATATCGTATTCTCGCAGGTCATCGTCGAAGCCGAGGTGCAGGTTCGCTTCAACAGTATCAAACCCTTGGTCCTGCAGGCTGTACGCCTTGATCTTGTTGGCGAGTCCGATTCCGCGACCTTCCTGCCGCATGTAGAAGATGACGCCGCTCTGGTGCTCGCGAATGGTGTGCAGCGCGAGGTGCAGCTGTGGGCCGCAGTCGCACTTTCGTGAGCCGAACACGTCTCCCGTGAGGCACTCGGAGTGGACACGTGCGGGCACGTCCTCTTTCCCGATCACGTCGCCGTGCACGACAGCCACGTGATCGAGCCCATCCCGGTTGTTCTTGAAGGCAACCATTTGGAAGCGTCCGAACTCCGTCGGCAGGTCCGCTCGAGCGACGACTTGCACTTCGAGTCCGTCAGGGAAAACCACGCGATCGCCAGGCTGGCCTTCGAACGCGTCGGTGCTGCTGCCGTCGTAGAATGACTCAACTGTCATGGGCGTACTTTCCGCGCTTAGAGCAGGCGACTGCGCGCCGGGTTGCAGGGAAACTTACCCAGCAGTCGGACAAATGATTGTCGTCGTGGTCGGAGCGTACACGCCGAAGGGGGACAGACAATAACTTCGCAGTCTAGATCGTGCCGAGCAGGCGTGAGGTGCCCGCCCGGTACGCTCTCTACAATGCCGCCGCGTAGCTTCGGGATGCAGAACGCCGCGCGAAAAGTCGCTCTCTCAGCTCGATCTGACTCTCAATCGAAGACACCACAATGCCCTGCAAGCGAGAGATATTGTAGTGCAACGAGTGGTAGTAGCCTTGGCGATCATGAGCGTGAATCAGCGCAGGCGGGTAGCCGTGCGAGCACAGGATTTGGTTCGCTGCGAGGCGGGCGACCGCGGCGCTGTGACGCTCAAAGGGCCAAATCTGAATCAAGCGGTAGTGCGCGTAGATCGCCAACTCGATCGGGTGGCTTCGCATTTCGCGCTCTTTGAGCTCGGCGAGAAGGTCGACAACGGCCCCGTCGATCTCTTCGGGCTCAAGCACATCATGCTTGTACGCTTCTGTGGCACCGCTTGAGGTGCGCGCCGCGCTCTTGGGCTGCATGCCATCAATGATGGCCTGGTACTCCAAGAGGGTGCGACGCGTCAGCGTCTCCCGATTGCTGGAGGCTTCGCTGAGTCGGCGTACAGCTTCACGGTACCGTCGGATGCGCTCGAGAAGCTCATCATCACAGTAATCGCGGCCAGCTTTGCCAGCGAGTGCGCGTTCAAGGTCGCCTTCGTCGAGCACCACTCCTTCGAGACTGAGCTCGTGAAAGAGCCAGCTCAGCATGAAGCGGTGTCGGAACGCGCGCTGCATCTTCTTTGCCGCGCGAAGCTCGGCAAATTGAACAGCGTCAAGACGCTCATCGAGTCGAATGTAAGAGAGAGTCATCATTGTCTCCGTCGGGCGGTCTGGCTTGCTTCCCCAGAAACGACCTTCCCGCTGACAGAGCAGCATTTCTGCCTCTCACATTCAGTCGTAGCGGGTTCTGAAGTGGGATCAAGAGCGCGAGAGCACTTTTCCTACATTTGACCACCGTGGTGGGCGCCGGCACGGCACCCCACGCCATCGGTCGACGGCGTGACGCCGCTGCGCTATGGGGCGCGCCAGCTCTTTCCCCGATCAGCATGCCTCGTACTCTCATCTGCCTTGGCGCGAACATCGGGCAGCGTGAAGAAACGCTCGCCTCTGCCACTGTCGCGTTGGCAGAGCTCGGCCAAGTCGACGCCGCCTCCCGAGTGTACGAGACGCCGCCTGCGTACGTCACCGAACAACCCGCGTTCCTCAACGCCGCCGTATTGTTGCACACCCGGCTGAGTCCGAACGCCCTACTCGCCGCGTTGCTCGACATCGAGCGCAGACACGGACGAACCCGCGGCCTCCGCTTCGGCCCACGAACGCTCGACCTCGACATCGCGGTGTACGAGACCGTCTGCGTCGACGACGACGCGCTGACCCTCCCCCATCCGCGATTGAGCGAACGCGCATTCGTGCTCGTGCCAATCGCCGAGCTATGGCCGAGCTGGCGTCACCCGCTCCTCGGCTCTACGCTTGCCGAGCTGCGCGACCGTCTCCCAACCGCGGAGACCAACGCGCTCGTGCCCCGCACAGATCTCGTGCTTTCGACGACCTCTCGCTCCGCCAACGCATGAACCGAGTCGCCTCCCTTCTCCTTGTCGTTTCTTCGCTCCTTGCTCTAGCAAATTGTGACACGACGAGCCCCCCAGCCGCTGCCGAAGTCGAGTCCCTCGTGCCTGGCCCCGCCGCGGACCCGAGCTTAGCCCTCGCCGCGATACAGCCCGCGCTCCCAAGCGCCACGAGCGACCAAACCGCGACCATGGAGAGGATCCTCGCAGACGCGGAAGGCTTCTTCGCCGGCGATCCCAGCTCACGCGTGTTGAACGAGACCGAGATGGTCTTCTTCGAGACGGGTCGGACGCTGGAGCTCGCGGACCTCTACCTCGCTCAGGTGCAGCGTGAGGGGACCAGCGCCGAGACGCGACCTCGACTCGCGTGGCTCTATCAGCGGATCGGCGAACGTCGACTCGCTCTCACGCACGCCGAACAGGCTTTTGAGGAGCGCCCGACCGATCCGAACGCGGTCTTCGTGCTCGGATTCGTGGTCGGCCAAAGCGAAACCGGCGGGAACGAGGTGATTCGACGTGTGGTCGAACTGTACTCTCGAACCCTACAGCTCGACCCGAACTACATTGGGCCTGGCGGCGTCACGCCCGAGGACATCAACGCGCAGCTCGAGCGCATGCGCCCGAACTAATGGCGTCGCCCTCAAGGACGCCCGAGACCGAAATCATCGGTTCGACAGCGCTTCGTAGATAGCCGCCGCGACAGCGACGTCCTGCGCGTAGGCTCGGACCGTGGGGTACGGCATGCGCTCCAACCACACGTCAGCGGGCAATCCCTGCTGTGACCAACGTCTCACGTGGGCTGGCCCAGACGCGTAGGCGACCGCGACGTGCTCGATGTCGGGGCCGTAACGCTCGAACAGCTCGCGCAGAACGACGCCGCCGGCGCGCACGTTGACCTCGGGGTCGAGCAGGTCGCGACGGCTCGGGGGCGACGTCCAGCCCGCTCGGCCCGTCGCCTCGGCAGCGGTGGCCGGTCGAACCTGCATGAGACCTCGCGCGCCAACGTAAGAGACGGCGTCCGGGTCGAACGATGATTCACGGCGCGCGAACGCACGGAGCACCCCCATCCGGATGCCGGACCCATGTTCACCGGCGGCGAACGCCTTGTCGAAGGGCATCGGCCACCCGAGGCGCCACACCGCACCCGGAGCGCGTGTCGCTTGCTCCCAACTGACCTCCCGCCAGTCCACGTGCCGGCCAAGTAGCCAGAGCGCGGTCGAGTTCTCGCCGCGTCGTTCATGTGACATCGCGGCCACCGCGACCGCATCGAATGCGACGCCGCCCGCCAGCTGTCCGCCCCATCGCGCGAGCCGATGGGCGAATCGGCTGAAGCCCATCGCGAGCAGCCGCGCCACTGGCTCACGCTCCAAAAGGGTCGTGCGATCACGATTCTGCCAAAGCGTTCTCACACGTGCATCGAATTTTGAGCCGCCTGGGCACCCTGCCAGCCAGCGGTCCGCCCAAATCCCGTACCACGACAGCGGAGCTCGCTCCGCGACCTCACCGAACGCCGCGCAGTGTTCAGCGCTTGGCTGCTCACTCTCAGCCGCGGCTACCCGTGCTCGCCAATAGGCGATCGGCACGGACGCCGTTTCCGGCCCCCCCCAGGCATCAAGAACCGACGACGCTGCCTCCAAGTTTCCAATCGACCACGCATCAACGGCCACTTCAATCGCGAGCGCGTCTAGATGCGCGCGACTCGCGAACCCCGGCGCCCGAACCCGCTGCAACCAACACTGTGATTGTACGGCGTTGTTCGAGGTCCAGCCAGCGAGGTGGATGCACGCTTCGAGCGCCGCCACTCGACGATGACCGGGAAAACGCGCGAGGTACTCAGTGACCAACGCAAACGCCTCGTCGTCGCGATCGTCCTTCCGCGCTGCGGTTAGCGTTGCCCACATCGCCTCAGCGGACACGACGCCTTCGCCGGTGATCAGGCGATCGAGCTCTCGCACCTCCGCGCGATGAGCCGATAATCTATCGAGCAGCCGCCACAGCTCACTCAACTGGCGCGCCTCTGCCTGCCGAATCGCGCCAATCGCGGCGAAGTCTTGGACAAGCCCGATTGCGCTTGGCACGTCCCCACGCCACGCCGCATCGGCCGCGACATCCATCGCGATGTCGAACGCCTCGGGGTGATCTCGCAGATAGCCACGGCCATCGACATCGCGCAGCACGTCGCGCAGCAGCTCAATGCGCTGAGAAGAGAGCGTCGACTCGGCGATCCAGGTGAGCCGGTCTCCGATACGTTCCGCTGGTCGAGCGATGGAGCGCCAACGCCAACGCTCGTAGTCGACGACAAGATGCCGGGACGGCTGAAGCCGTGTGCCAGGATCCGGGGAGACAAGCTCCAGGAGTGTCGGCCCACCTCGCCACGGCGTGGTCGCGGGATCCTCTGTGCCACCCCACCAAAGCGGCGCGGCACGCCAGACCGCGCTGACGGCGGCAGCCCCCCGCGCCGACTGGGCCGCCTGCTCGTCCCCCACGACGCAGTCGTTCAACATGGCCTCGAGCACGAGAAGGTCCGCGTGCCCGGCCGACCCCTGCGGTGCGTCGAGCAGCGCGCTTTGCATCTGGAGACGCTCGTCTGTTCCGCATCGGCCGTCGTCGAGGCGGGCGACGAGTTCGTAGAGAGCGGCTCTCCCCTCGAGCCCCTCGAAAACACCGGCGCGCGCTTCTCGAATCGTCCCTAAGACAATGAGCACCACGAGACACCACTGCAGCATTGTCGCGCCTCGCCGATTCCGATAGCTCATATCCGCATGACATCCCTTACCCTCGACGCGATCGCCTCGCGTGCCATCTCGCACGACTCCAACGCCGCTCCGCTGCTTCCGCTGCGAGAGCTCGATACGCTGTGGCTGCAGGTCACGGGCACGGTGTGCAACATCGCGTGCCGTCACTGCTTCATCTCGTGTGGGCCCAAGAACGATAGCCATCCTTTCATGACGGTGGAGCAGGTCGACGACGCGCTCGAGGCCGCGCTGCGCTTCGGTACGCGGGAGTATTACTTCACTGGCGGCGAGCCCTTCATGCACCCCGAGATCTTCGGGCTGATCGAGAGCACGCTCGCTCAAGGTCCGCTGTCGATTCTCACGAACGGCATCCTGATCGACGAGGACGCAGCCAAGCGGTTGCGCGATATCTTCGACGCCTCGCCGTACAGCTTGGATTTGCGCGTTTCGCTCGATGGGACAACCGCGAAAGAGAATGACCCGATTCGGGGCGGCGGAACCTTCGAACGCATCATCGCAGGGGTCAAGCATCTAGCTGCCGCTGGCATCAACCCCGTGCTCACCGTGACCGAGGTCGGCGACGCCAGCGAGGCGTCTCGCGACCGATTCCGCGAGCTGCTGCGTTCGCTCGGCTTGCCGAAGCCTCGGACAAAGTTTCTCGCGCCGTTCCGAATCGGCCGCGAAGAACGACGCGGGCGTGGTTACGAGGACTTCGAACGTCTCGTCGACGGGGATCTGCTCGAGGGCGAAGATGAAGCGCTGCAATGCTCGAGTTGTCGGATGGTCACCGCGAAGGGCGCCTACCCGTGCCCGATTCTCATCGAGCAGGAAGACGCACGCATGGGCGACTCGCTCGACGACGCGATGAAGCCCATCAGGCTCTCGCATCCGGCCTGCTACACCTGCCATGTTGAGGGCGTGTCATGTCGTACCTGAGGCGCGCAGCCGTCTTTGGCGGCGTGTACAACAACTACCTCAGCTTGGACGCTGTGCTCGCTGACGCCCGCAAGCGGGGCGCGACGGAGTTCTACTGCCTCGGCGACGTTGGCGGATTCGGGCCGCATCCTGATCGTTCGTTTCCGAGTCTACGCTCCGGCGAAGTGCTCACGATTCAAGGGAACTACGACCACTCGATCGGTCACTCCCTCGAAGACTGCGCGTGCGGATACACGGACCCCCGCGACAACGCGTTCGCGCAGGTTAGCTACGACTATACGCTCGCGAACACCAACGCCGACAATCGGGCCTGGCTGCGCAGCCTGCCGGAGTGGCACCGCGCATCTTGGGGCGGCAAGCGAGTGCTGATGGCGCATGGTTCGCCGCGCCGCGTGAATGAGTTTTTGTGGGAGAGCACCTCGCCGGACTCCTTCCTCGAGCACGTGCTCGAGGGCCACAAGGCGGACGTCTTGTTCGTCACCCACACGGGGATTCACTGGCAGAGGGAACTTTCCGACGGCAAAACGGTCATCAACGTAGGAGCGATTGGACGACCGGCGAACGACGGCGACCCACGCGTCTGGTACAGTCTCGTGACGATTGATGACGCACGAGGCTCCCTTACGAACGAGCTGATTCCTGTTGCCTACGATCACCAGAGACTTGCAGACGAGATGCGCACCGAAGGGCTGCCGGAGGAGTTCGCGCAGACCATTCTCACCGGATGGTGGACGACGTGCCTCGAGGTCTTGCCCGCCAAGGAGCGGGCGCGTAGCCAGTTTTAGAGACTCGCTCGTCCCGCGGTACTACGCGGCTGATTCTTCGACCCCGCACTGGGGCCACTCGTGACAAGCCCCTCCAACAACGACCCGTCGACGGCACCGCCCCAGCTCGATGCTGACGCGATGGCGTGGTTCAACGGCGGCGCGCCAGTGCCCGACGACTTTGTTGACCAGGCACTCGCCACCGACGAGCCCGAAGAGAAGCTCGCACGAAACGCTGTGATCGTGCTCGTTATGCTCTTCGCGGCCTTCCTCGCCTACCAATACGTCGGCGAGCTGGCGTACTCATTCAGTGAGACCGAAGCCGTCGACCTGAACGTCGGCAGCGATGACGAGATGCTCGTGAACCTCGACGTGCTCGCCGCCGTGACGAGCAACCGCCACGTCAGCGTGGTTGGAATTCGCGAACGCCGGTCATTTGGCGAAGAGCGTACCTTCCACAAGCTGGTTGGTTCGCAGATTTACGTCGAAGAAGTCGTCGAGGACGACCGACCGCGAATCCTGCGCAACATGCCGATGCCAGTCGAGCGCGGGGAACAGTCCTTCCGACCCAGCTACGAGAACAACGGCCGACTGATCGCCTTCAAAGATCTTCCGAAGCGCTATGAAGGGCTCATCGCGTTCTACTCGAACAACTACCGCACGTGGTTCTGCGGGTACGAGCCTTCGACCGAGCTGGCCGACTGGTACCAACGACTCGAGAACCAGACCCGCTTCGATCTGCAGCAGGCAAACGGCACCACGCCGAGCGCCGAAGAAGTGGCTGCAGCGCTCGATGGTGCGACGACCTGCCAGAACGCCTCGTTGATGCTCGATGGCCGCGACCCGGCGTCTTACCGCCAGTTCTGGGCCATCTACGCGGCGCTCGCCTTCGTCTTCTTCGGCGGCGCCTGGATGCTGTCGCGAAACTTGCTGGGTCGCAGCAAAGAATAGCCCGCGGCTAGGGGGCAGGCGCCTCGTCTCCGGCGTCCTTAGCGGACGTCGCCGGCGTAGTAGACTCCGGCCCTGGCAAGGTCACCGTGTCGGGGTCTTCGCCACGACCGAGGGCCTCGATGCGGGCCGAGATCAGCGCAAGCGTTGCGCGGCTCTCGACGAGCTTCTCGGTGCTGTGCGTGTTGTCTCCCGAATGCGCGCGGCGCTCCGAGACGACACGATCAAGTGCTTCAACAACCTGCGAGTAGAGGCGATCGCCAGCGTGTTCGATGAAGCGCTTCAATCGGTCGCCGAAGTCGTCGATGACGTGGTTGAACTCCTCTTCGATCTTGTCCGCCGCGAGCTGAATCGCCTTCAACCCCTGCTCGGACGCCTTGGTGCGAAGGAGATTGTCGACGCGACCTTTGAGCGCAAAAGCCAGCACAGGCGCGGCAACGATGAGCACGCCGCCTGCGAGAATGCGGGTCAGCATCATCCCAAACCCAACAGCGCCGAGCGCCGCAACACCAACGTCGTATCCGAAGGTGTTGATGTCGAGGTCGAGCGACTTGGCGCGAACGCCCAGCTCGTCCTGCACATCGTTCATCGTCTCGGACATGTTGCGAGTCGTGATGGAGATCACGTCTTCGGCGAGCGTCTCGAGCTTGGCGCCAAGCTTCTGGCCTTCCTTCTCGAGCCAGTCCTTAAACGTGTCGTGCACGAAGTCGGGCAAGTAGCGCTTAATGTCGTCCGCGCTGGCCTTCTCGACTTCTTGCGGCAGCGCGGCAGCGAAGGACGCGGCGAAGCTTCGCACGTTGTCCTCGGCGGTCGCCTTGATCTCGCCAATACGCCGGTCGATGAGCTCGAGGTTCTCGCTGATGAGCAAGCGGCTGTCGGAGAGCTTGCCTCGCACCGTCTGCACGCGTCGCTCAAGCTCTGCTGTTTCGAGCTGCAGCGCGCCCTCCTCGATCGCGAGGTTCTGCTCAAGCAGCCACGAGAGTCGGCGTCCGGTGCGCATCGCGCCCTCGAACACAATCTGCGCGCGCTGAGCCCGCATCGCGTCGTGAATGGCGTCCTTAAAGAGCGAGAAGCCTGGATCGTCGCCCTTGAGCGCTCGTCGCTGACTCACCGGAAAAAGCGGCACCGGGCCGACCAGCTCATCGAGCTTGCCGCGTACGTGCTCGAGCACTTCTTTCAGCTCCTCGCTGGTGAGCGCATCGATCTTGCCGAGAAGGAAGTACATGCGCTCATGACTACCGCGCATCAGGCGGTTGCGAATGAACGTGATCTCCGAACGCTTCAGCGCCTGCGTCGCGTCGAGCACGTAAACGATGACGTCTGCGCGCGGCACGTAGCCATAGGTGATCTCGACCTTTTGCTGCGAGATGTCGTTCACGCCTGGCGTGTCGACGACGTAGACCCCGCCGGTGAGGAAGTCCGACTGCGATCGTACCTCGACGTACTGCAGGTCAGCCGGTGCGTCCTCCGTGAGGTATCGACCCAGCGCTTCGACCGGAATCTCCTCCGAGCCGCTGTCCCGCACGACCCGCGTGGGTCCGTGCCCGCCGACGATGTGCGTGATGACCGCGGTCGTCGGGGTGATTCCCGTCGGCAGCACGTCGCCGCCGAGCAGCGCGTTGATCGCCGTCGACTTGCCGTGGTTAAACTCGCCGAGCACGACCATGCTCATGCGCCCTTCACGCAGTGCGGGCAGCCTCTCGTTGCGGATCTCGCGTGCGATCGAGGTCATGCCCGCGTTGTCGCCAAGGTTGGCGAGATCTTCGAGCAGCGCCTCCAGCGCTGTTGCGGTGGATTCCGGGGTCATAGCGCTCCGATTGGGCTAGCGTTCTTGATGCAAAAAGGGTCGTGGAAGGTCTTCGGCAACCGATGGGCCCGATAGTCGGACTCGAACGAAAGTGAAGAGCGGGAAGTGACCCAGCGCACGTGGCGCACGAGGCTCGTCTCTGTTGTTCTGAGCGGGGGGCGAGAATCGGAGGGGTCGGGTCGACAGCCATTAAGGAACTGTCGGGACCGCTCGTCGGCGCCGCGCGCTTGCAGAACACACATCTGACGACTCGTGCGTACGCGGGAGGTGGTCAATCTGCTCAACATCGGCGTCCGCGACCACGAGGGTACGTCACCTAGAGCCTTCCACGACTTAAAAGACACGTAAGATCTCGTCGATCTGCCTGTCAATCTCCACTAGCGGCACACCGCCACTTTCTCCGATCTGCGCCTTATAATAATCGGACTGTGCGAACAGGCGCAGCGCTCGAACGCGCTTCGGCAAGTACGGGTGAGACAGAGCGAGTTCCTTCACTCGGCCTAGGCCTTCCCGCAGCTCATCCGCCTGCGCCAAGAAGTCCTCAAGGTCGAACTCGTCGGCGAGCTTCGAGCTGCCATGAGCGATCTTCACCATCGCCTGAGTAGCGACGTCCAGATCGCCACAGCAGAGCAGGCCGGCGCGGTCGCAGGTGATCTCCGCGCGGCGACTCCAAGTCGCGAGCGCCAAGCGGGCAGGCGTCGCGATGACGCCGACGACTTGGCCCGCCATCTGCGTGATGAAGGTCAGCGCCGTCTTATACGACACGTGCGAGTTCTGAATGTGACCGCACTCGTGGCCGACGATGAACTTCAGCTCCGCCTCGCTCATGCGATCGACGGTCGCCGAATGCAGCAAGATGAAGGAGTCCGTCTCCGTACCAAGCGTCATCGCGTTGATGCTCGTCAGGTTCTGCGCGATGTACGTCGTGGGCATCGGAATGCCGAGCTGCGTCGCGCAATCCGAGACCAGGGCCTGAATGTGCGGGAATTGGCGCTCGCTCACCTTCACGCTGCTTCCGAGCAGGTCGCTCTTGTACCAAGCCTTGAACGCGCGAACCGCCGCGTCCACCGAGATCTTCACCGGCTTCGCGTAGCTGAGCGTGTTGAGCACGCGAACATCGCCGGAGTAGGCGTACGCCCCGAAGCCGCGGCTGTCGCGGGTCTTCCCGGGGTTCTTCTGTACCGCGACGTAATTCTGAAAATCGAACATCGGCGTCTGAGGGTGGGCAAGGGAGTAGCGTGACTCGGACAATAAGCCCGAGGCCCAGAGTGTCCAGCACACCAGGGGCGATGGGCCCGCTAAGAGGTCACAGTGAGGAGTTGTGGATCGCGGCAGGTGTTCTAGACTCCCGCGCATGACGACAACGTTGAACACAATGCTCTCGGAGCGCTTAGGGGAGGCAACACCGCGCGTGCTGCTTGTACTCCCGCCTCTCACGCAGGTGAACACTCCGTACCCCGCGACGGCCTACCTCACGGGGTGGTTGCGCAGCCAGGGCGTGCAGACGGCGCAGTGCGATCTCGGGATTGAGCTGGTTCTTTCGCTGCTCAGCCAAGACGGGCTCCGAGCGGTGTTCGACGAGATCGAGACTCTCGATCTCGAGACGCTCCCCGAGTCTGTGGAGTCAGCGCTCGATCAGCGGCGAAAGTACGAACGCTGCATCACTCCCGTCATCCGCTTCTTGCAGGACGAGGACCCGACGCTCGCGACGCGGATCGCGAGCGGACGGATGCTCCCGGAAGGGCCACGATTTGACGATACTGAAGATCTCGACTGGGCATTCGGCGCTGTCGGCGTGCGAGACCGTGCCCGCTTCATCGCGACCAAGTATCTCAACGACATCGCCGACGTGGTGCGCGACGCGATCACCCCTCACTTCGCGTTCACACGCTACGCCGAGCGCTTAGCCGCGGCGGCGCCGAGCTACGACCCGATGGCAGAAGCACTCGCGGCGCCGTTGACGCTGCTTGATTGCTGGCTACTGAAGGCGTTCGAGCAGCACATCGAGAACGAGAAGCCGGATATCGTCGCATTCTCCGCGCCCTTTCCCGGTAACCTCTACGGCGCGCTCCGCTGCGGCACATGGCTCGCCGAGCATCATCCGCACATCACGCGAGTACTCGGCGGCGGCTATCCCAATACCGAGCTGCGCTCACTGCAGGAGCCTCGCCTCTTCGACGCCGTGGACTTCGTCTGCCTAGATGACGGCGAGCGTCCACTGGTGTCGCTCATCGAGCACCTCGCGGGGGCGCGCGAGCAGTCACAGCTCAAGCGCACGTTCGTTCGAGTTGACGGAGAGGTGCGCTACATCAATGGCGACGAGCTTGGCGATGTCCCCCACGCCGTGTTGCCGGCCCCGGACTATCGCGGGCTGCCGCTGCGCTCGTATCTTTCGGTGCTCGATGTCCCGAACCCGATGCACCGGCTGTGGAGCGACGGGCGCTGGAACAAGCTCACGATCGCGCACGGCTGCTATTGGGGGAAGTGCTCGTTCTGCGACACGACGCTCGACTACATCTCCCGTTACGACATCGCGCCGGCCGCTGCGCTGGTCGATCGTATGGAGACGGTCATCGAGCACACGGGGCAGACGGGCTTTCACTTCGTCGACGAGGCGGCGCCGCCGACCGGCCTGCGCGATCTCGCGCTTGAGCTGCTCGCCCGCGACCATGTGGTGACCTGGTGGACAAACATCCGATTTGAACGCGCGTTCACGCCCGACCTTTGTCGCCTCTTGGTCGCCTCCGGCTGCATCGCAATATCCGGCGGTCTCGAGGTCGCCTCGGACCGGTTGCTCGCGCTGATGAAGAAGGGCGTGACCGTCGCGCAGGTGTCCCGAGTGGCAGCGGCGTTTACCGAGGCGGGCGCGATGGTGCACGCGTACCTGATGTATGGATTCCCGACGCAAACGGAGCAGGAGACTGTCGACGCGCTTGAGGTCGTGCGACAGATGTTCGGCGCGGGCGTGGTGCAGTCAGGCTTCTGGCACCGCTTCGCGATGACCGCGCACAGCCCTGTTGGGGTGGACCCTGCGAGCTTCGGCGTCGAGGCGCTGCCACTCGCCGAGAAGCCATTCGCCGTGAACGATGTCGACCACGTCGACCCGGTCGAAGTCGACCACGACGCGCTGGGCGAAGGCCTCAAGGCGTCGTTGTTCAACTACATGCACGGCGTCGGATTCGAGCGCCCGGCGCACAGCTGGCTCTCGAGCCAACAGCGCACAACGCTCGCGCCGGACGTCATCGCGGCGGCTCTCCTTGAGCCCCTGCCCCCCGATATTGAGCGGCTTCGCGCGCGCCTTGTTTGGATCGGGCCGTCGCTCCTAGAGTTACACGACCCCGACTCAGGTGAGCGAGTGGGTCTCGCTCTACCAGCCGCCGAGGAGCCCATCACACTCGAACCGGATGTCGCCGAGTGGTTGGTACGACTGCTCGACGATGCATCCCCCGCTGCCCGCCGATCGCCACGGCTCGGGGAGGCGCTCGGGACCTACCCTGCAGATGCCGAGCGAACGCCGTCCGAGTTCATGGACGGCTGGGGCTGGCAACAGCTCCGAGAAGCTGGGTTGCTCTTGGTCTGAGACGGCGGGAGGCGGCGCGACTTGCGCCGGCACCCGAAGTCGTCATGATGCAGCCACTCCCACAACCACGCGAAGGTCAACATGCGACGTGCTTCTATCGCTCTCGTCATTGCTCTCTCAGCCTGTGGCACTTCGCCGAACAGCGCTAATGTTGAGACGGACACTGCCCTGGACGCGGCAGCGGACGCGGCCGACAGTACCGAGGCCGACACGTCGCTAGCCGAGGATGTCGCGCAGGATGTCGCGCAGGATGTCGCGCAGGATGTCGCGCAGGATGTGATGCCCAGCGACACGACACCGGAGCCGGACGCGGTCAGCGATCTGGGTGCCCCGGACGACGTGACTCCAGACATCGTTGAGGACATCTCGTTCGATACCGGTACGGAGACCGTTGAAGAGGCCTGCGCAAACGCGTGCGACGTGCGGGAATCGGAGGACCGCGGATTCTGCCAAGTAGGCGAGGCACCCTGCGCAGACACTTGCATCGAGCGAGCAGCGACAGTCGACGCTGACCTCTACGACGAGTACTTCCAGTGCATCGAGAATAACCCGCTCTGCTTCCAAAACATGCAGCAGTGCGTGATCGGGCTGGCGTTTCCGGAGCCCTTTGAGCACGTCGTCGTTCTCGAAGGCTCGGAGTTCGACGCCTCCGTTGGTGAACGCTTCTACGCTGGTTTGGAAGAGAGCTCCGGCAGCTTTGTGCGTGTCGAGCGCGTCATCGAAGCGCCTACCTTCTCGATCGAGATCGATGTGTTCATGTCGGCGCTTCAGTCGCACTTGGTGCTTTGGTACGTCGATCTGAACGGCGATGGCGAGTGCACGCCGGCGACAGACATCACGGGTTCAGGGTCGTACGACCTCTGGGCGCTGGACGCCACGCCGATCGCGCTCCCCGACTGGCGCATCTCGATCGCCCCGGACCCCGAGCGGGACGCGAGCTTCGTCTGCGGCTTCTTGTAGAGGCTCGTGCGCATCAGGTCGGGCGGGTTCTGTCCCGTGGACTCCCACGCGATGCTGGTTTGACACTGCGTTTTCGCGCGTGCTAGCGTGCGCGCCCGAAGATGGAGAGCGTTTCTCTTCTGTGTCGTTCCGCCGACGTCCCCAGCACGGCCCATTTCGTATGACCTCGACTTCTTGCCGCCTGTTCGCTGTCGCCTGCGCCCTGACGCTGGCAGCCGCGTGCAAGACGGCGCCCGAAGTGCCGAGCGGGCAGCCTGTTGTGCAGGGTTCCGTCACCGCGACCGTCGTCGACGCTAGCCTTCGGTGGCTGGACCTCGAAGGCCCAACGGGTGCCGTTGGCACGTCCGCGCCGCTCTTCGTCGTCGAAATCAGCGTGTCAAACAGCAGCGGAAGCGCCGTCACCTATGACCTCGGCTGGACGTCGACCATCGCGACACAGGCGCAGGCTCCACTGCTCTTCGTCGCACCCGCGGAAGGCGCTGCTCCGACCAGCGGAACGAATATCCCGGCCGCCTCGACCCGCGTCTATCGCGATCTGAACGACCCCGTGACGGCTGCGCGCGAACTTCAAGGTGGTGAGACGCTCACCGACATCTTGCTCTTCCATGCCCCGCCAGAGGGCGCGAACAATCTTGTACTGAGCTTGCCCCCGCGCATGTTCGGACCCGAAATCGACACCCCCGCCTACGTCCGGATCACGGCGCCCGCTGAGCCACCAACGCCTCCGGCCGCTTCGGCGCTCGGCGAAGTGCTCGAAGGCCCCGGCGTGCAATTCGCGGTGACTGGCGTCTCGACGGAGTGGGTACCCCTGCTGAGTCGTACGGCAGGCGAAGGCTTCGCCGAGCAACCACTGCTCCGCATTGACCTTCAGGTCACGAATACGAGCGAGATCGGCATTGAGGTCGTGCCGGTGGACGCGGATCGCAGCATGGACCCGCCTGCACTGATCACCGCGTCGGGCGCAGCTGTTGGGCGAGCGGAGTTCCCGGCCGCGATAACAGCGGAGATTCGGCCGACATCTCGCCAGCAGATTGGCGCAGGAGAGGCGCGCACGACCTCGCTGCTCTTTGACCGCCCTCCCGCGGACTCAGGCCCTCTCATGCTTGTCATGCCCGGCGTACGCGTTGGCAGCTCCGGGCTCTTCCGAGTGCAGCTGGAGTACACTTGGGCCGACCCCACGAGACCGGATGCGCTCACGCCGCGCACGGTCCAGGCGCCCTA
>JBLFZA010000079.1:0-15866 GCA_047610025.1 Bradymonadia bacterium | reverse complement strand
CGACTCGCTCGGACCCTGAACGCGCAAGGGGAACAATGAGCAGCGGGCTGCGAATCAGCGCGGCGCCTGCACCCTGCGGCCGGCTCCTGAAGGAACTCACGGACGATAACTGCCGCGATGACGAACCCAGCAGTCCCGCGTTGTGCGGTGTGAGATCGGCATCGGCACAGCCTCGCTGACCGCGGCGGCCTCGTGGGGCAACGCAGCGTGCGCATCGAAAGTGACGACCCGCGCACCCCAGTACTCGAGAGTTCGAAAGCACGCGCGCTGTCCCCGCAGCGCCTCCGTGAAGCGTACGATGACGACATCGACTTCAGAGGCGGGATTGGTTTCAGGAGCGTGTGCGGCAAGACGCTGGGGCCCTCGGCCACAATCGGCACTCTCTGCGAGAGCCCTCTATATCGTGAGGGCGGCTCCTACGCGTCAAGCGCGCAAATCCTGTGCGCTCTTCTAGAACCCTGAGAAGCTGAGCTGCAGCGGGCACTCAATACCGCTGCCACCGCTAGAGACCGCGACGCTCGTCGCGATGTTCTCCGGCGGAAAGGCGCGTAACAAGCCGCAATCGAACTGAATCGAGACGTTCGCAAAGGCGCCGGCGCCGACGGTCACATCACCTGCTGGGATGAAGACGACCTGCGGCAGTACTTGCGCGGAGGCAATCGCCACAATGGTGTCGACGTCATCGGTATTCGTAAGCAGCAGCGCACCTAGCTCTTGGATACACGGTGTTTCGCGGGCTATCTGGGCCGCCACAATCCCGACGGCGGCCGCGTCGTCCGCATCGAAGACTGCAATCGACACGCCCTCTACGGACGGCGGAGTCGCACAGTCGCACGCGGACCAGGCGCTGCTATCGGCCGCGCACACTTGCGCGCCGGTATCCTCCGTGTTGCACGCGCAGAACTGAGTCGCTCCCGTGGCACAGTCTTCGGTTGTCGGGACCTCGCTCCCCACATCGGAACCGATAAAGAACGGGGCGTCATCCGCGCAACCTGAGAACGTGCCGAGTGCGACCACGACGATACAAGGAACCGCGAGAAGTCAGTCATGATGGACCCAAGTTATTGTGAGAATCACGAGAAGTGCCTCTCAAGACTCCCTGCCACAGGCGAGCGAAGCGAAAATCAACGAACGAGGGAGCCTGTGGCACCCTGTTCGTCGCGCCAAGAGCGATGGCGGTAGAAGCACGAAGGCGGCAGCCGGAGAGTGAGCATCCGGCAGAGCAAAACCGAAAACGACCCCTTCGCTTTCACGAGGGGGCCGTTTAAGTATCGCGTACGGGATTCGAACCCGTGTTACCGGCGTGAGAGGCCAGCGTCCTAGGCCTCTAGACGAACGCGACAAATTGTTGGTCTTGCGACCTTTAGGCGATTCGGCCTGGGTCTTTCAACCCTGAACCTTGCGGTTCAATTCGGGAACTAGGAGTCGAACCTAGATTGACGGAATCAGAATCCGCTGTCCTGCCATTAGACGATTCCCGACCAAGTGGCTCTAGGAACCGTCGGGGACGGACGGCTTAAAGCGGCCGGGTTTCCCGGTCAAGCACTTTTGCCTCCCTAACCCCTCAGACACGGCTTCGTTCCGTCCCTCAACCTCCGCAAGCGTGTCTTCGCTACTCTGCGCCGCCGCCCAAGCAGTAGTCGACCAAGTCGAGCGTGGAATCCACGTTCACGCCGCACCACGTCGCGCTGAAGGGCGTTGGGGACTCGCCGATGAAGATGCTGCCGACGTAGTTGCCGTCCCTCAGGCCATCCACCAAGAGGTTCTCGTCGAGGTTCTCGAGCGTCACATCACCGCGAATATCGAGCACCGCGTCGAAGGAGAGCGCGTTGATGAAGCCACGGAAAATCCCGCCGAAGGCCACCGAGATGAAGTCCTCGCAGAACCCCTCCACGTCCGTGTCGCACACACACGCGCCGAACGCACAGATGCAGTTGCCATCGCCAATCACGCTGTTGCCCAAGCTCTCGCAGCCGATCACGCGGGACATGACATCCTCGAGCGTTATCGGGCCGTCATCTCCGACGATCGCCGGCAATACGAGATACTCCAAGACGTAGAGAATCAGGCGGCCGTACTCGAAGTCGAGCGGGTGGCGACCAATGTCCAACCGATCATATCCCAACACGCGTCCGGTCCAGTCACCGCGCAGCAGCCCGAGATCGACGTTGTCGAGAATGATCGGGAGGCGGCCGCAGTCTGGCGGGTCGTCTTCGTCACAACCCAGACGCCAGTAGAGCGACAGCCCGACCCACTCATCCGCGCCGAACACCTGAAAGTCCCCACTCAACTTACCAATCTCCAACTCCGAGATAACCTCGAGCTCGGCGATGATAGCCCGCAAATCGCGACCAATCGTGACGATATCGCTCAAAAACGGGACGGACTCGATCACGCTATTGATCGCCCCAGCGATGAGGTCATCAAGGCCGGTAAGGTCCAGGAACACGTCGATTACCGTGGAGATGATTCCGCCGACGTAGACCTCAATGAGGTCCAGCAAGAAGGTATAGAGCCCACGGCCCGGATCTTCGAAGATGTCGAGCACGTCGACAATGATACGCCCCACCTCGCCGCTCTCGGCGATAGCGTCACGGAAGTCCCAGTTGCTCAGTACGTCGTAGTCGCCCGCCGGGTTCAGCGGAATCAAGAACAGATCGACGGTCTCCTCCGTCGTACCCGTCTCGCGCACCGTCACGTTGTCCGCACAGCCATGCGCGGCCACTTCGCCCCGGCTACCGATCCCGACCACCACAAGTGTGTAGGCTTGGTCAACCCGCAGACCCAGGAACGCCGTGGTATCCACGACGCTTGGCGCATCAGTCTCGCTCTCGGAGAACGGTGGCACGAACCCGATTTGCACGTCGCGACAGGTGATCGTGTCGGCGAGGTACAGACGCGTGCGCACCGGCGAGACGTCATAAACGTCGCGGAATGGATAGTTGAAGCGGACCGTCAGGTTGCCTGTTGGCAACTCCAAAATGTCGACGGAAATATCGAGTGGCGCCGAGCACTCGCTCTGCGCACGAACAACGACCGCTCCTTGATTGAATCCTGCGTTCAGCCTCACCTGCGCCAAGCCGTCTACGTCGGTGCGCACGCTCCGACTGGATAACGAGACATCCAGCGCTGGCTCCTGCACCTCAAAGGTGACGCGTTGGTCCCCCATGATCGTGCCGCTCGTGAGATCATATTGATAAACGCCCATCGGGATCGCAGAGCCGACGCCCACAAAAGGTTCGCCGCCAATCAATGGAATGAGCACACACGTGGCGGTCTCCGGTGGCACGATGACCGGGACGTCCTCTTCCGTTATCTCTCCCGTTGCGCCATCCGGGAGCGTCGCCACATCGGGCGTTTGTCGCGGCCCGACGTCCGCCAAATCCTGGTCCGAAGACGACAGCCGCGCCTCTCGACAACCCGCGAGCGTCACAAAGCACGCCAAGAGCAGCAAGAGAGAGCGGAGCACAAGCGGGCGCATGGCAGTCCGAAACAGAAGAGAAATCGCAGATGCACTCCACACCCGGCTACCAGCGCTTGACGGGACGCGCAAGACGACGGCGCGCCATCTGGCAGCGTGCGGTGCCCCTTGTCACAGACGCGGGGTTTCGTTAGACGCGGTGCTCCGACTCCTTGCCCCTCGTGCGGCCAACATGAATCGCTCTACGCTCCGTCTGATTTCTCCGCTCGTCGTCATCGCGTTCCTGCAGCTCGCTTGTTACAAGAGCTACACGATCACGACAGATGAACTTGAGCAGCTTCAGTCTTCGAACATCGCAGAGTCGGTTACGCTGCCGACGGCCGACGGCGAAGTTGAGGTGAGCGTCGCCACGCCGATCACGCTGCAGATTGCTGACGGTGAAAATCACCGATTGTCCCCGTTCAACTTTACGATGAACGAGAGCAACTTGATCGCGCCCGACTACAATCTGCTCGTCACGCGCAGCAACATCGAAGGCGCACGCGTCCAGCAGTTCTCGAAGGGGCGCACCATCGCACTCATCGTAGGCAGCATCGTCGCTGCTGGCGGACTCTTCGCCGTGGTCACCCTGACCGCGCCCGAGGAGCAGAGCTTCTGAGCAGGCCGGCGCTCTGCGCCGACCGCGTGGCTCTTTCTAGGGTTAGTGAGGCGTTCGCATGGCGTGCCATGCAGCGCCTCATTGTCGTTTTGTGCGCGTGCCTCTGCATCGCGGCAGACGATGAAGCGACACCGTACCCTCTGAACGCTCCCGACAATCCCGGTGGAGAGCGGTACGGCGACGACGACGGCGACGACGGCTTTGATGGCTACCCGGTCGACCCGGGCGAGCCGGGCGACAGCTACTACGACGCATCCGCCGAGTATCGCGCCTACAGCCCTGGCTGGACGGGCGCGTTCTACGGCGGCGGTCTGCTCGCAGGCTACAGCACCCTGCGCGCGGGACGCGACCGCCCTGCCCTGCGCGGCCCGGCCTACGGAGCCCTACTTAACTGGTCGTCTTTGAATCAGATCGCCGACATCCAGCTCAGCTACCAAGGCGCTCGCTTCCAGCGCCTCGACCTCAACGTGAGGCGGAACTCATTGAGCGCCGGCTTGCTGGTTCACCCGCTCTTCCTCGCGGTCCTGAGCGGCAACCAACTCGCCTATACCATCTCGAACTTCTACGTGCTCGTAGCCCCGACCGCCGACCACGTCCGGTGGGAAGAAGATCTCGGCGAGCACGAGAGTTGGTCACTCGGCTGGCGCCTTGGCCTCGGTATCGACACGTACTTGGACAGCCCTCACGATGGCGGCGCTTGGTGGCTTGGTGTGCAGTACCAGTTCGGAATCTTCCGCACGCCGCTGACAGACGATCTGCTGTCGCGCACCCGATTCCGGGAGCACTGGCTCTTCGTCCGCCTCAGTTATCGTGTTAATGGCGGCCTGTTTCGCGGCGGGCGTGGACCCACGGTTCCCTAGGCCGCGACGTAAAACACACGTCGCGTTTCGAGAGAGCCCGACTCTCTCTCCGAGACTTCTCCGGCTGGCCTAGAAGAGATCGCTCACCGAGTCGCCGTCGTGAATGCGGCGAATTGCTTGCGCGAAAAGCGGAGCCACGGTCAGCTCCCTCAGCTTCGGGAAGCGTTTGTGGAGTGGGATGGGAATGGAGTTCGTGAGCAGCACCTCGTCGAGCGGTGCCGCTTGGAGAAGCGCGGGCGCATTCTTCGTGAGGACTGCGTGTGTCGCCCCGGTGATGATCTTCGTTGCACCCTGGCGCCTGACGAACTCGACCGCCTGCGCCAGCGTGCCACCGCTGGCGATTTCATCGTCGATGACGATTGCGACCCGGCCCTCTACTTCGCCAATGAGGTGTTCTGCGCGGGGCTTCTCGTCGTTCCCAAAGCGCCGCTTGTCGACGATGGCGAGGTCGAGGTGCAGCGCGTTGGCGTATCGACCAGCGCTCTTCGCTCCGCCTGCGTCGGTTGCCACCATGACCGCGTTCGAGAGGTCATGACGAGCTTTGATGTCCGCGACGAGGATTGGGTGGGCCTGCAGCTGGTCGACAGGAACCTTGAAAAATCCCTGAATCTGCGGCGCGTGCAGGTCCATTGTCAGCACCCGATCAACGCCGGCCGCCTCGAGCATATCAGCGACGAGTCGAGCCGTGATCGAGATCCGTGGTTGGTCCTTCTTGTCGCTGCGGACGTAGGGGAAATAAGGCATCACCGCCGTGACGCGTTTCGCCGAGGCGCGACGGAGCGCGTCGATAAAGATGAGCATCTCGAAGAGATGGTCGTGCACCGGAGCCGTGCTGGTCTGCACGACGTAACAATCGGCCTCACGAACGTTCTCGAGCAGGCGGACAAGTAAGTTGTCGTTCGAGAAGCGTACTGTCTCTGCACGACCCAACGGCTGATCGAGTTCGTCGCAGATTGCCTGAGCGAGCTCTGGATGCGATTGACCGGCGAAAACAAGGATATCGTTGCGCATCAACCGTCGAGGCAAGAGGTGTGGCGCAGCTACCGGCAGCGGCGTTGTTCCGTCAATACGCGCGACCGATCTGAATAGCCGCGACGCTTCTTCCGTCTCTGGGTTCTCACCGCTCTCCGCTCGGAGGAATCCATGTTGTCGTCTTCATCTCTCGAACGCTGTCAAAGCGTACTCTCTCTCGGTATTCTTGCCCTCGCTTTGGCCGTACTCCCCGCTTGTGCGGGCTGTGGAAAGAGCGGCGCGGGGCAGGCCGACAGTGATCCTGGGCGCATCACTGCACCAGGGACGTGCGAAGTCAGCGACGACTGTTCCGACGGACGAGTCTGCGTGCGCGACCGCTGCGCTATCACGTGTGAAGCCGACACCGAGTGCCCTGTCGGGGAACTCTGCACGCAGGCCGACGTCTGCGCTCCTGAGCTCGGCACGCTCTCACCCGACAGCTGCGGCGAAGACGCGGACTGCGCCAGCGGCGTGTGCATCGATGGTCAGTGCGCCGAGCCCTTGCTCTGCATCAACGATGGCGACTGCTTCGCTAGCCAAATCTGCGGCGGTGAAGGTCTCTGCGTCGATGCGTGCGACGACGATGACGCATGTGGCGACGGGGCCAGCTGCGTAACGGGGGCCTGCGTGCCGGGCGGCAGTTGCGCCAGTGATGATGAGTGCCTCACAGGGCTGTGTGTTGATGGCTCGTGTGAGTCACGATGCCTGACGGACGACGAGTGCGGTGCGGACGCATTCTGCGGGCTTGATGGTGTCTGCCTCGAACGATGCGCGACGGATATCGATTGTGAGGCAGGCTACTGCTGGAGAGGACTCTGCGTCGATGAGACCCCCGATCCACTTCCCCCTTTGGTTGAGCCTCCAGCAGAAGGGAGTGGCGACCTTGGCGAAACGGATTCCGGCCTGAGTGGCGGAGCAGATGCCGGAGGAGACACAGCTGATGACGACACTGACGCGTCCACCGGAGAGGAAGACGCAGATTCCGGTGGCGACGATGACGGTGGCGCGAGCGAAGACGCCGACACCGTTGGTGGCGACGCGGGCGACGACGAGACGACCGACAACGACGCACTGAGCGGCGAGGATGCAGGCACCGGTTCGGGAGAGGACGCTGGCGGCGGCGGCGCTGGCTCCGGTGATGAAGGCGGAGCAATCGGCGACAGGTGTACGGCGTCGGCGCAGTGCGAGAGTGAACTGGTGTGCTTGTCCGGCCGTTGTCGGGAACCTGTGCGAAGCTGCGCGGCGGTCAGCGACTGCAGCGAGGGCGAGCGTTGCGAAGATGCCCGCTGTGTGCCCGACCAGATCTGCATCGAGGACCTCGACTGCGACGGAAACAGCTACTGCGACCGCGGTCAGTGCCAGACGCGCTGCGCGACCGACGCCTCTTGTGATGACGGCGAGACCTGCGACGATGGGCGCTGCATTGCGGAGGATGAAGAGCGGGACCTTCTCTGCGTGAGCAGCACCGATTGTGAACCATGCGAAGCTTGTATCCGAGGGATCTGCAGCGTCACCCCCTACTTCTGCATTGCGGACAGTGACTGCGGATTCGGAAAGACCTGTGAGAACGGCTTCTGCAGCTTCGAGTGTGAAGCGGACAGCGAATGCCCGACGGGCCAGGGCTGCCAAAGTGGCCAATGCACCGATGACCCAACACTCTCCGAGTGCATTTACAGCGTTGAGTGCGGGGGCGAGGCAGAATGCATCAACAGCCTATGCAGCGAGCGATGCGAAGAGCACGCGAACTGTGGCTCCCAAGAAATGTGCGACCACGGTGTATGCCGACCTGACATTCGTCCGGGACCGGAGTGCCGACGCAGCAGCGATTGTCCATCAATCGCGGAGTGCTTCGACGGCCTTTGCCGCTTGCCATGCTGGGAAAGCAGCGAGTGCGCGAGCGGCACGTGCGAACAAGGGTACTGCACCCGATAGTCCACCTGTTCGCGGCCGCCCGATGTCATCGGCGGCCGCGTGCGACGCGCCCTTAGCTCTTCGCCGCCACGCTGCTACGACAGCTGCCAGCGGAGTGCGTGGCGCCCTAGACGAAGCCGGTGCTGAGGTTGTATCGCCGACAGAGGCGATGACGGATCTCCTTTGTCATGCTTACGGCGTGACGGTTTCTGCCCTCGGCGGCACACACGACTCCGCACGAACGTTTGACACGCTGCATCCACTCAAGAAGAGTCGCGGCAGCCTTCCTAAGACGACCCGCCGTGCCTCGACTCGCATTCACCACAGCCGTACTGCTCGCCCTCCTCGCTATCGCGATGTCGGCCGAGGCGCAGATCTATCGCTACGAGGCCTCAGATGGCACCGTGACGTACACGACGGAGCCCCGAGAAAGCGAGCGAGCCAGCGGCGTGATTGGAGAAGAAGAGAACGAGGCCCGCTCCGAACGAGAGATCCCGCGCGCGCCAGAGCGGCCCAATCCGAACCCTGAGCGAGAGCCCGGTGCCTTCGATGACCTCATTCGCGATGCCGCAGCCGCGTACGAGATCCCTTTCGAGTTCATCAAGGCCGTGATTCGAGTGGAGTCGGCGTTCGATCCGCACGCGATCTCGCACGCGGGTGCAGCCGGATTGATGCAGCTGATGCCAGCGACCGCGGCGTCGTTGAACTGCGATGATCGTTTTGACCCCGAGCAAAACATCATGGCGGGTACCCAGTTCCTGCGGATCTTGTCCGACCGGTACAACGGCGACATTAACCTCGTGCTGGCCGCTTACAACGCGGGCCCAGGAGCGGTCGGACGCTATGACGGCATCCCGTACGAAGCGACGCGACGCTACATCGAGCGTGTCTTTCAGTACTACACCGAGTACCTCGACCAAGAAGGCGGCCTCTAGCACTGAGGTCGAATCAAGAGCGCGCTCCGAACTCGGCTCGCGCGCTCCACGCCCCCCCAAAAAAAGTCTCATCGAGATGGCATCAAGCGCACGGCAAGACGTTTGGAATCTTCCAAACCTGCTCACCATGGGCAGAATCGCAGTGATTCCGCTCGTCTGCTGGCTGATATCGACGGGCGACAGGTGGCACGCGATCTACGCAACCATCATCTTCGGGTTAGCCGCGTTCACCGACTGGCTCGATGGCTGGGTCGCTCGTCGACAGGGCTTGGTCTCGCTGACCGGTAAGTTCCTAGACCCGTTGGCAGACAAGCTGCTCGTGATGGCCGTCTTAGTCGCGCTGATCCCACTCGACCGCATGCCCGCGTGGATTGTGATCGTCGTGATCGGTCGGGAGCTTTCAATTCAAGGCCTCCGAGCGCTCGCAGCGGGCGAGGGATTGATCATCCCCGCCGGCATGGGCGGAAAATGGAAAGCAGGCTTCCAGTTCGTCGCCATTTCCTGCTTGCTCATTCATCATGAGTACACCGTGCCCTACGGCTTGTTCGACCTTCAGGTAGACTTCCGACGGGTCGGGGTGGTGCTACTCCTTGTCTCTGTCGCATATAGTCTATCGAGCGCTTGGTCGTATTTCCGTGGGTTCCTCGCGAGCATCGAAGAGCGCGGCTCAGCTGCCTGAATCGCGCGTCAAAGATCGTCTAGGAATACGACGGAATCGAACTCGTCGGCCGACAACGGCAGCCACAACCGAGCGACGCGCCCGTGCTCGCGTTGATACGGGTTCACGCGTACGGGGAACCGCGTCGGATAGTAGTTGCTGGCCACCAGCGTCAGCGCTGCCCGCCGGTACGGGTCTTCGACGCTCTCCAGACGGGCGCGCTCGCCGGGCGTGACGCACGCGGCGATCATCAGACCTGTCGCTTGGTCATCGAAGCCGGCCACGGGCAGGCTCACATCAGGCTCGAGTTGTGGACGTGGCAGCGGCCTCCCCGACGCGCCGGCCCACATCGATGGGCACTCGTCATGCGCAAAGGGGTCGACCGGCGCCCCGTTTAGCCACACATTGAAGTGCACGTGAGGAACCCCAAACGGAAACGTACCCAAGCCGTCCAGCCCACTGTAACCGCTGAGCGCGAAGGGCTCGCCGGCACCGAGCGTGTCTCCCTCTCGCACGAGACTGCGGGCTAGGTGCGCGTACGATGTCATCAAACCATCGCCGTGGTCTAGAAACACCTTCAGCCCGCCACGGTTGAACTCGGACACAATGTGCGCAACGCGGGCCGGGGCCGCGGCTGTTAGGGTGCTGCCGACAGGAATCGCGAAGTCCGTGCCATTGTGACTGTCATACGTGAGCTGTCGTCCTCGAAAGTCTCGACACTGAGTGCGCTTCACCGACCAGCCCAACTCGATCGGAGTTTGCGTGTGATTGAAGAGGTTTGTGACCACCGTGGTGCGCGCAATCGCAGCGCGCCCCCTCCAAAGGGGCCACGCGAGACGCGGATGCAACTGAGACAAACTACTGAGTCCGATGCGGCTTGCGGGCACGTCGGGCTCACCCAGCAGGGCCGTCTTAGCCTGTGCAACTCGCAGCCGCACAGGCGTGCAACCGACGACCTCTGAGAAAAACCGGAGTGAGCTCTTCATGTCTCCCCTCTCTATGGATTCGTTATTCATAACCTCTCAATCGACGGGGCATCCGCCAGCGGCTGGTGCAGCGTAGGCGCGCGACTGCCCCGCCGAAGCGGACCGACACGCATCTTCCCACAGCGATTGGGGCGCGTCATCAGGGCCGAAAAATCGGACCGGCACGCCCATCTTGCGCCACTGCGCGGCGACGTCCCGCCGCAGCGTGCTCTCTGCCAACGAGAACAGACGATGCACCTCTTCGCTCACCTCAGACTCTGTACTGGGCACAAACTGCGGAACATCTGGGACAAGCAAAGAGAGCTTATGACCACGCGCCTGCAGCCCGCGGACGCTGGGTTTGAGCGACGCCCACTCCGTCGTACCTGCAAGATCGGTCAGCAAAACCACCGTCGCACGTTGGCGTGTCAACTCGGGAAGATGCTCAAGGGCCTTGCGAAAGCCGGTCAGGCGGGTGGGCGTCCACGTTGATGTGCGGGGAGCCAGTTCGAGCCCGAGCGCTTGCGACGCAAGACGGACCAGAGAGAGGTCCGCCGAGAAGCCCGCCGCGTCTCTTCTGCGGCGTGCAGCGTCGACTTCTGCGGCGTGAGTCGATTGCACCCAGCGCTCCAAAGCACCCACGCGCACGCGCTCGCCGATCGGCGCCAACGTGTCACTGTTGGTGATCCGAAACTGGACGCGGTCGTGCAACAACACATGGTCCGCGAGCCGCTCGGTAACATCAGCGTCTCCGGACTCGGTGACTCCCGCGTCGGTCGCCGTGGCCAGCACGAGCAGATGCTCCACCATGTTCTGATAGTGCACGGTACCATCGCGACAAGGCAAAGCCCCGAGCGCCTGATCGGCGAAACTCACCACGCCGATTCGATCGCGCCGGCGTTCGGCTCCAGCGATGCCGGCGGCGGCGACAGCCAGCGTCGCTTCGAACACGGCTTCGTCAGGACCAGCGCGCAGCGATGAGGCGAGATCGATCGCGATGACGTGCGAGGTTGTGACCTCGTCTTCGTTCTGTCGCAGCAAGAGCTTTCCTCGCCTCGCGCTGGCGTTCCAAGCGATCCGCCGCAGATCATCGCCCGGCGCGTAGTCACGAAGCTGCCGCACGTCGTACCCGTCTCCAGCTCGACGAGCGCGATGCAGACCCGCGGGGAGCGCGCCCCGAGCCTCTACGCGTTCGGCCAGCACCCTCGACTGACTTGCGACCGACCGCGGCACCACCGTGACGCGCACCCTCTGAGGGAGCCAGCTGGAGACTCGCATCCATCCAAGCCAGTCGTCGCTGGCGATCTCGACCCCGTGCAGCGTCCATCGCCCGCTGCGCACCGCCCTCGCGTACACAACGCAGCTGGTCTGCGACCCTGGCGCGACCGCGCCAAGGCTTTGAGCTTCAGACTCCCACTGCAGGCCGCTGCACGCCGGAAGTTTCACCGACGCCCGAGGCAACCACCCGCCTCCACAATTGCGGACCCGCAGCTTCAGCGCGATTCGAGCCCCCTGCGCCACCTCGCCCTTTGAGTTCGCTGTCGGTTCCAGGACAATAGTGACTTGTCGGCGTTCAACCGCGCGGCCGCGCGCCGTTGCGCCGAGGTACGCAAACGCCAATGTCGCGGCGATAGCATAGCCGGCCCACGCGAAGACCATCACACGTGTCAGCACCGCCAAAAGGATAAGGCCCGCGACCGCATAGGCGACCGCCCGACCCGCCGTTGTGAGCCATGCGGTCACGCGGGGTCGTACGGCACGTCGCGAATGGCCTTCTTGACGATCGATGACCCGGTGAGGCCGTCAAGCAAGGCGGAGGAGGACACGATCAGGCGGTGGGCGAACACCACCGGTGCCAATGCGCGCACGTCCTCTACCGTAACGTAGTCCCGCCCGGTCAACAGCGCTCGCGCGCGGGACGCGGCGACCAAGGCTAATGACGCGCGTGGCGACGCGCCGAGCACCACACTGCTCGCGGTCCGGGTCCACCTCGAGAGAGACACAATGTAGCGCTGGATCGTGCTCGTCACGTTCACCTGCTCCGCGTTGGCGCAGAGCTCCAGCACGGCGGCCCGTTGAAGCACACTGCGCACCTCAGGTCGCCCAAACGCGTGCTCTCGAAGCATGCGCTCCTCGTCTGCAGCGCTTGGGTAGCCCATCTCCAGCTTCAGCAAAAACCGATCGAGCTGCGCCTCTGGCAGAACGTAGACCCCCTCGTGCTCCACTGGATTCTGCGTCGCGAGAACGAAGAAAGGGTCCGGCAAGGACAGCGTCTCGCCCTCGAGAGTTACCTGCTGCTCTTGCATCGCCTCAAGCAGAGCGGCCTGCGTCTTCGGAGGCGCTCTGTTGATCTCGTCACCCAAGACGACATTTGCGAAAACGGGCCCTTTGCGCAGCACGAAGGTGTTGGTGCGCATGTCCAAGATGTGCGTACCGGTGATGTCGCTCGGCAGCAGGTCAGGAGTAAACTGTATACGCGCAAACGGCGCATCGATGGCACGCGCGAAGGCGTTCGCCAACGTCGTCTTCGCAACACCCGGAACACCCTCGATTAACACGTGGCCACGCGCCACTAGCGCAATCAGCAAGGCATCGATCGTCTCTACCGGGCCTTGATACACCCGCGCCACCTCCGCGCGAACGGCTGCGGCGGAGCAGACCGCGGTGGAGATGGCTTCGTCTGTGAGAGGGGTCTCAGGCATTGGACTCAATCGGGGCCAGAAGCTGTTGGGCGCTGCGTTGGTACTTGTCGAACTTGGCAAGGTCGAGAGCGGTATGTGGGGTGACAGCGACGGTGCTGCGACTCGGCAACGACGCGAATTCCTCCAACCTCTTCATGACGCGTTGTGTGCGAAGCCGCCGCTCTCTCTCGGAGAGCCCCACCGTTGTTTTGTCGACCCACCGACCTGCCGCGACGCGACGGCCCGCGCGACCACCCGGGCCGGCCGTCGGCCGCTGAAGACCAAGAGCTCCGTAGAATCGACGTTCAAAATCGTCCTTCAACATCGCGGTCGGGAGAGCATAGGTCGTTGTCTTTGTGCCGTCGTAACGGTGAAGTGCTCGGAAGAAATCGCCCGAGGGTGGGCGTTCTCGTAACGCCGCGAGCGGCACGCCGATCCAACGTGGAGCACGCCAAGCAAAGACAGTCGATGCGATGATCAGGGCGCCCAGAAGCAGGAGCGCTCCGATTGCGCGCTTAATGCCAGGCGGCCAAGTCAGCGCCTCCGCGCGCTGCTGCAGAGACTCTACGACTTCTCGAAACGTGCGCTCCGACTCCTCGAAGACCGGCTCACCTACGAGGTCCGTGTCGCCGACGATCAGCCAGACCTGACACGATTCGCGGTCATCGCACACCCGGTTCAGCACGTTTCTCGCGAGCTGTTGGTTGTCGCTCAGCGGAAGCATTAAATTGATGAGCATGCTGGGGTCGCTCCAGAAAATCGCCCCACCGCGTTCGAGAGAGAGATCGTAGAGAAGAGCTCCTCCGTCGTCGAAACGAAAAACCGGCACGCCCGGACCGATCCATGCGCTCGGGTGGTTCGCCACCACGCGAGAGACCCCATCCGACAAAATGTGCTCCCCAACAGGCGACAAAACGGGGAGCGCGTCGCGGTGCTGAAAGGTCAACGCGTGCTCGACCGTCACCTGCCGCTCAAGACCGAAGGACGCCGCCAGATTCTCCGTCGCACCGAAGTCGTCCGCGACGACCAAGCGCCCGCCTTCCGAGACGAAGCGCCGCACCGACTCCGTCTCCGGTGCAACCCTTGGATTTACGAAAAAGAGCACGTCGGCGGGGTTGATATCGCGCCACCGAATCTCATCCCGCACCATGAGCACGACGCCTTGTGATCGCGCTAGCAGGGCGAGCGATGAGAGGCCGTTCCAATCCTCGTTCTCCGTCCGATAATCGGACACCTCCTGCCCGTCGGCCGGCGGCGTTATGAGCAGCACCAGCGACGAGCACATGGCGGCAGCCATGACTCTCAGCGCGAGTGGTCCCAAACACACTGTCATGTCTGTTTCACCACAATCGCGGCTAGTCGCTGCGCCAAAGCGATGTCGGCCTCCGTGACGCGCCGAGCGCCAAAGTAGCCTCTCTCTACCAGTCTGCCGAGCGCCTCTGCGGCCTCGTGCCTGCGCGGCTCGCTCTCCAGAGCCAGAAGAAGCTCCTTCAGCGCAACGCGGCTCACCGGGCTCCTTTCGGATGCGCGCTGCAGTCCGCGGACGCTCTCTGCTGTCGCCTGCCAGACTTCGCGCACCGTGGAGGTGCCCCACCAAGTGTGAACCTCAATGGCTTCTGGCGTCACTTCAGACACCACGCCCTTCAGGATCTGCAACAACTCAAGTCGAAGCGGCGCTAAGCGAACCACCACATGACGTCCAGTCGACGGCACCGACATCGAGGCGTGAACAGTCCGGTACCCCTCGGCACTCGCGACCATCGACGCCGTAGCCTCCCACCCAGTCGCCTCGACATCGAAGCCGCCACGGTCGTCCAATCCGAGTCCGACGCCGTCGAGACTAAGTGTCGCATCCACGCGTAACTGAGTCTCCGCGTCGACAACCCTGCCGAAGAATCTGGGCACCTGCTGGGTCGCTCCCCGGTCCGCCGCGAGCTCGAACGAGATTGGTTCAACACCACCACCGCCGGAACGGCCAACGACCACAGGTGCCGGCAAGGAACGTAGTTCGCGTGCCCACGAGACCACAACGACGAACAAAATCCCGAGCGCCAGAACCAGAAAGATCCACCCACTCACTTGCGGCATCGTCCTTGTCGACGGCAGCGTCACGGGAGTGCGTGCCACTTCGGTCCCCTCGGGGAGCCACACCGATATCACCACGGCGCCAACACTATCAAACGCCGGAACAGTCGCGCGGCCGTCGACGTCCGTGACGCCCTCCGAGATCACGGCGTCCGATGCGATGAGTCTGACCTGCAATCCAGGAATCGGGCCGGCAATGTCCCTCACCGTGGCCGTTACCCGGACATCACGTGGCTGCAAGAAGCTGGAGGAGAGGTCGACCGCCTGTGCCGCGACACGTGGGTCGAACGCGCGACGCACGAGCCACTCGCCTCGCCCAGGCTGCCCCGCTCCGCCAGGGTCGGCCACGGCCACCAGCGTGATATTCGGCCGCGTGAGATCATGCACCGACGCCATCCACTGCCCAGGAGCGCGCTCGACCACATCCGCTCCGTCGGACACCACCGAGATCGCACCACTCGTGAGCACGGCCCCCATAAACTCGGCCGTGAGTGCAAACGAAAACGTCGATGACTCCGCGTCCACAACGGGTGGTGGACCTCCGGAAATCGTCGCGTGCAGCAGCGCTAGGGAGGTCGTCGCCTCGGTTTCACTGGGCGCGAGAAAGGCTTCCCCTCCGAACTCGGCGAGCACACGCCACTGTCCAACGTCGAGGCGATGCGTTGTCTCGAATTCACCGGC
>JBLFZA010000078.1:0-15871 GCA_047610025.1 Bradymonadia bacterium | reverse complement strand
ACGCGTTCACGTTGCTCGTCGCCGTCGCGCTCTCGGCGCAAACCACGGACAAGAAGGTCAACGAGGTCACACCCTCGTTGTTTGCCGTGGCGCCAGACCCGCTGCGCATGGCGGCGCTGGATGTGGATGCGATCCGCCAGTTGATTCGAGAGATCGGGCTCGCGCCGACGAAGGCGAAGAATCTCAAGCGTATGTCCGAGCTGCTCCTGGAGCGGCACAATGGGGTTGTCCCCCAGAGCTTCGAGGCGCTTGAGGCGCTCCCGGGCGTCGGCCACAAGACGGCCTCTGTCGTGATGGCGCAGTCGTTTGGTGTTCCGGCTTTTCCGGTCGACACACACATTCATCGGCTGGGCGCGCGCTGGGGGTTGAGTGACGGCAAGAACGTCGACAAGACGGAGCGGGACCTGAAGAAGCTCTTCCCGGAGCAGCTCTGGAACAAGCTGCATTTGCAGATCATCTTCTTTGGTCGCGAGTATTGCCAGGCGCGCTATCATGACCTGACGACGTGCCCGATTTGCTCCTGGACGGCGTCCAAGAAGCGCATCACCGAAGAGGCCAAGATGAACGCGCCGAAGAAGCGCAAGTAGCGCCGGCCGCGACTAGAAAAGCGCGCTGATCGCATCCCCGAGTGGCCCGCTCGGCGGGCAAACGATAGAGAGGCGTTGTCCGCGGGGCGTTGTCATGGTCAGAGAGTGTGCATGCAGAGCGAGGCGCGCGAGGCCCGTGCTCTCACGAAACGCGCGATTGAACTTCGTGTCGCCGTGCACGGAGTCTCCGACGACGGGGTGGCGCAAATGCACGAGGTGTCGCCGAATCTGGTGAGTACGCCCGGTGAAGATGGTCACATATACGAGTGAGCATCGCTCGATCTCGCTGGTCGCGAGTGTCCAGATCGTGCTCTGCGCGTGGTAGACGACGCCCTTGTCGTCTTTGAGTGGCCGGACAACGCTGATGCCATCAGACTTCAGGCGACCGCGCGCGATGCTGAGGTATTGTTTCTGTGTGGTGTCAGCCCCGAGCGCTGCCGACCACTCGGCGAACGCTTGTTTGTTTTTCAGGAAGATGACGAGGCCGCTCGTTCCCCGGTCGAGGCGATGCAGCGGCTGTAGCGCGAGACCCGTCTGGGCTTCGAGCGCCTGTTTCAGGGAACGCTCTCGAGGGCCGGCGAAGGAGCTGTTGTGCACGAGGGCTCCCCACGGTTTGTCGACGACGATGATGTCGTCGTCTTCGTGCAAGAGGGTGAGTTCGCCGATTTCGGGCGGGACGAAGTCCGTCATTGTTGCCCAAACCACGACTGCGCCAGCGAAGGCAGTGTGCGCTGCTCGGCTTTCGGCATGCGTTCGAGGTACTGTGGCAGGTGGCAATATCGATGGAGAAGCAGCATCGCGAGCAGCCGCTCGGAGAGCGCGTGCGTTCTCTCTGCGGGGGCAATCATCCACCCGCCTAAGACCGGCGTGAGCACCGCCGCGTCGCCCATCGACATGAACGCGCCGATTGAGGCGAACTCGTAGTCGACATCGCCAAACATTGCCGGCTCGAAATCGCAGATTCCGACGACCGTTGGCCGTCCGTCACGCGGCGCCACGGTGAGATGTGCAGGCATTAGTTCGGTGTGGAGTAGCGCCGCGCCTCGGGGTTCGAACCCGCTCAGTACGCGAGAAATGAAGGGCCCGAGCCGAGTCGCCCATGCGTCGGAGAGGCCTAAGCCCCGCTGCTCTTCGACGAGGGTGTTCACCTGCCGTGTTCTCCACGCACGCAGCGCGTTCCATTCAGTCTCTGCCCCGTCGTCGTCATCTGGCGGAAACATCTTGAGGACAACGTCGTCTCCGACCGCGAAGACAGGCACGGACCCGGCTGAAAACCTGACCAAGGCACCGTCGAGACCGAGCACGGACTGCACATGGAGTGCGAGGGGCTCGAAGTCGAACTCTCGCAGTGCGCGGGAGTAGGAACCGTCTGGATCTGGAGTGGGGAATTGCGCCGGTCGAGTCATGCCGTGCATCTACCACGCTCACGTGTAGCGGTCATGCTGGCGCGAATGCGATCGACAGAGCGGAGGTCGTGTCGCGGGATGTGAAACGAGGAGGACACCGAAAACGCGCACCGGATCGACTACGCGGAGTACCGTCGACAAGGCATCTGCATCGGCTCGGGGCGATGGAAGCGATCCACGGGATCGGAAGCCAACTCCGACTCAAACTCCCCGGCGCTCGATGGACCGAGCGCTCCTCCGAGGCCATCTTCAATCTCAGGATAATGGACATCGTCGGCAATACACAGCGCTGCTGGGAGCAGCCCGACATCGACCATCAACTCGCCACCGCCTTTGCTATGTGACCCGATTCAAAACACCGGACCAAAGATCGCACCCCTCCCACTCGGCCGCCCCATACAGGCAGTCGCGTAACGCCGAGCGCACGTCGCCGGACCGATGAATACAAACAACCCGACGAGCAACAACACACAACCCCCGACCAAGATCTCCAAGTGCTCCGGCGACAAAACGCCCGCAGGTGTGTGGCCCATGCCGATGCCCACCAACGCTGCGCGCGCGGCCATGCCCTGCCGTGAAGCAGCGATCGAGGGCGGTAGTAGCGAGGCGAAGCCTCGCCAGTTTCCCGCTGGGGTCCGGGGCGAAGCCCTGAGGAAGTCATGACTAACCGAGCGGCATTGGGCTCACGGGGAACCTGCCGCGCCACAGACCCGGTGCCGCTTGGGTGAGTGCAGTGCGACGCGGGCTGTGCCGATGGGATCATGGGAGCGATCGGCGCAGGCGTGCAGCGGTGGTAGGCGGGCTCGGTGATCGCGGGTCGGGCGTCCCCCCGCTTCCACCATTGTTGCCTGAGTCCCTTTGGATCTCCGGCAGGGCTAGGCAGTGAGGGGGCCACCCCTGCGTCGGCCTCGCCCTTCGTCACCCCGTTGGTGGTCGTCTAAGCAGAAGGCTCGAGCTCGCGTGCGAGGTCGGAGATCGAGCGGCCAGAGCGGGCGAGTTCGACGATGCGCTGACGGAACTCAGGAGGGTACGGCTGTTGGAATCTGTGTGGCATGAAGACACCATCGCGAACGACTCGGAAAGCGTCCACGAAAACGAGTTAACGCCACACCGATAGCGAGCCAACATGGAAAGGGCTGAGCCGACCTTCGAACGCCAACGCCGACTGGGTGCTCGTGTCAATTCGTGCGCGGCTCGACGTAGAACCCTGTCGTCAACCCTGGCTCGCTCGTTGCGCATCGAAACCGAGGGTTGCGGTGCCGATGCGATTCGGGCAAGGCAGCCTCTAAATCTGCGCTCTACGCCCAGCCGAACGACATGAACCGATTCCTCACAGCTCTTCTTCTCTGCGCCGCGGCGACCGCCTGCTCGCAGGTCGCCCTCATCAGCCCGCAAGAGGTCATCCTCATCGTCGAGACGAACATCGTGCTGAGCGAGCACGACGCCACCGTCGCGGTGCGCGTCCGCAACAGGGACCCGCAGGAAGCGCTGGTGCACGTGGCGTGCGAAGGCACGGACGAGACGTTGATCGCCCGACTCTTCGAGCGCACCGAGGAGTCGTGCGGCCTGCAGTTTGAACTGGCCAGTTTCCGAATCGACGAAGGCGAGGTCAACGCCGTCGTATTGAAGCTGCACTTCGACGACGGCCGGGAGTCCGACCTGCCGCTGGGCGAGGGCTCTGGCTCTGGGTCCGGTTCCGGTACGGCGCCTGCAGATGAAGCGACACAAGATATGCCCACCACCGCACCACTCGCAATCGAGCCAGTCGCGGTCGAGCCACCCGCGGTCGAGCCCGCCGCAGCGCCGACGAGTCAGGCCACGCCTCCGGGCGTCACGACAACGCAACCTTCGGCGGGACTGATCGCAGGAGAGGGCTCCGGTAGCGGAACAGCCGCCGCCGAGTAGTGAGCGAGCACGTCGAGCAGCCAGAGGGCACGAACGTCTTGCGATAGGCTTGGGGCTTCCTAGCCTCGACATCGTCGTGCCGCATGCCTAGTGTCCGCGCGATGAAAAAGACCCTAAAGATGCTCCTTCGCAAACTTCGCTGGCCGCTCCGCATTGGCGGGGCGCTGCTAGCGCTTGTCTTCCTCTTCGTCATCGTCGTCATCGCTGACGGCTGGCAGGCGATCGGTAAGGCGCCGATCGGCGAGCTGCGAGCGCGAATGGAGGCCTCGCCGCAGTGGGGGGGCAGAGTGTTCGTCAATCCGCAGCCGATGTGGAACGGCATCAGCGCGATGATCCGTGATTCAATGTCGGCCAGCGAGGAGGCCACGCCCGCAGACTTCGTGATCCCTGTCGACCGCGGCGCGCTCGAGCGCTGGGCGTCGCCACCGGAGTCCGGTCTGCGCGTCACTTGGCTCGGCCACTCCACCACGTGGATCGAGCTCGACGGCGTGACCTTGCTCACCGACCCCGTTTGGGGTGAGCGCACCGCTCCCGTCGATTGGCTGGGGCCAGAGCGCTGGTACTCGGCGCCCGTCGCCCTCGCCGACATGCCGGTGCCGGACGCCGTGTTGATCTCGCACGACCATTACGATCACCTCGATACTCCGACGATTCTCGAGATCGCGCAGTGGGACACGGTGTTCATCGTGCCCTTGGGCGTCGCGGCGCACCTTGCCTATTGGGGCGTGCCCGATGAGCGCATTCGGTCCCTGGATTGGGGGGACTCGGTGATGATCGGCAACATTGAGGTTGTCTGCACCGAGTCGCGCCACGCCTCTGGCCGTCAGTTATTGGACCAGAACCGCACGCTCTGGGCGAGCTACACGCTCGTTGGCCCCGAGCACCGCGTGTTCTTCTCGGGAGACACCGGGCTCTTCCCCGGCCTCCGAGACATCGCCGAACAATATGGCCCCTTTGATCTGACAATGTTTGAAGTGGGCGCCTACAGCCCCGCGTGGCCGGATTGGCACATCGGCCCGGAGCAAGCGGTGATCGGTCACGAGTGGGTGCAAGGTTCCGCCGGCGCCGACCACGGCGTGTTGTTACCGATTCACTGGGGCCTCTTCGACCTCGCGGCGCACAGCTGGGTTGCCCCGGCCGAGCGCACGTGGGCGTCCGCCGCGCTCGCGGGCGTGACGGCCGTGTTCCCAAGGCCGGGAGGCTCGTTCGAGCCCGCGAGTCCGCCCGCGCCGGAGCGTTGGTGGGACACCACGGTCACGTGGCGCGATGCGAACGCGCACCCGGTTGTGTCGCGGGGTATCGAGGGGTACCCGCCGGCGGCGGAGTAGCGGGGAAGGGCGTCGCTGTTCATTGAGAACGATCGGCGTGCTCGTCGCCGAAGTGGGCGCTCATGTCGGCGTCAATTGACGGCAGCGCTCCGCAGTGCTGAGTTCGCCTCATCATCTCCACACTCCCCGTTGCTATGCGCGTTCTCCTGGCTGCTCTCCTGATCGTCTCGCTCGCGGCCTGCCGCTCGCAGCCTGTGCCAGACGGCTCCGAATCGCCGGCAGAAGAAGTCGCGGCAACCGAAGCTGCTGAAGCCGCGCCGGCCGCCGATGGCATCCCCGCTCCAGCCGACCCTGGCGCCGCATTCGCCGGCGACGCAGAGGCGATGGCGCTTTGGAACCAAGGTACGGTGCAGTGGCACGACTACGAATCCGGCATGGCGCTCGCCCGCGAGTCCGGCCGGCCGGCCGTCGTGGTGATTCACGCAAGCTGGTGCCCACGCTGCACCGAGTACGCCGCCGTGTTCAGCGAGGACTCGGTGGTCGAGATGAGCCAAAACTTCATCATGATCATCGCCGACAAGGACCAGAACGCTGCCGCGTCCGCTGCGTTCGCGCTCGACGGCTCGTACGTGCCCCGAACCGTGTTCCTCTCCCCTGATGGCGAGCCAAACACAGAACTCAACTCAGGCCGCGACGACTTTCGCTATTTCCTGAACCCAAACAGCCCCGACCAGCTGCTCGAACTCATGCAACAAGCAACGAGCGGCTAAACGAACCCTCGGTGGAGTGCGTTTGATCTTGTCGACGCCCCCCGTAGCCACGCAGCAGCGCGAGACGGAATGCGACGGCACGCGGCGGCACGCGACGGCCCCGAGTCGTAGAGACAAACGAGCGAACCCAACAAAGGAGATCGCAAAGCGATCTTCGCGGGGTTTGGGGAGTAACCCCAACGGGTTTGGGCAGAGCCCAAAGGAGACTCTTTAGTGCCCTCACGTCCCGAACACCCTCCGTACGACTACCCTTTGCGGTGTTTGTCTTGGTATCCGATCCACTCGTAGACGCTACCGGAGAAGTCGGTGAGTGTGCCGTCGTCGTCGTAGGCGAAGATGCGGTCGGCTTTGCTCGCGAGGTCACGATCGTGTGTGACGTAGAACACGGTGCCTTGGTATTGATCGATGGCGTCGCCGAGCGCGGAGATGCTCTCGAGGTCCAAGTGGTTCGTGGGCTCATCGAGAATCAGTACGTTGTACTGCATGAGGCTAAGCCGGCACATTTGCAGCCGCGCTCGCTCGCCACCGGAGAGCCCGCCGGTGGGCTTGTCGTGGTCATCACGGATGAAGAGCATGCGGCCTAGCAGCCCGCGAACGGCTTGCTCATCGACATCGTCTCGGATGTCACGCAGCCAGCGGTAGACAGTGGTGCCTGCCTCGATCTCATCGCCCGCGTTCTGGGAGTAGTAGCCCAGCTTGATGTTGTGGCCCCACTCGATGGTGCCCTCGTCGGCGGTGAACCCGACCTTCTCTCCGAGGCCATCGTGGTCGGGCAGCATCGAGAGGAGCGTACGCATGAGCGTGGTCTTGCCGATGCCGTTCTTACCAATGACGGCGACCTTGTCTCCGCGCTGCACATGCGAGTGGAAGTTCTTGAAGATCGTGCCGACTTCGAAGCTCTTCGAGAGCTCTTTGCAGGACACGACGTTCTTGCCGCTCGCACCACCGGCATCGAAGCGGATAAACGGGCGCGCGATGTTGGAGCGCTTCAGCTCTTCAGGGCGAAGCTTCTCGACCTGGCGGGCACGCGATCGGGTTTGCGAGGCGCGCGAGCCTGCGCGGAAGCGGCTGATGAACTCTTCGAGCTCCGCAATCTTCTTCTTACGGTCCGACGAGTCACGCTCAATGGAGCCTTGCATGGACGCCTTTTGGCGCACCATGTCGTCGTAGTTACCGGGGTAGGTGACGATGGACTCATAATCGATGTCGGCGATCTCGTCGCAGATGACATTGAGAAAGCGACGATCGTGGCTGATGACGACGAGTACGCCTCGGTACTCCATCAGGAACTCCTCAAGCCAACGAATGGTGTCGAGGTCGAGGTGGTTGGTGGGCTCATCGAGCAGCAGGGCGTCGGGCTTGCCGAAGAGCGCCTGAGCGAGCAGCACGCGCAGCTTCATGCCGGACTGGATCTCAGCCATCGGTGTCTGGTGGAGCGACTCCTCAACACCGAGACCGGTGAGCAGCATCATCGCTTCGGTTTCGGCGGTGTAGCCGTCCTCTTCCATGACGATCATCTCGAGCTCGCCGAGGCGCATGCCGTCGTCGTCGCTGATCTCGCTTTTGGCGTAGAGGAACTCCTTCTCTTGCATGGCGCCGTAGAGGCGCTTGTTGCCCATCAGAACGCAGTCGATGACCTTCTGCTCGTCGAACGCGAAGTGGTCCTGGCGAAGCCATGCGGTGCGCTTCGGCAGGTGCACGGTGCCGTGGTCGGCCTCGATCTGCTCAAGGAGCAGTTTCATGAAGGTCGACTTGCCAGCGCCATTCGGGCCAGTGAGGCCGTAATTGATGCCCGGGCGGAAGGCGACCGTGACGTCTTGGAAGAGGACGCGTCCACCGTAGGACTTCGAGAGGTTGTTGGTCGTCAGCATGGCGCGGGCATTGGGCGAGCGGAGTGCAATCAGCGTTCGCGCGGCGCTGTAACATCACAGCCCCCCAATTTCCACGGCGGATTCCCTCGAGGCGTGGGGCTCAGTCTCCGAAGCTGACGTCGCAGACGCTCAAGCCGTCGTCGCATGCGCCGGAGCGGATGTGCGGAGCGATGCACGCCGAGAGGGCGTCGAGTTCGGTTGCGCACTCGTCGACAAGACAATCGAGGTCTTCGCCTTCGCAGGCGTTCAGGCAGGTGAAGACGGTGACGGTCTCCGTGCCACAGTTGTCGAGCATGCAGGGTTCGAGGTTGTCGAAAACGCAGTCTAGGCAGGCTTCGCCGGGCTCGAATCCGCAGGCGAGTAGACAGGCGCCGTCGTCGTCGTCGCATCCGTCGTAGCAGGCTTCGAAGCCGCCACAGAGCCCACCCTCATCATCAACACGAGGGGAGCGAGCGACGATGATGCCGTAGCACATCTCATCGAGCGAGCCTTCGCCCCAGCGAACATCGCGGGGAGCGATCTGTTGGCCGTCGACCGTTGGCTGGTTTTCGGCAGAGTTGTCCCACTCGCAGCGAATCGTGAACTCGTCGCCAAAGCGGACGGGCACAAACTCGGACTCCGGGAAGGAGTACATTTGTTGCCAGTTGAAGTCCCACTCCGGAATGTTCACAAGACAACTACTCTCTCCTCCGGCGGGTGCGTGCGACATCGTGATGCTCTTGCCGAGCATGTGCATGTGGGGCAGCAGCCCGATGATCTCGCCGTTGACGGGGACCGGGAACGTGCGCTCGGTGCTATAGTCCGCGTCACCGGCGGGGATGGTGAACGAAGAGTCGAGCACTTGCAGCAGCCGGACCTCGTAGTCCGGTGCGTCGGTCGTTGTCCAAAGCTGAATCTGCGACTCGTCGGGCACGGTCTCGACGTCGGTCACGCTGGTCATGCTGTAGTGAACTTGCGCGATGAGTCGCGAACCGGCGGGGATGCGCAGCGCGGTGTCGGTGGGCATGAGCACGGGCACCGAGCCTGGCGCCCACGCGCTCATCAGCTTGTCGTCGCCGAGGCGGGTGTCGCCGAAACACGTGTAGCCGGGGCCGTCTTCGCTGGCGTCGAGCTGGTTCATGGCTTCGACCTGCTCGGGCGTCACGAGGAAGAGCAGCACGTGGTGTACGATCGCGTCTTGGTCCGGGTCGACGTGGGTACCGGTGAGCCACACGTCATCTTCGAAGACGTGGTCCATTGGGAGACACCGGTAGTCGTCGCCAAGCGTCGCGTTGGGCGCGTAGGGCTCGCCTTGCGTGACGATCGTTGGGTCTTCGAGCGTCGGGGTGCCTTGCTCGGTAGGCGGCACGAAGCGCGCAGCGTCGCCCGCTTCGTAGCCGCCGGTGCGCCACCCTTCGATGACATCCAGCTCGGCGGCTTCGAGTCGGCGCACGTGCGAAATCGGCAGACACTCATCGTCGGGCATCCACGGTGGCATGTCGCCGGCGAGGGCAGAGGCGGCGATGGCCGCGCCGAACTGGATCGCGTTTTCTGGGTCGCTCAGGTCAAAGGGGCCAATGCCGCCAACCGCGTGACAACTGACGCAGTGCTGCTCGACGATGGGCCGTACGTGCTCGTGGTACGTCACGCCCTCTGTGCCCGCCGCATCGTCGCCGGAGTCTGCGCCAGTCGCGTCAGGCTGTACCCCAGTGTCTGTCTGCCCGTCGATGCTCGCGGGGTCGTCACCACAGGCGGCGAGGGAGAGCAGGGCGAGAGAGCCGAAAACGGTGAGTGTCTTGGTCATTAATGGGTAGCGCGGAGTTGGGTCGAGGCCTGAAGCGTAGCAGAGCGACGGCTCGAGGAAAGAGGCGAGGGTACGAAGACACAGTCGCCACATGGGCACACCTTTGTGCGCTCGAACCCGAGAAAAGTATCAGAGGCTGTGGGTTAGCCGTCTGAGAATCTTGTTAGAAGGCTTGGTTACCCCTCTCGCTGCCGCTTCATCTCGAGCGCGAGGTCTTCAATCCGGTCCTCTTGGCCGCCCACGGTCTTGCGACGACCGAGCTCCATGAGCAGCTCGTGTGCCGGAATTCCGTAGCGCGCCTCGGCTCGCTTGGCGAAGAGCAAGAACGAGCTGTAAACCCCAGCGTAGCCAAGGGTCAGAGAGTCGCGGTCGACGCGAACCGGCTGATCGGTGAGCGGCACGACCAGGTCTTCTGCGACATCCATGACGCCAAAGAGGTCGACGCCGGTCTCGATGCCCATGTGGTTGCAGACCGCGACAAAGGCCTCGGTGGGCGTGTTGCCGGCGCCGGCTCCGAGCCCCGCGCACGAGGTGTCGATCCTGTGGGCACCTGCGCGCACGGCGGCCACCGAGTTCGCGACGCCCATCGCCATGTTGTGGTGCCCATGGAACCCGACCTGCACGTCTGCTGGCACGGCGTCGATCAGCGCCTTCACGCGCGCGGTCACGCCGTCCGGAAGCAGGTGCCCCGCAGAGTCGGTGACGTAGACGCACTGCGCGCCCTGATCGACCATGATGCGAGCCTGTTCGGCGAGCCCGGCTGGGTCGAGCATGTGCGCCATCATCAAGAAGCCGACGGTATCCATACCGGCGTCGCGAGAGACGCGGAGATGCTGCACGGCGATGTCCGCCTCGGTGCAGTGTGTCGCGATGCGCAGGCACGACACGCCGCAGTCGATCGCCATCGCGATCTCATCCACCGTTCCGATTCCCGGCAGGCTGAGCGCCGAGATTTTGGCCTGCGTCATCAGCGGGCAGACGGCCTCAAGGTATTCGCGCTCCTCATGCTTGGCGAAGCCATAGTTGATGGATGAGCCACCAAGACCATCGCCGTGCGCAATCTCGATCAGGGGCACGCCGGCCGCGTCGAGAGCCGTCGAGATCGCGACCATTTGGTCAACAGTGTATTGGTGCCGCACGGCGTGCATGCCGTCACGCAGGGTGTTCTCGTGAATGACGATGTCCCGCTTAGCGCCGACCGTGCCGGTGCTCGCTGCGTTTGTAGTGTCACTGTTCGCCGTGCCACTATCCGCGGTGTTCGTGTCGCTCATGCGTTTGCCTCCGTGTGCATGCGCTCGGCGAACATCTCGCCGGTGCGCAGTGCGGCTGCGGTCATGATGTCGAGGTTGCCCGCATAGGTGGGCAGCCAGTCGCCGAGCCCGGTGACCTCGATGTAGATGCTGACCCGCTGCCCGTCGAAGACGGGGCCGTTTGTCAGCCGGTAGCCGGGTACGTAGCGCTGCACCTCTTTCACCATCGCGTTCACAGATGCGATGATTTCGGCTTCGTTGGGCTCGCCCTCGACCAAACAGTGCACGGTGTCTCGCATCATGATCGGCGGTTCAGCCGGGTTGATGACGATGATCGCCTTGCCGCGGGTGGCGCCTCCAACGATCTCGACCGCGCGGGCCGTGGTTCGCGTGAACTCATCGATGTTGTTGCGCGTGCCGGGGCCAATGCTCTTCGAGGCAACGGTGGCGATGATCTCTCCGTACGACACGGGCTGCACGCGGCTAACGGCGGCGACCATGGGCACCGTCGCCTGCGCGCCGCAGCTCACCATGTTCACGTTGGGTTCCCGAGAGTCCGCGAGCGCGCTCAGGTTCACGGGGGGGATGCATGGGGGCCCGATCGACGCGGGCGTGAGGTCAATCATCAACACGCCGTGCGGCTGTAGCGCGTCGTTGTTTGCTTTGTGCACGTACGCTGATGTCGCGTCGAAGGCGATGCGCACACCGGACTCGGCGAGGTGCGGCACGAGCCCAGCGACGCCGTCAGATGTGGTGCGAATGCCTAGCTCGCGTGCGCGCGCGAGACCTTGTGAGTCGGGGTCGATGCCGACCATCCAAACGGGTTCAAGCCACTCGCTGCGGCCTGCTTTTACGGCGAGGTCGGTTCCAATGTTACCCGGGCCAATGATGGCGATCGGGATGCGTTTGTGTGTCATTGGGGCTCGGTGCTTGGCGGGGTTAGCGTGTCTTGAGAGGCGGCCCAGGTAGCCAGCGCGTCTTCTGCCGCGTTGACGTCTAACACGGCGTCGAGCAAGAAGAGGCTCACAGCGTCGGCCACCGTCGCCGTGACGTCGGCCACCGGAGGGTAGGTGAAGTTGGCGCCGTTGGTCATGCGCTCGTCGTCGCCGCAGCCGGGCTGCAGCGTGGCGTCCACGCCGGCGATGTTGGTGAACGACCAGTGTCCGGCGTCCGGCAAGCGCAACAACCAGGCGCGGTCTGCGGCCCCTTCGTGGTTCTGTTCAATGAAGGTGTTGCCGAAGCTGGAGATTGAGTTGTCTTCGTCGGCGACGACGAAGAAGATCGGCGCGCTGATGTCGCTGATGTTCACGCCCGCGAGGAGCGGGTTCTCCATTGGCGTGGCGAGGGAAGCAACAGCCAATACACGCGGCTCCGATTGCGCGATCGTCCCGACGCTTACCGAACCAAACGAGTGGCCAACGAGGGCGATGCGGTCGGCGTCCACCAGCGGAGTGATCGCGTCGTCGAGGCTGCCATCAGTGACCGCATCAATCACAGCCCGCAGGTCGGCTGTGCGCTGGTCGAGCGTCTCCGTGGTCAGGGGCGCCTCGTTGCCCTCCCAGCGGTCGAAGAGCGTGTTGCCTCGGTGGTCGGGTGCGACGACAACGAACCCACGCGACGCGAGCTGCTCCGCGATGGTGTACATGCTGAAGCGCGTACAGTGGTGGCAGTGCGACATCACGACGAGCGGGCGAGCGGGGCCCGCAGCCGGGTCAGCGTTGCGCGTCGCGCGTGTTTGTTCTGTGCCGCAGCTCTCCGCTCTCGAGAGCCCTGTCTCGTAGCGTTGGCGTTGCGCCTCGAGCGCCATGAATCCAAACACAGTGTCAGCGGTGTCTCGCGTCTCCGCCGGGTACCAGAGCTCGATTGTTAACTCTCCTCGCTCTGTCTGCAGCGCGGTCGTGCGCACGCCGACGAGGTCGCCGAATCCGCGAACGTTCTCCGGGGTGAGCGCGTCTTCCGTCGCGTCTTCAACGCCTCCGTCTGCCTGGGCGTCTTCAGCGCCCGTGTCACTTGGCGCGTTCGCGCCATCGTCGTCGCTGCAGCCGACGAGCATCGCGCACAGTGCCAGACAACGTGCCAGGCCCACTAAGGCGTAATGAGGCGTCACGAAGGCCACGTGATTGCGGACTCGTAGAGGCCGGCGATGACCGCCGCGTGACGCTCATGCACGACCGAACGGCGAACCTTCATCGTGGGCGTCACTTCGTCGTGCTCGATGCTGAGTTCTTCCGGCAACACAGCAAACTTCTTCACTTGCTGTACGCGGGCGACCTTGGCGTTGCAGGCAGCCTCAATGTGTGTGTTCAGGTACTCGGCCAGTGCATCGGTTGCGGCCAATTCGGCCATGCTCGCGCCCGAGTGGCCGAGCTCCGTGGCCAACTCGGGGAGCGCCTCAGGGTCCAGCGTAATCAGCGCGGCGATGAAGGGCTTGAGGTCTCCCACTGCGATCGCTTGGCCGACGCCTTTGATTGTTTGGATATAGGATTCGAGCTCGGCCGGTGCCACGTTCTTGCCGCCCGCGGTGATGATGAGCTCCTTCTTGCGGCCCGTGATTCGGAGGTTTCCTTCGGCGTCTTCCTCACCGATGTCTCCCGTGCGCAGCCAACCATCATCGGTGTACAGCTCGGCTGTTTTATCGGGCATCTTGAGGTAGCCGCGCGTCATCGTGCGACCTCGCAGCTCGATCTCGCCATCGCCGGCGATTCTCAGTCCAACGCCGTCCAAGGGCGTGCCGACGGTGCCTTGCCGCGGGGTGCCGGGCGTCGTGATGTGACACACGCCTGTCGTTTCGCTCATTCCGTAGGCTTCTAGGATTTCGATGCCGAGCGACGCAAAGAACGAGAGGGTGCTGACGCCGATGGGCGCCGAGCCGGTGACCGCGATGCGGAGCTCGTCGAGGCCGAGCTGATGCTTGATACGTCCAATGACGAGCTTGTTTGCCATGCGCCGTCCGAAGCCGTCGTCGCCGGCTCCGGTCTTCACGAGCTTCTCGAACGCCGCGTACTCACGATTGCGTGCCCAGCGCGCGAGCGCGCCCTTCACGCCGCCCGTTTGGCTGAGTCTGGCTTGCAGCACGGCTTCGAACTTCTCCCAGACGCGCGGCACGCCGAGGAAGATCGTGGGGCGTACGTCTCGCAGGGTGGCGGCGATCTCCGTCATATCTGCGCAAAAGTGTACCTGCCCGCCGGTCGCGAGGCTGCCGACCGTTGTGAGCAGCTGCTCTGCGGCGTGACAGAGCGGCAGGTAGCTGACCATGCGGTAGGGCTCCTGTCGAAAGACGAAGAGCCGCTTCATCAGCGAGGTCTGCACCGCAACGAGACCTCCGTGGTCGAGCTGCACGCCCTTCGCAACGCCCGTCGTGCCAGACGTGTAAATGAGCAACGCGATATCGCCGTCTGCCAGCGCATCGATGCGGGCGTCGAGTGCAGCATCCTCGATGCCTGCACCCGCGGCTTTTAGCGCGTCGATGTTCATGGCGTCTTCGCTGACGCCATCGACCATTGCGACGAACTGCTGGGCGCGGTGACCGTCAGCCCCGACGGCGCTCTTGAGCCGTTGCACCAGCTCGTCGCTGTCAGCGATCGCGATGTCGCATTCCGCGTTGCTCACGATGTGCGCCATTTGTTCGGCGGTGTTCGTGACGTAGATTGGCGCTGGAACGCCGCCGGCTGCCATGATCGCGAGCTCGCAGATGAGCCAGTTCATGCGATTCGCGCCGACGATCGCGACCGCATCCCCCGGGCCGTGGCCCAGCGCCATAAGGCCCTTGGCGACATCGCGGACCTCTCGCCAGTACTGCGCGAAGGTGCGTTGCTGCCAGTCGCCGTCGATTTTCTCGAAGAGCGCCGGCGCATCTGGGGTTCGCTCGGCCCAATCGGCGAGCTGGTGAATTAGCGTATGACGTTGACTCATCGCGCACTCGGGGGAGGTCAGGAGAGTCTGCAGGTATTGCGCGAACGCCACTGTGACAACCCGGTTCACGGGTCAGGCCACTACAGGCTGTGTTAGGGCATGGGCATCTCTGTCAGCCAGTGAGTGGTTATGACCACACGGATCTTGTTCACAATTTTGATCTCGTGGGCGTGTGGGTGTTCAGGCGCGCGCGCTGCTGCGGACGTGCCTGCGCGCTTCACTGAGCCGCTCGTCGAGCCGCCCGGCGAGCTGGCGGTGTGCGCTGAGCGAGGCCGGGCGGAGACTCCCCGCCGCGTCGCGGTGACCATCGACGACCTGCCGTGGGCCGGCGGTGTGCAGGGCGACTCCGCAGAGGCTCGCCTCGCGCGGCTCGGGGACCTTTGCGACACCTTGAGGGATCGCGGCGTGCCGGCGACGGGGTTTTTTAACCCCGCGAACCTCCAAGACGAGCCCGCCCTAGTCGAACTCTGGCGAGGCTGCGGACTCACCTTTGGCAATCACACGTGGTCTCATCCGAGGCTGCGCGAGATTGGCGTCGACGCCTACCTGGCCGACCTGCGGCGCGGGCACGAACGCGTGCAAGAGTGGGCAGGCGACGGCGCGGTGGTGACGTTTCGATACCCTTACCTCTCGGAAGGCGCATCCCCCGAGGAGCGCGACGCGATTCGTGACGCGTTGCGCGAATTGCAGAGCCCCATCGTCCCCGTGACGATCGACACCTGGGATTGGCTCTACGCGAGAGGCTGGTCCGACGCGATGGGAGCGGGCGACGAGCCCGCCATTGCCCGCTGGATCCAGGCATACCGCTGGAACATCGAGGAGGCGACCGAGCAGGCGGAGTGGCTGTCTGACTCGCTGTTCGGCTACGAGCCACCACAGATTCTCTTGTTGCACGCGAACGAATTGAACGCGGTTGCGCTCGGCGAGCGGCTGGATTGGTACAGCGCGCGAGGGTATGAGTTCATCTCTGTCGCGGAGGCGCTCGCCGATCCGGCGTATGCCGAATACGACGCGTCGATTTCGCCGACAGGCGATTCGCACTGGTTGAGGTTGCGTCGCAGCCGAACCCTGCCTTGATCGTGAGACCTCTTCCTACGCGCCCCACCGCCGCCCGACTCC
>JBLFZA010000077.1:0-15946 GCA_047610025.1 Bradymonadia bacterium | reverse complement strand
GACCGAGCGCGACAAGAAGCAGGCCGACGAAAACAGGCCAGACGAAAACAGGCCAGACGAAAACAGGCCAGACGATCAACCCGTCGAAAGTACACAGGCAACGAGAGGGGAAGCCCGGCGACGACTAAGCTCCGACCCCCCACCCCGCCAAGCACCAAGCCTGCTGGATTCGCGCTGGTTCGCGATTACGGCGCTCGCGCTGTCTACGCTCTACGTCCTCTACTACGCGCGCGGCTATCTGGACCCGACGTCAGCCCTTGGCAACGACGCGTCTAGCCACATCACCGCCATCGCGCGGTTTGCGACTGTACTGCGCGACGGAGCTGGCTGGTGGGCACCCGACTACAACGCGGGCTTCCCGCTGGCCCTCTACTACCAGCCATTGCCCCATCTGGCCTCCGGCCTGCTGTGCTTGATACTCGGCGGGCCAGAGCGCGCAGTCGTCACGTACAAGCTGCTCGCGACCTTCATGCTCGCGGTGCAGCCGTGGGCGGTCTACACCGGGCTTCGGCGCGCGGGGCTGCGGCCGGCCGAATCGGCGCTCGCGGGCGCGATGTCCCCGCTGGTGTATCAGGGCATTACTTTTGGCTACTCTCCCCACCCATCGCTGGTCATCGGGCTCTACACCCAGGCATGGGGAAACGTCGTGCTGCCGCTCGCTGTCGGCGAGCTCGTGCGCTGCATTCATGGGCGCGGCAATGTGTGGCTGACCGCGATGACCGCGTCTTTGGTGGCGAGCTGCCACATGTTCTACGCCATCGCTCTCCTCCCGATCGTCGCGCTTGTATTCATCGTGCGTTTCGCAGTCGCCTCATTCACGGGCAACCCGCCACGGCAGGTTGCGCGCGAGGCCGCCGCCGCGTTCGCGCGCTTATGTCTCGCCGGCCTGAGCTCAGCGGTCCTGCTGGCCGGCTGGTTGGTGCCGCTCTCTCGCAATCAGGCTTTCTTCGGAGGCTGGCCCTTTGGCCGAAGCAGCCGCGTAAACGGCTATGGATGGGGCGGGGAAGACGGCTTGGCGTCGACTCTGACCGGCGGACATCTGATGGACAGCGCGTTCCCCTTCATGCTCGCACTCTCCGTTGTGGGCCTGCTCTTCTGTGTATGGAAGCTGCGTCAGCCGGGGCACGCCTTCGTGCTCGTGTGTGTCGGCTGGGCCACGTTTGGGCTGCTCGGCCGCGTGACGTTCCCGAACGCCATCGATTGGTACCCACTGCATGCCAGCGTGCAGCTCTTTCGATATGGCGCGGTGTTGCAGTTCGCTCTGCTCATCGGCGCGGGGGTGGGCCTCGCGGGAATCGTGCGCCTTCTGCCGCGCGTCATGCCCGCGAAGCTGCCCGGGGTTCTGCCGCCACTCATTGCGCTCTACGCGCTGGTCTACCCCGCCATCGAAGCCTCCGACGAGTTGAACACGTGCTTCCGTACCTTGAGCGATGCGGGTACGTACAACGCGGAGGAGTACGAGGCGCTGGTTCACGAGATTCGGCAACAGCCAAGAACCGGCCGCATGCTCGTTGGCCCAAAGACCGAGGTTCGCGGACACTTCCACGGAGGCCTGCTCGCCTTCATGGGCCAACGGCCCGCAGGGCAGAGCTACGGCGTTGGCCTCCACGACTCGCTGCACTTCTACACACTTGAGTACTACCGCCCGGACCACGCAGGCGCGCGCGCGCGCGCTGAGCTCTTTGACTTCCGGTATGTTGTCTACGCGCCAGACTTTGCGATCGACACCGGGCTAGTGCGCGACGTGCTCTACGAGAGCGATCGCTACATCTTCGCGCGCACCGACGTGCCCGATGAAGCCGTTACGTTCATGGCCGAGTTAGGCAGCGTTGTCGGCACACCCCGCGGCGTACGCGAGGATATTCGACGCTGGATGAACGGAAACGGCCCCGACCTGCGAGTCTCCCCCGTGCTCACGACCGAGGACCCTCGTAGCCGCGAAGGACTCACCGGCGCTCCGAGACGGGTCAGTGAACGCCAGATGTACGCCGAAGCAGACGCCATCTCCGGAGAGGTTCTGCAGTCGCAGACGTCAGGCTCTCACGTCTCGGCCGATGTGCGCTTGGACGAGCCGGGACTTATCGTCGCGAAGATTGGCTACCACCCCTTCTGGTCGGCGACGCTCGATGGTCAACCCGCCGAGACAGTGTTTGTCTATCCAGGCTTCTTCGCGGTACGGGCCGAGGCGGGCACGCACGTGTTCGAGGCGAACTACCGCTGGCCCGTCTACACGCGGTGGTTGTTTGGGTTTGGGGTTCTGTGGATTATCGCCTTGGCCGTTGGGGAGCGGTGGTGGGCGACCCGAGTGCCACGACGGCCTTAGCCCCAACCCGTCTCCGAGCCTCGGAACGCATCGGGTGACCCCGCTGCTGCGGGAAGCCTCAAGCGGCCCGCGTCGCGCATCTCGATGCCTCGACATCTCGCCCGACACTCTCGATTGGCCTCTGCGGGGGCCACACAGGACGTGGGTCGACGTCCAAGTCGCCAGGCTACGCCGAGGCCTCGCCCGTGAACCTCATCGTTCCCTCTCGGAGCAGCGATGATAGGTCGTAGATATCTTCCAGCGTTGTGATCGGATGCTTCGTTTCGTTCTTGGCCTCGTCAAAGGTCCCGACGTACTTCTGCTGTCGATTGAAGTGCAGCCGACAAACCGGTTTCCGGTTGTTGTCGTCAATCAGTATCGCGCAGTAGCTCTTCGCATCACGCAGCGTGACGCGTTCAGCCGTCACGCAGTTGCACACAATCGCTCGCACGATACGGTGGGCGTCATGCTCATCCTGAGTCGTCTCGTTTCCATCATCAGGCGCTTCTTCCTGCGCGCTGACCACGCCAGGGGCGTCGGACAACTCCGCCGGCGGAACACTTCGGCCGCTCACCTCGTCTTCCCGCTCCAACGCGGAGCGCAGTCTGGAGCCGACACGATCGCTGATGAGCTGTGTGAAGGCGCGCCGAACCAACCCTTCAAACTGTGTCTTGGCAGAGGCAACGAAGCGACCATTGGGATTTGCTCTCTGGAAGAAGAACCTCACAAAGTCCTCGTCAGGGTCTTCCAGTTGTTCCTCAATCACACGGCGAATCTCGTGCATGTGTTTGAGGTCTGTCGCTGCGTTCAACATCTCATCGAGGTTGAACCCCGACTTCGTGAGCTTTCTGAGTTCGAGCAGCAGGTTGTCGCGGAGGTCCAAGAGGTCGATCTCCAAGAAGGGACGACTGTCCATCCTGTTCGGCTCGTCCAAGTCGGCGTAGAACTGGTAGACGATGCCATTCGTGAGAATCGCGATCCGCGCACGAGTCACGGAGAAGTACCGATACAGCTGGCTGGCGTGCTCGAGCGCCAAGGGAGAGCCCGCCTTCTTCGCCTCGACCAGGATTACGACTTCGTCGCCGTGTTTTATCGCGTAGTCGACCTTCTCGCCCTTCTTCACGCCAACGTCGGCGTTAAACTCAGGCACTACCTCGATAGGGTTGAATACGTCATAGCCCAGCGCGGCGATGAACGGCATCACCAGCGCGTTCTTGGTCGCTTCTTCCGTTTCGAGCGCGTCTCGTATTGTCGGAATACGGGTTGCGAGCGACCTAATGCGATCAGCAAAGCTCATGAGCTGTCCGGTGAAGCGTGGATTCCCAATGTGTCGCCACTCAGTCCCGAACCTTTACCTCGACCCTCCTACCTAGCGCAACGGAGTTGAAAGAGCGCGCGCCGCGGAGCCGCCAACATCGATGGCTGACACGCGCCTCCGCGACAACTCGGGAGCCCGCCGCAACGCTACCTGCCCAGCCCTACTCCGGCGCCAACCCGTTGAGAAGCACTTGCAATCCGTTCGTCACAAAGCTCGCGAACTCGAGCTGAAACCCCAGCGTAAAGCTCTGCTCCGCCCCATCAACGATCGCTTTCAGTAGCTCCGCGGTGGCCCTCGGCTCAACCGGCCGAATCTCCCCACGCTCTACCCCGCTCTTAACGAAAACCGTAAGAACATCTAGGTAAAGCTCGTGCTGTCGCCGCAGCGTCTGCTGCACCTGCTCGTCCCGCAGACCCATCTCCGCGATGACCGTGTTGAACTTCCGGCGCTCGTCGCTCTCGGTCAGATTCGAGATGAGCACGGAGCCCAGAAGGCGCATCTTGTCCGGCATCGAGATACCGTCGGCCTCGATGGCCTTCAGCCGCGACATCGAGCGCTCGACCTGCGCCGCGTGCAAGACGTCGAAGATCTCTCGCTTACTGCCGAAGTGGAAGTACACGCCGCCCTTCGACAGCTTCGCCTCTTTGGCGATGTCGTCGACGCGCGTCTTGCCGTAGCCGCTGCGGATAAAGCAGCGCTGCGCGGCAGATAAGATTTCTTCGCGCCGCTCGTGGGACGCTTTGTGTTTGGTCATCGATTACACCGAAATGGCGTCTTTGCGGAAGTCGCTCTTGGCGATCTTCACGTTAACAACAGCTGGCTTATCACTTGCGAATGCACGCTCCAGCGCTCCCTCGATCTGGTCCGTCGTCTCCACGAACTCACCGTGGCACCCGAGCGCCTCGGCCATCAGATCATATCGGGTATAATCCAGCTTGGTCGCGACGCAACGGTCCTCCCCATAGATATCCTTCTGACCCCGGAAAATCTGCGTCCAGCAGGCGTCGTTGCCGATGATACCCACGACCTTGATGCCCTGACGGGCCATGGCCTCGAACTCCATACCATTGAGTCCGAACGAACCGTCGCCGAGCATGAGGATGACTTTGCGGTCGGGGTGCGCGAGCTTGGCGGCCATCGCGTAGCCTGGGCCAACGCCGAGCGTGCCGAGCGGGCCTGGGTCCATCCAGGTCCCAACGCCGTGCACCTTCATGGTGTAGGCCGCGGTCGCGACAAAGTCGCCGCCGTCGCCGATCACGATGTCGCCCGGGTTCAGGTGCTTGGCGACCTGTGAGCACAGGCGGAGCGGGTTCGGTGGGCTGGAGTCCAGCGCCATCTCAGCGCGCATCTGCGACCACTTCTTCTCTTCGGCCACATCAATGAGGGCGTTCCACTCCGTATAGTCTTTTGTCGCCCCCGCGCAGCGCTCGACGAGCCCGTCAAGCACGAGCCCAGAGTCCCCGACGATGCCGACCTCTACCGGGCGGTTGCGACCGAGCTCTTCGGGGTCGAGGTCAATCTGAATCACCTTCGCTGAGGGGTTGATGACCGGCTGAGTCATCTGCAGCAGCATCGCGCCCACGAGACCAGACTGCGACCCTGGCTGCGGTGTCGCCGAAACGCCGTAGCTCATGCGAAAGTCGAAGGGCGTACCAAACACGAGCACGAGGTCCGCTTGCTTCAGCGCGGCGCTGCGGCTGCGATTGCGCCAGTGTTTGGTACCCGGATCAACGAGGCCGCGAGCCATGCCGTTGACGAAGACCGGCAGGTCAAGCGCGTCGAGGAAGCGCGCTAGCGTTCCCTGGGGATCCATCGACCATCGCAGCTGCGACCCCATCACTGCGACAGGGCGCTCGGCCGACTTCAGCAGCTCAGCCGCAGCGTCGAGCGCGACCGGGTCCGGCGCCATTCGCGCTGTTGTTCGGTAGTGGGTCGGGATCGGCGCAGCGTCTGGCTCCACGTACTCCATCAAGAGATCGAGCGGCATCTCGAGGAACACAGGCCCAGGCACGCCGGTGCGCGCCTTCCGCAGCGCGATCGTCATGTACTCCCCCAGCCGGCGCGTCTCCGAGACGCTCGCGGACCACTTGGTAACCGGGCGCATCAGCTCGACGTGATCCATGTCCTGCAGAGACCCCATGTGTCGGAACACAGTGGGGCCTGCGCCGCCGATGATCACCATCGGTACGCCGGCACGCTGCGCGTTCGCTGCTGCCGTCACGACATCCGTCACACCCGGGCCGGCGGTCACAGCGCAGACGCCGACCTCGCCCGTGGCGCGCGCCCAGCCGTCAGCCGCGTGGCCCGCAGACTGCTCGTGACGCACGTCGATGACGCGAATCTCCTCGGTCAGGCACCCGTCATAGATCGCCTGGATGTGGCCGCCGCAAAGCGTGAAGAGGTGAGAGACGCCTTCGGCCTTCATCGCCTGCGCGACGAGATGTCCACCCTGGATCATGACAGCTCCATAGCTAAGAATGAGTGACGGTTCAGCCCGTCACTTCCTCTAACGCACCCCACGCCTCACGTCACCCCCGTCGTCGGTCGGTTTTGCGACCCACCCGTCGGATATGGGACGGGCTACTGATCAGGCGGTATCAGCAACGCGACGATCTCGATGTGCGCTGTGCGAGCGTACATGTCGAACGCGGCCCATCTCTCCAGCCGATAACCGAGCTCGGCGAAACGTGACGCATCCCTAGCGAACGCGGGGGGATCGCACGATACGTAGACCACGGGCGCGCCGAGAGCGGCGACGGCCCGGAGCAGACGGGGCGAGATGCCCTCGCGAGGCGGGTCGAGAACGACAGCGCGCCAGTTGGGGACGTCAGCAGTCGCTTCCGGCAAGCCTGCGGCGAGATCGTGGCACAAGAAACGAAGCTGAGGTTGAGCGCTGCGGTGCGCACTGGCTTCAAGACCCGCGGCCTCAGCCTCCTTCTCCAGCAGCTCGTCCCAAGCGGCCCGCGCCGCCTCTACGGCTGGCGGTGCAGCTTCGACACCCGTCACGGCTCCACCGAGCGCGAGAAGCGGGAACGTCAGATTGCCCGAGCCGCAGAAGAGATCGAGAACCGGTGCCCCTTCGTTCGGCATGCTGCCGACGAGCTCCGCGACGTGAGCCACAAGGATCTCGTTCAAGCTCGCGTTGGCCTGCGAGAAGGCGCCAACCCCGTCGAACACGGAGACGACGCGATCACCGACTTTACGTTCACGGATCACCTTCGCGTCTCCGATCACGCCTTTGACTCGCCGACTCGTACGCGTCGCGACTGTCGTCACGTCGTGCATCGGCTTGCAGCGCTCAAGGCGCGCAGGCATCGTTCGGAGCGCTTCAACGTAGTGGTCGGGCGTGAACGCGATCGTCACGGCTGCGCCGCCGCGTACGCGGTCTCTCTCGATGAACACGTCGGTGACGCCTTCAAGATCGGCGAGCACAGGGCCGATCACCGCGCGTGCAGCGTCGATGCTTGGGTGAACGACCGGGCACCGCTCGGACACGACCAGCTCGTCGCTCGACGCGGCGAGAAAGCCTGTCCGCCCGCGCTGGTCCACGCGAAAGCGCGCCCGCTCACGATAGCCCTCTTCAGAAGGGGAGCCGAACACGGCCGGCGTTGGCCACTCGATGTCGCGCGCGAGACGCGCCATATTCTGCGACAGCGAATCGACCTTAAGCGTGAGCTCGTCGGCGTAGCGCGTCGACTGGAAGCGACATCCACCGCAGCGGTCTGACACCGCGCATCCAGACGCAGCGCGCAGGGGCCCTTCTTCCACCCAACTCAAGACGTGAGCGCGTGCGAAGCGCTTGCGCACTTCCGTCACGGTCACCTCAACCCGATCACCCGGCAATCCTCGGTCAAGAAACACCGTCATGCCGGTGGGGAACTTGGCGATCGCGTCTCCACCGGACGCAAGCCGCAAGACCTCTACTGTTGCCACTGTACCGCGAGAGACGTTCATAAGCTGCGCACGATGCCGACAAGGTCGTAGTCAGAGGCGTCGTCAATCTCGACCTCTACAAATTGTCCGGGGGTTACCGCAGGCGCGCCATCCTCAAACGAGAGGTAGACGACACCGTCGATATCTAGGGCCTGCCCGTAGTGGCGCCCCTCGAGCACAGCGTCGTGCTCTTCGCTCACGCCATCGACCAGCACCCGCAGTGTTTGGCCAATCAACGCCTGGTTCTTTCGTCGGCTGATGTGCTGCTGCATTTCCATCAGCTCGTCACGTCGCGCCTCCGCGAGCTCCTGCGGGACTTGGTCGGGCATGTCGAAGGCAGCCGTGTTCTCTTCTGGGCTGTATGCAAACACCCCAACGCGGTCGAACTCGACCTCCTGAATCCACGCCTTCAGCTCTTCGAAGTCCTCTTCGGTCTCGCCGGGGAAGCCGGTGATGAACACCGTGCGGAGCACCATGCCCGGGACATCGCGCAGCTTCCTGAGCAGTTCTCGCTGCGCATCGCGCTTCACGTTTCGGCGCATCGACTTGAGCAGCCGGTCCGAGATGTGCTGCAGCGGCATGTCGACGTAGGGCACAACCTTCTTTGAGTCGCGCAGAATGCCGATCAGCCGGTCCGTGAAGTTCCACGGGTAGGCGTAGTGTAGTCGAATCCACTCGATGCCCGGCACCTCTTCGAGCGCGACTAAGAGGTCTTCAAGCGCCGTGCGCTGCCCGTAGTCCGTGCCGAAGCTCGTCAGATCTTGCGCGATCAGGTTGATCTCCTTCACACCAGCGGCACCGAGCATCCGCGCTTCGACGACGAGGTCATCGATGGGGCGCGAGACCTGCTTGCCGCGAATCTTCGGGATGATACAGAAAGTGCACGTGCGATTGCAGCCTTCCGCGAGCTTCAGGTACGCGCTGCCACCGCGAATCGAGTTCACGCGCTGCTCGTCCGACGTGTAGAGCGCCGAGCCGTAGGAAATGTACGTGCGATCCGGGAGCTGACCCTCAATGGCGCTGTTGATGCGCTTGAACTCGTTCGTGCCGAGGAAGATGTCGACCTCTGGCATCTCCGCGCTGAGCTCCTCGCCGTACCGCTGCGCCATGCATCCAGTGACGATGAGCTTCTCCGCTGCCCCAGCTGCCTTGTAATCCGCCATCTCAAGGATGGTGTCGATCGACTCCTCCTTCGCGGACTCTATAAAGGCGCACGTGTTGACGACGATCACGTCTGCACCTTCGGGCGAGTCCACCATCTCGTAGCCCTCGCCCTGCATCAAGCCGACCATCAGCTCGGAGTCGACGCGATTCTTAGGGCAACCGAGGGAGACAAGGTGCACGCGCTTGCGGCGAGCGAGCTTGTCGAGGACATCGAATTCTTCTGGAACCAAGGTCATGGCGCTGCGCGGGTCATGAGGCAGGTCTTCTGCGGGTGCGTGGCGTACGACGCCGACCGCGTGCGCGGGTCTACACGCAGGACCTCACTTGCCGCAACGTGCGATCGCGACCGATGGATATTCATCGCGACCCGGCGGCTGCGCCTCCATTCGGAGCGAACTCGCCTTAGAGCACGTGGTTCACGCAGTTCAGGAGTTCGCACAGGCCGACTGAGGCGAAGCTCACCATCGCGACTTTGAACCCACGTTCAATGTGCGTGAGACGGCGTTGTACGACCAGCGCGTGCTGACTGGGCCGAGTGATGCGGCTGACACCGGAAGTCGACAGTTCGTTGCGCTGGGTATTGAAGGCGGAGTCGAGTTGCATGGCGTCTCATTGGGCAAGGCGGGGCGCGGCGCCGAGTAGGAGCCGCTTGGGACACCATCAGTAGGCGCATGGGTCGTTCCAGACGTTTACCTGGACGAGGATCCCCAACATTCCACAGCATTTACAGGTACCTATCGCGTCTCACCAGGGGATGTACCCAAAGGTACGCAACGGGTACGCGTACCCAGCTGGTGCGTGCGCGCGCCGAGCGGGACGACCCGTTCCCGCGCATCGACCCGTCCCGCCACATCGAGGACAACATCTCGAGTCGTCCCCCAGTGCCGCTGGGTTAGGCCGCGCGAAGCTCTATCAAACGTGAACGCCCCGAGGCTCTCCGAGCCCCAGCGCCGAGGCTCACTCCCGGTCATCCAGCCGACGATCGCAGCGGACAACCCTCTGCATGTCGCCGCTGGTCTCCCGTCGATCAAGTCACGAACGTCCGTGATCGGAGCGATCGGCCTGAGAGATGCTGCAATCCTACTTGCAGGGCCGGCTCGCCTCGTGGTAAGACGCGCGTCCGCCGTTTCGACGGTGGCTCCCGCGCGATTAGCTCAGTGGGAGAGCATCCGCCTCACACGCGGAGGGTCGCTGGTTCAATCCCAGCATCGCGCACTGCAACCCGCCTCGGCTTTTGCCGAGGCGGTTGTCGTTTTGGGCTGGCATCCGAGAACGAGCGGTCAGCGCGCCTGCAGAACGATCAACGAGCCCGCGTGCACGCCGTAACTCCCCGCCAAGGTCGCACGCTGCTCCGGTGCTCGTGCGTTGCCCTCAGGCTCGAACCAGGCGGCCGTGTCCGCGATGCGCTCCCAACGCGCGCCGCGCGGCGGTTCGGGTAGCGCGAAGTCGATCAACGCGTCCGACCGGTTCCAGCCAACGTAGATCACCTCGGCGGTGCTCGGCACGCGCCGCAGAGGAGAGCGGGACTCGCCGGTTCCGTCGATCATCCACGCGATGACCGGCGCAGACGCATCGGACCACGCGTCGCCTTCTATGGGCTGCGAACGCTCATCCAGCCAGACGATGTCGAAGACTCCGTCCTCGTCGCGGTCAGCGCCTTCCGTCCAATCCGCCGGCCGCAGCGCCGGGTTCGCCGCCCGAAAGCGGAGAAGCTGGCGAACGAAGCCCGCGTGGGCAGCGTTCGCAGCGAGCTCCGACCAATCGAGCCAGTTGCCGGCCGAGTCGAGGTTGTACGCGTTGTTGTTGCAGCGCTGCGTGCGCAGTAGCTCATCGCCCCCGGTCAACATCGGTACGCCGGAGGACATCGCCATGATCGCGAACGCAGTGCGAGCAGCCTGGCGCTGGAGCGAGGCGTCGCCATCCCAGTCGCTGTTGTGGTTCACCTCGGAGCCGCCGTCTGACGCGCCAAAGGGCCAGGCTTGAGTGTTGTCTCGCTCAGCACAGGCGAAGAGATCGGCCAGCGTGAACCCGTCGTGCGACACCACATAGCTAACGCCGGCGTCGGGTCCGCGGCCGTCGTCCCGAAAGCGATCGCTGGAGCCGTGAATGCGCATCGCGAGCTCGGCTGGGGTCACCGCCTCGGGAGTGTTGACGCCTTGGCGCACGGCGATGCGGAAGCGATCGTTCCACTCCGCCCAGCCCGCAGGGTAGGAGCCGAGCTGGTACGTGCCAGAGCCGATGCCCCAAGGTTCGGCGATGAGGTCCGCGCCTTCGCCGACTTCGCCGTCTTCTCCCCTGGCGAGCTCGTCTGCGATGCGCGTAAGCAACCCGTTCGCCTCGAACTGGAAGCAGGCTTCGTCGCACTGATTGCCCAGCACCGAGGCAAGATCAAAGCGGAACCCATCCACGCCGAGCGCCTCGTGCCAGTAGCGCAGCGAATCTACGACGGCGTCCTGAACGATGGGCGATGTGAAGCGCAGGTTGGGCCCGACGCCGTTGTTGTTTTGATAACCCACGCCATCGACGGTTTGGTACCAGGCGGCGTTGTCGACCCCTCGCCACGAGAGCAGCGACGCGTTCTCGCCGTCGTCTCCCCAAGCACCGCCCTCCCCTGTGTGGTTGTAGACCACGTCGACGAAGACCTTCATGTCGTGCTCGTGAAACGTGGCGACCATCTCTCGGAACTCACGGGTCGGCCCGCCTGGTGTTTGGTCAGCCGCATAGCGACGCTCCGGCGCAAAGAACGAGAGCGATGCGTAGCCCCAGTAGTTGTCCCCGCCGGTGCCTTCTTCGATGTCGTTTTGCTCGTTCTGCGTCTCGTGCAGGGGCAGGAGTTCGATCGCGGTGACGCCCAACTCCGCGAGATAGGGGGCCCTCAGCGCCGCGCCGGCATAAGTGCCGCGCAACGGCTCGGGCACGGCGGGGTCAGCCATCGTCAGCCCTCGCACGTGCACTTCATACACGACGTCATCGCGCAGAGCGCGCGCGGGCCCCACAGACGCGTCACCTTCCAGCGCTAAGAGCACGCCTTTGGGCGCAAACATCTGCGTATCCTCAGCACGACGCTCTCCTGAGCGATAGGCCCTGTGGTCTTGCCAACTAGGATTCACGGGGTCGTGGCTGACTTCTAGCGCGTACGGGTCGAGCAAAAGCTTGTTTGGATTAAAGCGATCACCGTCCTCATTCCCGTCCGCGGCAAACCCAAGCTCGCTGCCGGGCCTCCACGCCTCGTCGTACTGCCAGTTTGGTCCCCAAATCCGGTAGCCGTAGAAGGCCGCTTGACCCACGTCGACGGTCGCCGACCAGTCGTCGTCGGCGTCACGAACAAGAGTAGCGACTTGGCTTGCCTCTGCCCCAAACGCATCCTCAAAGAGCCAGAGTTCCACGCGGGTTGCGCGCTCCGAGCGCAGCCGAAACGCCCACCGCTCATTGGCCTCGAGTCGAGCGCCATAGTTCGGAAGCCCGAGTGGGAGTGAGTCCGTGACGTCTGTGTCGGTCGTGACTTCCGTGACGTCTGTGTCGGTCGTGTCCGCGTCGTTGTCTGCGGAGGCATCTTCTAGCTCGGCGTCGTCGTCGTCGTTCGAGTCGGCGTCACCCTCGCCGTCCTCCGCGTCTGCGAGCGGCACGGAGACATCGTCACGCCATGTCGAGGCAGCGGCCGCACCGGCCGACTCAGCGCTGCAACCGGCCAACGCGGACAGCGCAGTGAGCGCGACGACTCGAGATGCGAGGCGGCCAAGGCGGCCGCCTGTGAACGACGGGTTCACGCGACGCTGACCACCAGCGTCATTCCAGCTGCGCGCAGGCGCTCGACAAGCACGTCTTCGAACGCGGTCGCCGGCGTGAGGAACCCCGAGCGCTCGGGCAGCTCGTCACGATTGAACAAGAGCGCGAGCGCGGCCTCGCAGAGGATACGGACGGTCACGCGATTACCCGGGTCGCCGGAGCCACTCACCTCACCAATCGCGGTTACGCCAGAGGCTGATTTCGCAACGACTTTCGCACGGAAGAACCCCCCGTCCATCGTCGCATCACTCGGGCCTTCGCCTGGTTTCGGCCCGAGCTTGCGAACCACGGAGCTTACTCCGGGGGTGCTGAGGGCAGCCGCGAACCCAGCCTGCGCACCGGCCAAGGACCACGCGGCCACCTGACCGAGTCCGCGGGACGCGAGCATGCCTTCGCGGTACGCGAACGCCTCGCCGTAGCCTTCGCCGTACCCCGCAAACAACGCCTCACTCCGCCGTACAACACGCGAGTTAATGGGGGCCATGAAGAAGGGCCCCGCCCATCGCTCCAGGGCATCCACCCGCCACGGCTTGAGTGGATCCCGGTGCTCACTCCAGAGCGGCTTTCGCTTATCCGGGTCCGGGTCGAGCAGGAAGGGGTGCGCGAGATCTCGCGGCTTCTCGTGCTCGGCGATATGAAACGCCGACGCCAAGGTCCCCCCGTTGAACCCGCCTTTCGCGGAGAACAGGCACTGAACGAGCGCGGGCTCTTCACCCGCCTCTTGCAGCGCGCGAACCGCCAGCCAGGCGCCAAGGTCCGAGGGCACGGAGTCGAATCCGCAGAAAGGCACCACGCGCGCACCGCTCTCGGCCGCCTGCGCACCGTATCGGTCGATCATGCGGCGAGCCCAAGGCGTCTCGCCGGTGATGTCGAGGTAGTCGCGCCCTAATCTCGCGCAGGCCGCAATCACCGGTTCGCCGTACTTCGCGAAAGGTCCAGCCGTGGTGACGATCACCCGACCGCGCTCGACCATCGCGTCGATCGTGGCGGAGTCGTCGCTGTTGGCGACGATCTCCTCAACGTCGTGCCCCGCCGCTCGCGCCTTGTCGGCGACGATTTTGAGCTTGGCGGCGTTGCGGCCCGCGACGGCCCAGCGGAGCTCGCCGGGCGCGGTATGCGAAGCGATGTAGTCCGCGGTCTGCCGGCCGGTGAACCCGGTTGCACCGAATAGGATCAAGTCGACGTTGTTCTGCACACGGTCCTTCGCGTAGGGGGGCTTGCCATCCTTAATGCGCCTTTGCAGCGCAGGGTACCTCTCGATGCTCGAGCTCGTTCGAAACAACCGAACTTTCCGCCGACTGTGGTTCGCGGACATCGTCTCGCTCTTCGGCGACTGGTTCAACACGATCGCGATCATCGCGCTCGTACAACGGCTCAGCGACTCGCCGCTCGCCGTCGCCCTCGTCTTCGCGATGAAAATGCTGGGCTACGCCGTCTGCTCGCCGATCGCTGGAGTGATCGCGGACAGGGTCGATCGGCGCCGGCTGATGATCGCATCCGACCTGCTGCGCGCGCTCGTGGTCTTGGGCTTTCTCTTCGTTCGCTCCGAGGAGTGGATCCCTCTCATCTATCTGCTGACCTTTCTTCAGGTCGGGATCAGCTCGGTCTTTCGCCCGGCGCGATCTGCGTCTCTGCCGAACATCGTCGCCAAAGACGACCTTTTGAACGCTGCGGCGTTGATGTCCGTTACGTGGTCCACGCTTCTCGCCGTCGGCGCCGGGCTCGGCGGAGTCGCGAGCGCGTTCCTCGGGACGGACGCCGTCTTCATCATCGACGCCGCTAGCTACATCGTCTCAGCCGCGATGCTGAGCACCATACGCTTCCCATCCCCCGCGAAACGCACGCGCGAAGGCAGCCTCATCGGCGTTGCGGCCCGCGACATCATCGGCGGGTGGCGTTACATGGTCAGGCGCGGTGACGTGGGCCGAATCGCCCTCGCGAAGGCGTGCTGGGCAGTCGGTGGATCTGGGCTGGTGTTCATGCTGACGCAGATCGGCGAGCGACTCACTCCAGAAAACACCGCACTCGGTGTCGGCATTCTGCTCGGTTTTCGAGGGGTGGGCACGGGTGTTGGACCAATCGTGGCGCGACTGCTGTTACCAGAGCAGCGCAGGTGGCCCGTCGCGCTCGGCTTTTTCGTTGTCACCAGCGGGCTCATCTATGGCTCGGCGTCGATGCTCATTTCATCTTTCTGGGTGATCGTACCGGTCGTCCTTGCTCATGCGCTATCGGGCGCGAATTGGGTGCTCTCGAGCGTCATGCTGCAGACCCGCGCGGAGGACGAAGTCCGCGGGCGGGTCTTTGCGACCGAGTGGGTGATCTTGAGCACGGTGAACGCTCTCATGATCACCAGTGTCGGCTTCATCTTGGAGCGCGGCTGGGCGACTCTGCCGCAAGCCATGGTTGGCTGCTCTGGCGTGATGGTCGTCGCCGGCCTACTCTGGCTGGCCTTCGTTCCGGCCGCAGAGCGCCGATCTGAGGACGCCCGAGAGGCCGCGCTCTAGCGGCAGGTCGCGCAGGAGTTCGGCCTTGCTGGCCTCCTCACACTACTCGGCGCTGAGTCCGAGAAGCGCCAGAGCGTCTCGTATCAGCACGACGCTGTCGAACGCGGGGATGTGGCTCCCTCCGTTCACTGTCCAGAGCGACACTGGACCGTCGATTGGGCATCCGTCTATGTCCTGTCGGTCTGTCTCATCGCCGTCGATCGTTGGCTCGTAGTCGAACGCGGCGGCGGCCCCAAGCTCGCCTGCACAGCCATTCAAGTTAGCCCAGCGCTCCGTAAGGGCTCCTGCGCTCGGGAATCCAAAGTCGCCGCTGCGTCCATCAAACTCGATGGTGGCATCATCCGTTCCGTGGATGTTCACGATTCCGACCGCCTCGGTGGGCTGACAGTCCTGCTCGTTGTTGGTTCCTGCGCCAGCGAGGTTGATGAGCCCCGTAATGATGTCGGGCCGGTCGCACGCGATACGATGGCTCATGAATCCGCCATTGGAGTGGCCAATGAAGTACACCTTCGTGGCCTCTCCGCCATGCTCGGCGACCACCTCGTTGACGAGGCCCGTGAGGTAGCCCAGATCGTCGACGCCGGAGCCGAAGCCGCAACACGCTTCGGTCGCGTTCCAGAATTGAGCTCCTCGAGAGTTCGCGGTGCCGTCGGGCACGACGAGCAGATAACCGAGCTCGTCGATGAGCGCGTTCAACCCGAAGTACTGCGCCTGCACCTCTCCGGTGGCACCAAACCCATGCAGCACCACGACAACGGGCCAACTCTGTTCGGTGTCGTATTGCATCGGGAAGTCCAAGCGAGCCGGTCGCTCTTCTGTTCCGATCGTCTCCGTCGCGCGATCGACCGCGGCTCCGGGTACCCACTCACAATCGAGCGGGAGCGGTTGCCCTGGTTGAGTTTCCCAAGGGATCGCTCCAAAGGTGCTTCGCGTCACGTC
>JBLFZA010000076.1:0-16007 GCA_047610025.1 Bradymonadia bacterium | reverse complement strand
CTCCCTCAACAATCGATACAGAGAGTCGGTCGGTCGACGGAGGAGGAGGAGGGTCTCCGGGAGCGCCCTGCCCGCTTCCGCTCAATTGCGCCCTCTCAATACTGGGTTCCGGCGGATCGCCATCGTGCGCTGGCGGGGACTCTTTGCCCATGCATGCGGCGAGGAGAGTTGCCCCGCAAAAACGAAGAACGCCACAGCGAAATCGCGGTGGCGTTCGGCACTTCACTCGTAGTCCTAGAACCCGCGTTGCAGGGTGACACGCATGTTGTCTTCGAGTTCTCGGTTGGCTCCGTCAATGACGACGGCTGTCGTGTACTCGGAGGTTGCCTCAATCACGAGAGCCTCACCCACGACTTCCCACGGTAGAAATGGGAGGACGTCTTCTTCGTAGCTGATGCGTCTGGTTCGAGAAGCTGCGGCCTCTGCGCTTTCGTCGCTTCTTCGCCACACGATGAATCGGTTCCCGATCTCAACGCCATCATCGAGTCCCGCGTTGATGAAGATGTAGTCGTGCTCATGCATGAAACGCGTCGTCTCAAGGTGCGACATGATGCGCGCTTCTAGGTCGACAGACGCAGGTCGCGGCGTGATTTGCCGCGACTGGATCGTGCTCACGAAGAGCACGTCACCGCGCTCGACGGTGTTCCAGATTTGCAGAAGCTCGGCGGATACAAGTTCGGTTTCTTCGTGGAGCGCAGTGATCTCAATCGTGCCTGTTACGAGGTACTGCACAGCGACCAACTCATCGTCTCGATCGTAGACGCGGTGAAGCACGCGATTGACGGCGTATCTATCGCCGACGCGTGCGTTCTCGCGGTCGCCAATCTCAAGGTACATCGTGTCCCCTTCGGAGAGTAGCTCGCGCGCGGTATTGGCGAAGCGCACGGTGCCGAGCCCATTGAGCTCTTGGGACATGTAGAACCCAGCGAGTGGGTACATCGTGCCGCCGATCTCGAACTGAACTTCTTGCTCCTCGTCTGGAGCACCGGTGAAGATGATGTCGCCGGGGTAGATCCAGTGCGGGTTGGTGATTTGCGGGTTGTAGGACCACAAAATCGGCCACGCGAGCGGATCGCTGAGGAATCGCTGAGCGAGTCCAAAGAGCGTGTCACCGGAGATGGCGACATGCACCGTAGAACTGCTCGAGGTGATGCGCTCGCTTCCGATCTCGACGGTCTGCGCGCGGGCGAGCGAGGGACTTACCGCCAACATCAACGCGGCCGCCAGCAGTGCTTGTTTCATGTTCATAAATAAGACGCTCAATGGCGATTACTGCAGGGCGCGGAGGCGTTCAGCCGCCCGCTCCGCTGCGTTGGTGGTGGGGTAAGTGTCGACCAACATACGAAGCGTTTCCCGTGCTTCGCCCTGTTGGCTCATGCGCTCATGCGTGAGCGCGATCTTCAGTAGGGAGTCCGGAACCTTGTTGCCGTTCGGGAAATCACTGACCACTCGCTGAAAGCTCGCGAGCGCCCGATTGTATTGCCCGAGGCCGTAGTGGCTCTCTCCTATCCAAAAGTAGGCGTTGTCGAGATAGTCTGGGCTAGCGCCCATTTCGACGTACTGCGAGAGCGAGATGAGCGCGCCCTGGTAGTCGGCGTTGTTGAACTGCTCCAAGGCGGCGTCGTACACTTGTCGGGGTGTTCTCGCGTTGTCGTCGTTGCCAGCCGTCGGCAGCACGACGCGGTTATTGCGATCAGCGGCGGCGACGGTGGTCTCCGCGCGTGGTGTCGACAAGCGATGCGAGCCAACATTCACCGGTGGTGGTGCCTGGCGAGACGTTGTCGCCGTATCCGTCGACAACGTTGGCTCGTCGTTGAAGCGCTCGGCGTACACCGCCATATCGATAACGACTTCGGGAGCGTCTGGTTCCATCGAGAACACAGGCAGGTCTTGTGGAGCCGCTAAGGGGTCCATCTCGATCCGCGGAGGAGGCCCGGAAGAGGTCACAGGAGAGCTATAAGACCGTTGAGACGAAGTTGTCGGCGTATCGCTGCCGACCCGAGGAGCTTGCCGGTACTGGGCTCGCCGCTGGTCGAACATTGAGTTCGGCACGCGGGCCGCGGCGATGCGAGCAGATTCGACGCGGTCCTCAAGCAGGTACAGCTTTTCCTCGGTATCATCGAGGCGGACGCGCAGACGTCCACTAGAACGCTCAACGTCCTCAAGACGTTCAATGACGTCTTGATGCTGTTGTTGCGTCACGTACGAAGACTGGCTGGCGCACCCTCCCACGAGAGAGGCGAAAGCAAGACCGACAACTGTCGTGCGGCCACGAACGACCATCTGGGAGCTCCAACACGCAGAGAAGATTAACGGCACTAGAATCACGAGCACTGACGATAGGTCAAGCACGGCGCGGGTCAAGAAATGAGCGGCCTCGCGCTTGACACCCCTCCGTCACCCCAATACTCCGCGCACCTTCGCACCCTAAGATTAAGAGCGGCTCCGATGGCCAACGACGTCACCACCGAGAACTTCGAAGAATGGAACGAGGCCATGATTCGGGAGTTTGATCCCGATGACTACCACAACCATCCAAGCCCGATTGTCAGGCTGATCGAGCGCAGACGTGTCGATAAGATCTTAGAAGAGCTGCAGGTACGGCCGGGAAGCAAGGTCCTCGAAGTCGGCTGTGGCGCAGGTAACATCCTCGAGCGCATCAGCGACGCCGAGTTGCATGGCGTCGACATCTCTGACTACATCATCGAGAAAGCTCGAAAGCGTCTCGGCCGCCGCGCGACGATTATCAAGGGCGATGCAGAAGCACTCCCCTACGAAGACCAAAGTTTCGATCGGGTCTATTGCTCCGAGGTCTTGGAGCACGTCCTGAATCCCGAAAAAGTCATCGCCGAGATGCGTCGTGTGCTCACCCACAATGGTGTTGCGGTCGTATCCGTGCCGAACGAGGCCGTTATCAACCGCCTCAAACAAGTCGTGTTTCGGACCGGTCCGATCGGCCGCTTCATCCTGCAAGCGGACAAGGAAGGCTACGAGTCAGTCGAGAACATGGAGGACCACTGGCATCTTCACGAGTTTGACGAAGCGCTCCTCCGGGAGAAAATCGGTGACTCGTTTGCTGTCGAAGTCATTCACGCTGTCCCAGTACGTGGCCTACCGCTGCGTCTTGTGGCGAAGCTGCGACCTCGCTGAGTGAGCGCTTGGGTTGCGGTTCCAGACGACCTCTCTGGAGGAACCGCTGCTCGACTCCCGCCCTTTCGAGACGTTAGCGAGCGCGTGAGCGTCTGAGCGACAACGGTCCAGAGAGCGCAAGTAGCAGCGCGCTCAGCATTGCCGGCCAGTCGCCGAGGACCATGAACGGAGTCGCGGTCGATCGCATCAGGGGGACGTCGTAGATCAGTGTCTCCGCGTCGTCGACCGACGTCTGAGCGACCACTCGGCCGACGGGATCAACGAACGCCGATACGCCGGTGTTCGTCGACCGCACGAGCATCACGCGCTGCTCGATGGAGCGGAACGTCGCCAACGCAAGATGCAGGTAGGGCTCCGACGTCTTCCCGAACCACGCGTCGTTCGTGATGTTGATCAGGATGTCTGGCGAGTTTCTGTGCGCGATGCGAAAGAGTTCCGGGATGATCCCCTCATAACAGATAGATACGCCGATTCTGACATCGCCATCCGGGTGCGAGAGCACCAACCCCTCTCCCGGCACCCCGCGGTGGAAATGACCCGCGCCGGGGAGCATCGCGTACAGGTTCAGGCCAAACCACCGGTAGAGTTCTTGGCCGAGCGGCAGTTGCTCGCTGAATGGCATGCGTAGGTTCTTGTCGTACGTGCCCAGCACTTGCCCGTCTTCTGACAGGAGAATGGCCGAGTTGTGCACGTCCAACCCAGAGCCGGCGATTCTAGGAAGCGGCGAGCCGACACGCTCCTCGGGAGGCAGGTGGCTCCACTGAATCACGCCGGTCAGCAGGGGAACGCGGAATCCTCGCTGAGCGACCACGACATCTGCGGTGCGTGTGCTGTTCTCCACGTCCGTTGTGGCTTCCGCGGGCGGGACCGTGTCGCTCGGCGGGATCCACGTCACGTCTCTTCGCAACATCCAATTTGTGCGAGCGAGTACTCGTGCCTGCTCGAGCGTATCAACTTCGGCCGAAGTGAACACGTAGCGCTCGCGCTGTCTGGGTGTTGGTTCGATGGCTTGATACGCAGTCTCCGGCCAGACGATGAGTTCAGCGCCAGCTTCGGCGAGTTCGACGGACATCCGTTGATGCGTGAGCAAGTTGTCCGCCATGGCCGGATTGAAGGCCTTAATATCGACGCCTATGTTCGCCTCGACGATACCGATCCTCAGGGTCCGGGCGTCGGCGATTCGCGCGTCCACCGCGCGGATCGAGAACACGCCGTAAATCAGCAAGGCGACCCACAACATCGGCCAAAAAAACGCCGCGCGAAGGTGAGCGTTCGGCAGGCTCACGTCAACATCCGCGTTGCGCTGTATGAGTGAACGCAGCCCCAGCAATACGGCGAAGTTCACCCCGCCGATTGTTGCGCTGATCAGCCCGACGCCGCCGAGCGCCGCGGCCTGTCCCATCGCGTGAAACAACCACTGACTGTGTCCGACGCGCCAGGGAAAGATCATGGGCAGAATCGCCTCGAAGAGCACCAGAGCGGCCGGGTACACGAGAGGTGCCCAGCGTTCATCACGAGAACTTACCCAGCGCGCTGAACCGGTCGCGAGCCCGAACGCGAGGCCCTGCGCTGTGGCGAGGAGCAGCAGCCCAAACGCCGAGATCGCCCACGGCAGGTTGCCGAAGATCTGCAGAAGCCCAACAATCCAGTGAAAACCGCCTAGATGCGTGATGATGCCTGCCCACCAACCGGCGAAGAAGGCCGCTCGCGGGGACGCGCGCTCTGTCGCGAACCAAAGCGGTACGAACGCAACATAGGCCAGCGGCACTAAGTTCCAGTGCGGGAACGAGAGGAACACCAGCACGCCGGTGAGGGAGGCCGCGGCCAGCGTCCGGGCTCGAGCGATGTGCGTCGACCGCTTGTCTGTCATTCCTTGATGGTCCCGAGAAGAGTCAGCGCCTGCGGTGTAATCGTTGCCTCGCAAGGCGCAACGCCTAAGGCTTCGCCGTCAACATCCATGTAGGCCGGATGCTGACCTACTGGGATGATCTGAACGCGTGTCGCTGGCCAGTGAAGGACGTCGGGAGCTTCAAGGATTCGTCCTCCGTATGCAGCCGGCGCGAGCCTTAATGCGCGAAGCACCGAAACTGGCGGCAGCACGATGACCTCGAGTCTTCCGTCGTCCACCCGTGCGTTGGGCGCGATCTGCATCCCGCCAGCAAACCATCGCCCGTTGCAAATGCAGACGGCGTGGATGGGGAATTCGCCCTTCGTCTCGCCATCAACGACGACCTCCACGGTGGCTGTCTCGTATTGTGCGGTCCCTAGGAGCAGCGCACCAAAGTACTTCAAGCGACCGTTTATCCACGTGGGCGCCCGGGAGACGTGTGAGTCGATCAAGCCTCCGATGCCCGCCGAACAGATGTTCAGGAAGTGAGTGTGCTTCACCTCGCCGTCCAGCGTGTACGAGAGCGCAGCTACGTCGAGCGCCGTGGCGCCCGTGTGGTGATGGGCGAGCGTCGCGTCCACCGTTCCGACGCAGTCGTAGTTCCGACAGAAGTCGCTCCCGGTCCCAGCGGGTAGAGGGCCGAACGAGAGCGCCCCGGGTTGCGGGTTGGTCGCCATCAACCCCGCGACGACTTGGCTGTGTGTGCCATCTCCGCCGAGTGACAAGATAGTAGTCGCGCCTTGCTCGACAGCGAGTCTCCCTAGCGACCGTGCACCGTCGTGCGCGGTCGTGCGGTGAACCACGACGTCAGGATAGTGGCGCCGAACACTGTTGATGAACGTGTCCCAGCGCTTGCCGACACGGCCGGATGCCGCCGCGGGGTTCGCGACTAGCGCGATCACACCAACTCACCACAGCGAGTGAGCACCAAATGAACCAACGAGGTGACGGGTTCGTCTCGTGCCTCGGCGAGGTGGGCTGCGCAACGGACGCTGCTTGAAATCAAGGCTGCGCCGTGCGGCACGTCCAAGGCCATTGCGGCGCGCTTGGCTCCGTCCTTTGTCGTCGCTCGATACATCGCTTCGGCACCGCAACAATCCGGGTTGTTGTCGATAGCAGGTAGGTCGATGACATCCACGCCGATCGCATCGAGGATTGTGCGCTCGGCGGCTTCAGACGCGAGCGTACGCCGTGCGTGACACGCGCCATGCAGCACCATGTTTCGTCGCGGTAGCGCGGAGGATAAGCGGCGAAGCGACTCCGCGTGGCGTGCCAGCTCGTCATAGAGACTGACGACCTCGCCGTCGCAGATTTTCGAGAAGCCTCCGCAATCCGACAGAACCAGCCCGGCATTCATGAGGGCGTGGCGGCTTGTGTGCCGAGCGCTCTCCGCGCGGGTCGCGTCGCCGCCGCGCGTCGCGATATCGCCGCAGCAGCTCACCTGGAGCGCACTCGCGAGCGTCACGTCTGCCTCGAGCAGCTGGGTTAACAGTCGCTGTAAGGCGTCTAACGCATTAGGTGAGAGTGCTGCCAGGGTCTCGCACCCAAGAGCGAGAACGACGCCGTGAGGCTCCGGAGCTGAGCTCGCTGCAGGCGTTGGACAGAGGTCGTCGATCGTTCGTCTAATTGGCTCTGGGACGCCACACGCATCGGCTGCGGCGCCGCGCGCGAGGCGGATCAGGCTCGGCACGTCGTTGCCATGGACGCAGAACTCCGTGCAACGACCACAGGCCGTGCAGTGATAAAGCTGCGCGGCGAGGTGGGCGTCCGGCGCCAGTTCTCCCTTTCGCACGTGGTTTGCGAGGCTCATCAGCCCCCAAGCGGTGCTGGCTTCGGAACCATCCCCATGCGCTGAAGGGCATGCGAAGTGGCAAAGGCGTGGGCAGTACGTGCAGAACTCCAGCGCCCGCACCTGCTCGTCGGAGTACAGGCTCATGCTTCTCTCCCTCGGCAAACGTCTCTGGGAAGCCATGCGGTTGTTCGCACCGGCCTTAATAGACCACGGAAAGTAACTCGCACGAGCGATGAACCGGGGGTCGCCATCAGTCGTTGGGCGACGTCAACGAAATCTGACGCCCCCGCGCGGTCAGCGGTGAGTAGCCAGAGCACATGAGTTGGGCCACTAGCCCAACTCTGCCAGCGCGCCCCGGGCGGGAGGTCTAGCGCACGCAGCGCGTTGGTGTGAGACCACGGTGCGGCCACCAGAAGTGCCTTCTCCGGCCAGACCGCCGCTTCAGCCGGGACCTGCGCGAACCCAGCTGCGCTTAGGTGCTGGCGCGCCAGCGAAGCCCTGTGACTGTCTCCGCGGACACGGACGCGCCAGGCGTCGGCGGATGCAGGCGCCAACTGCGCGATGTTCAGAAAGGGTTCCAGAAGTAGGCGCAGGCGGCGGGAGGAAATGCGCCGTGCGGCAATCCTGTGCGCGGTGATTGGCATTGCTCGTGCGAGCTCGATGCTGATCCGAGTCAGCGCGCCGCCGCGGCCCTCGCTGCCGAACCATAGGGTTCGCCAATCGGGCCCGCTCGACGTTCGTGGCGCGTCTGGGTAGCTGTAGCGCTCGCCGGTTCCGCTGAGCGCCTCGGCACCGACGCACGCGGCGGCGCTCGTTTGCGACATCCACAGCGCAGGCAAGAGCGCAGCACGGGCGAGAGTCCCACCAACGGACGCGTCTGGGTCGGCGTCCTGGAGGTGAGAGATTGTCCAGCCTGCTCCGCTGACCTCACGCTCAAGCTCAGCCCACGTTGACCACGCGGAGACCTGAGCCAAGCCGGAGTGAGCGTCTAGTGTGATTCGCTTGGGAAGCGCGTCGGTATGTACGATCGCACTCGGGGCGTCGGGGCGGGCGCTGCCATCTCTGCCGGCGCCGATTACGATGGTCGGTGCGCGCTCAGCGAGCACCTCTGCGAGCGCGACCAACGTCTCCGGATGGTACTCCTCAATCACCAGCCTGCTGCGTCGCAGTGCCGTCGCGTATCTTGCTCGCGCCGTCATGGGAACGCCTTGGGGGTGTGCCAAAGTTTGCCGGGATTCATCAGCGAATCAGGGTCCAGCTGAGCCTTGATGCGATCAAAAAAGGGAGCCGCGCCGTTGTGGTCGTCGTTCAGACGAGACGCTTTCATAATCCCAACGCCGTGGTGGTGGGTCAGTGAACCGCCGCCACGCAACACGCCATCTTGAGCGGCACTCCAGACGCGTTCGTACTGAGCGAGTGCGTCGTCGTCGTCGCGCGCGAAGCCTGCAAACGTAAAGTAGATACTGCAGCCGCCGGAGTACGCGTGGCTGAAGTGAGCCATAATAAAGGCCAGTGGTGCGACGGCAGTTTTCACCGCTTTGTAGAGGGTGTTTAGATTGGTCCAGGAGGTTGCGACCTCCATCGTGTCGACGAAGAGGCCCGCTTCCATCAGCGGGCTGAGCTTGTACGATACGGCGTATCGGTGCGCGTACCAGTAATCTCCAGGTGCAGTGCCGAGATCTTGGAGGCGGTCCGTTAGCGTGGAGAACACGTCGATAGAAGACGCCTCAGCGACGTCCTCGGAGGCTTCTTCCACAGACGCTATCAAGAGGCAGGAGTCGTACGCCCGGTCAGCCGCTCGATTGAGCAGGAGTGACCCCGCGGGTACTCGTGAGAGCATCGCTGTGGCGGCTCGAAGCGCGAGGGATCGTGCCGCAGCTTTGTCTACGGCGAGCACATCCGCCAGCCAGTGTGGTGGGCGCTTCTGTTGCCCACGGCCCGCTTTCCTGGCGCCGGAGATGAGGGTGTCGAACTCGTCGTACAGTCGCATCGCCGCGGGGCGATGCCCTTGGTGCAGGACTTCCCGCATGGCGTCGAGCCCCTCTTCGACGGAGCGGGCGGCGAACCCGCGTGCACGAACGAACGTTGGACGAGATTCCACGCGGAGTAGTACCGACAAGATGATGCCCAAGCATCCCTCCGAGCCAAGCCAGAGTCCGGCGCTGTCCTGTTCGTCAGCGAAGGTCTCTTTGATCTGGCCGCTTGGCAGCAAGACCCTTAGCCCGACGACGAGGTCCTCGATCTTCCCGTGCCGAGTGCTGAGTTGCCCGGCCGAGCGCGTTGCCACATACCCCCCCACGGTGCTGCAACCGAGGCTCGAAGGAAAGTGGCCTAGCGAGAGACCTCGGTTGTTCAAGGCTTGCTCGAGGCGTGCTCCAAGCCAGCCCGCACCGACCCACGCGAGTCCAGTATCTGCGAGCGAGAGTTCGAGTGAATCGAGGCGTTTCAAATCCACGATGATGCCGCCAGAGGTTGGCACCGCAGCGCCCGCAACCCCCGACCCTCCGCCATAGGGGACGATGGGCACCCGATGTTCTCGGGCCCACTCGACACACACGCTCACATCGGACTCAGTCTCGGGGAAGACCACGGCGTCCGGAAGCCACCGTCCCGGCGCCCCGGCGCGCGCGTGCAGGTTCAGAAATGGCCAGCAATCCCGAGAGTATAGTGTCCTGGTGCTGATGTACTGCTCGACTCTTGCGCCTGCGCCGAGTTGTTCGCGAAGGCCATCGATATTCATGGCTCCCCCATAAGGCTTCTGACGAGCGTGTCGCTGAGCCACTGCGCCGTTGCCTGCACTGCCGCATCTGCCGTATTCATCGCGTCCGAGTCTGACTGCAAGGAAACCAAAAGTTCTGATGCCCGGCTCGCAAGGTTCACCAACTGCCGCTCCAGCCCGGCGAATGCGTCATTGTCTGTGCTCGTGAATGCCTTGGCGAGGGCATCGAGCGCCAACTGTACCCACTCCCGAAGTTCGGAGAGAGGCGCATCGTCGGTTTCGAACTGTTCGAACCCCGCCTTCGCACCTTGCCACCACCGCATGACGTCATCGCTGGTTGACGTCTCTGCGAAGGCAAGCACCGCATCGCGCATATTGGCAGCGGTTAAGCGCAACGCTTCGGTTGTGACGCGTGGGTCCGAGATCATGGGCTCGCTTTAGCACAAGCTCGCCACGCCGAGCGAGCGCGCTATTTGATAGCGGCGCGGAGGCGTCCGCCTTGAGATTACCAGCTTCGAGGGAACAAAGTGCGCGGGGCCGCCGTCTACACGGTGCGGTCGCCGGTGCGGCCGTCGAACCGAGATGGCGCATGACGACCCCGCAGGAAGCACTGTAGGCAGGACGTGTGGCGCCGCGTTTGACGCGCTCTGCTCGGTCTTCTAAAGCCCTCCTCGCCTGATGGTTGACCCCCAACCCCGTGAAAACAACATGTCAAAGCAGCTTCGAAGCGTAGTCGCTTCCCTCAGCGCGGTCGCCGCGCTCTCGATCTCCACGTCAGCATTCGCCGCGGACGGTCACATCACCTACCTGAAAGATGTCGGCACACCAGAGCAGCCGCTTCTGATTGCTGGCTCCGATCGAGGTGTGGTGTTCATCGATGCGAACGCCACGCTGTACCGCGCATTTCATCACGAGCAAGCGACGCGCGATGGCGTCAGTCAGCCTATGCTTTGGGTGGAGGATATCGACGGAGATCGCGTCGATGAGTACGTTGGCGCCGGTTCTCCATCCTTCGTTATCGAGTCGAACGGAGATCCTCTTTGGGGAGTCGCGGAGGGCTGTGAGCAGTACTTTGTTGGCGACTTCATTGATGACAATAGCGTGGAGATATTCTGCCGCAGCGGCAACAGCATGCGCGTCTGGAGCTACGACGGGCAGCCCTACTTCGAGTGGTCGAGCCGCGGATTCAACATCGAGAACTGTTATTCCGACGACTTTGATTCAGATCGCAAAGCCGAGGTCGCGTGTGCCTTGTCCAACGGGAACCACCTGATGTTCGACATCGAGTACGACGGGCCTGAGGAGAACGATGGTCCTGTCCCCGAAGTGGAAAACCGAGGGGGGGTCAGCACTCGCAACGTGGCGTCGGCTGCGGCTGGCGAACGAACGGTCACGCTCGGTACAGAAGAGGTCACCCTCCGCGTCGGTGACGCGATAACCGAGGTGTTGTCTGGCGAGGCCATGATGGGGACCATCGCTGTTGCCGGCCCCATTTTCAGCGCATTCTCCGCGGACCTCGATGGTGATGGTTCTGAGGAGTTGTACTTGGGTGGCGCGGATGTTGTTCACGTAGTGAGCGCAGACCGCAGCGTACGTACGGTGTTGGCGAACCCCAACAACGTGACCCGAACCGCTCAGGTGGAACTTCGAAATGCGACAGCGAACGGCTTGGAGGCCAGTGACCGTGAGAGCGTTCGCGCCGTCGTAGATGCCCAAATGCCGACCATCAACGGCTGCTACGCAAGCCGAATGGGCGCCGATCAGTTTACCCGAGTGGGCACGATGCTCTTTGAACTCTCCATCGACAGCGATGGCGACGTCGCCGACGCGACACAGCGCCACTCAGACCTCCGAAATGACTCTCTGGAGCGGTGTGTTCGCGGCGCACTTGAGGACCTACAGTACTCCCCCGCGACGAACGGCAACGGCATCTCCAGTGTCAGCCTGAACTTCACGTTCGTTGACGCTCAGTGACGTCCTGGTCAGTTAGCGCGGACCAGGTCCTGACCTTCTCGGACGACGGGGTAGGTCTTGTCGAGCACGGTGCTGTTTGGGCGGTGGACAACGACATTCGCTGGGTGGGTCCGCTGTCGGAGCTTCCGAGCACCGCACCGCGACCCCGTCGGCATCTTCGGGTGCTGATGCCCGCGTGGCTTGAGTGTCACACCCACGCGATTTTTGGAGGCACCCGCCACGAAGACTTTGCTCGACGCAACGCCGGCACATCGTACGCCGAGATCCTGGAGGCGGGAGGCGGCATCATGTCTTCCGTGACGTCCAGTCGCGCCGCCACGGATGCTGTACTGTTGGACACTCTCCTGCATCGCTTGGAACTCTTCTGGGCGCAGGGTGTGGCGGTTGTCGAGGTGAAGACGGGCTACGCGCTGTCCCTGGCGCAAGAGCTGCGGCACTTGAGGCTCATTCGTGAAGCCGGGCGAGTGAGTCCTGTCCACGTGGTGTCTACATGCTTGGCCGGCCATACGGTGCCGGCAGAGTCAGCCGCAGACCGCGACGCCTACGTGTCGATGGTCTGCGACGAACTTTTGCCTGCGATTGTCGCAGAGAACCTCGCTGACCAGTTCGACGTCTTCTGTGACCGTGGCGCGTTTACCATAGCGGAGTCGCGGCGCCTCCTAGAGGCGGCGTCCGCGGCGGGGTTACCGCTTCGCGTTCACGCCGAAGAGCTCGCCAGGACGGGTGCAACCGCGCTTGCCTGCGAGCTCGCCGCGAAGAGCGCCGATCACCTTGAGCACATCGACGAGTCCGACATCGCGGCAATGGCTGCCGCTGATGTCGCGGCAGTGCTACTCCCCACCGTGACAGTCTTTCTCGATCTTCCGGAGAGGGCCCCGGCGCGCGCTCTGGCAGACGCGGGGGTCCGCATCGCCGTCTCAACGGACTTCAATCCGGGAAGCGCGCACGGCCTGAGCTTGCAGCTCGCCGTTAGCTTGTCGTGCTCGCTGCACAAGCTAACCCCAGCGGAGGCGCTGCGAGGCGTCACTCGCGTCCCTGCAGAAGTGTTAGGCGTCGATGGCCGATTCGGACGAATCGCTGCGGGCTACTCGGCCACCCTGCTTTCGTTCGACGTGCCCGATTGGAGCGCGGTTCCGTGGTATCTCGACCACGCCCCGCTGTCTGTCATCACGTCGTCGTGACCGCGCTGATCGCGGCGCAGTAGCAGCCAAACCGTGCTGCCAATCGTTCCAATGCTCCCTAGCGGGATGAGCGCGTTGGAGGCTGTTGCGCGTCGGTTTCCGCGAGTCTCCAGCGTCCCCGCGCGCCCACGGTCCAATGAGGGGTTGCCCATCACGTCGTCGAAGCGGTTCTGCGTTCGAGTGACGCTGATTGCCGTGCTGATGCCAGCAACGAGCAAGGCGGTAGACGCCGTTAGGTACGCGGCAGGAGCAGTTATTGTTCGGTCGCGCGGCGGCGCGGCCGCGACCATCGGAGCGAGCGTGGCGGCCACGATTGACTCGTTGATATCGATCTCCACAACCCGCTCGAAGATGGCGTGGGTGGGGGAGACGAGCCTTAGAGTGACGAGTCCCGGTGCTTGGCTCTGCAGGCGTAGAGGTGTTGTTCCCACGAGCCTACCGTCGATGAAGACCTGGGCGCCCGGTGGGCTCGAGGAGACAGCCAGCACTCCGATGTCTCCCCACAGGAGGCGCCGGGCCAGCAGCACTTCCTCACGCGCGGTGGTCGGCACGTGATCGAGGCGGGTTGATCGCTGCGGCTCCTCCCCGGTCAAGTCGCGCAGGTGGAGTGTGACTCCTGCGGCGTCCGCAAACCCCCATAGGACCCAGCGTGATCCCAGGAGCGACGCGAGGTCAGATGCGCATGCGTCATCTAAAGTCGAACAACCGGCTGCGAGCAAGAGATCCTGCAGCGCCTGCGGAGGGACGTCACTGAGCGAAAAGTCGGGGTGCAGCGCCACTTGAGTTCGCACAGTGTTGTAGAGAGACGGACTAACACCCTCTCCTTCATCGTCCTGACCATCGATCGCGAGCACGGTGATGGGCGAGAACGCCCACGCTCCTGACGACAGCGTCAGGAACGTCACCGCGCCCAGTAGGCAGGCAAAGAGCCGTACGATGGTAGTCGGGTACGTTATTCTTCGTGTGAAGAGGATCATGGTCGCTATTGTGCCTTGAACGCTGCCCAGTTACCAGCGCGCGGACCCCTGAGCACCTTATGATTCGACTCGACAACGTCGCCAAGCACTTCGGAGGCCGTACCCTCTTCTCCGGCGTGAACTGGACTCTGCCACCCGGCAAACGGGTTGGTCTCGTCGGCCCTAACGGAGCAGGCAAGACGACGCTCTTCCGTATGCTCAGCGGTGAGATGGCGGCCGATGAAGGCGCCATCCATCGCGCGAAGGGGACTTCTCTAGGGCTTCTCGCACAGGATGTTGGTCACATCGGTGACGCGCCTCTCATCGAGTTCGTCCTCGAGGGTCGCCCCGACCTGATGGAGCTTGAGCGCCGCATGGACGCTCTTACAGAGAGCGCCAGTGCGGCGCGCGGGCCTCAGGCGGCTGCGCTCGGCGAAGAGCTCGCTCACGTGACGGACGCCTTCGAGCGTGCTGGTGGTTACCGTTTCCGCTCGGACGGCCAGTCCATCTTGTTGGGGATGGGGTTCAAGACACACGAGCTTGAACGGCCCGCGACGGAGCTCTCAGGCGGCTGGCGAGTGCGCTTGGTGCTGTCAAAGCTGCTGCTTCAGCGTCCAGACTTCTTGCTCATGGATGAGCCAACCAACCACCTTGATGTCCCGAGTGTGGAGTGGCTCGAAGGCTTCCTGGCCCACTACGAAGGAACGGTGGTGGTGATCTCTCACGATCGGTACTTCTTGAACCGGCTCGTGAACCAGATTGCCGCCATCGAGCCGCAGGGGATCTACGTACAGGACGGCAACTACGACGACTACGTGAACGCGTGGGCGGAGCGTGCCGAGCAACTTGAGAAGATGAAGACGCGACAGGATCGCGAGATTAAGGAACTCGAGCGCTTTGTCGAACGCTTCAGAGCGAAGGCGACCAAGGCTAAACAGGCGCAGAGTCGCGCGAAGCGCCTGCAAAAGATTGACCGAATCGAGACGCTCGCGGGCAAGAAGGTGGTGAGGGGCTTCTCATTCGCAGAAGGGCCCCGCTCCGGGCGCATCGTGGTGGAGGCGAAGGCGTTAGGCTGCCGCTTCGGTGATCATATTGTTTACCAAGACCTCGATGTGGTCGTCGAACGCGGGTCTCGGGTCGCAATCGTCGGGCCAAATGGTGCTGGTAAGTCGACGCTCTTGCGGCTCATCGCCGATGAACTCGTGCCTAGTTCGGGTAGCGTGGAGTTAGGCCACAACGTGATGATGTCGTACTTCGGACAGCATCAGGTGGAGCTGCTCGACCACTCGCGCACGGTGCTCGCGGAGATGGAGGCCTGTGCCCCGGTTGACGAAGTGCCTCGCTGTCGGTCGATTCTGGGCTCGTTCCTGTTCACCGGGGACGACGTGCAAAAGAAGATCTCTATCCTCAGCGGAGGCGAACGGAACCGTCTCGCGTTGGCCAAGTTGTTGCTGCATCCCACCAACTTTTTGCTGCTCGACGAGCCCACCAACCACCTCGACATGGACAGCCGCGACGTGCTGCTAGAGGCACTCGACGCGTTCGAAGGCACGCTGATGGTGGTGTCGCACGATCGCCACTTTATCAATGAGATCGCGACGCAGGTCGTGCACATCGAAGATCAGCGCGCGATCAACTACGACGGCGACTTCGAGTACTACCACGAGAAGCACGCGGAACGTGTTGCTGCTGCACAGCTTTTAGAGCGCCCTCCAGAAGAGGCTGCGGCTCAAACGAGCCACTCGAGGAAGGACCAACGACGTGCAGAAGCCGACAGGCGCGCCCAACTCAAGCTCCTGCTCGGAGACTTGCCGAAGCGCGCAGCCACCCTCGAAGCCGATATCGAAACGCTAGAGGCTGACGTGACCCGGCTGGAGACATCGTTAGCGGAACCGACCTTCTACGATACGGCGACGCCTGATGAGATTGCGAGCGCCGGGCGAGCGCTAGAAGGCACGCGTGCCACTCTAGAGCGCACGATGGACCAGTGGGCAGAGACGACCGAAGAGATTGAACGAATCGAAGCAGAGGAGCTTGAGTGAACCGCGCGATACTGGTGATGAAAGGCATGGCCATGGGCTTTGCCGACGTGATTCCGGGAGTCAGTGGAGGCACACTGGCGCTGATAACCGGGATTTATGTGTCCTTCTTGGAGGCGATAAAAAGCCTCAATATCAACTGGATACCTCCCCTCTTTGCATGGGCTTTCTCGGGATTTAAGGCCGAGAAACGTCACGTATTCTTCGAAGCCTTCCTTACGATTCATTGGGGCTTCCTGATTCCCCTCGGTGTCGGCATCGTGCTCGCCTTTGGCCTCGGTTCGGTGATCGTGCCGGAGTTGATGATG
>JBLFZA010000075.1:0-16022 GCA_047610025.1 Bradymonadia bacterium | reverse complement strand
GCGAGAAGTCCGGCGATCACGAGGAGCACGATCCACGGAGTGCGGACGCTGGGTCGTGAAAGCTGCCGAAAGAACTTGTCGAGGGGGCCGGCGCCGCGCTGCCGTGGTCGGAGCACAATCGCCGACACCGCGGGCGTGAAGGTGATCGCGAACACGTAGCTGACGGACAGCGTCACCATAATCACGATGGGGAGCGCGCGCGTGAAGTCGCCCGTAGCGCCTTCTGACAGCAGCATGGGCACGAAGGCGGCGAGTGTCGTCCCTGTAGCTGCACCCAAGGGGAGGGCGAGCTCGCGGACGGCATCTTCGGCGGCTTGCCAGCGCTCGGCACCTCCATCGATTCGGAACTGTATGTTCTCAGCGACGACGATGGCGTTGTCGACGAGCAGACCGAGCGCGAGCACAAGCGCGGCGATGGACATCTGTTGCAGTACTCCGCCTCCGAGCGCATACAACGCTAGCGAGACCATGGCGACGAGTGGCACCACCGATGCGACGGTCACGCCGAGCCTTGGCCCCATCAAGACGATGACGACAAGCGCGACGATCAGAACTCCGGAGAGGAGAGACCGCCCCAAGCTCTCGATTCGGTCCTTCACCCGCGCGGGTTGAAACGCGACGAACTCGACGGTGGTTCCGCGGCTCTCCTCCCGAAACGTGGCGACCAGCTGCTCTACGTCTTCACCAAAGGCCATGACGTTAATGCGTTGACGGGGGACGATGCCGAGCATGACGACCGCTTCTCCATCGCGGCGAGCGATCTGCTGCACGGGCTGTTGCACCGTCAGTTCGACGTCGGCGATGTCTCGCAGCTGCACAGCCGCTCCGGACGCGAGCGAGATAGGCGTATCTCGCAGCTGCTCGACGCTCTCGAACTCGGCTCCCGGTCGCAGCGTGATGGTGCGGCCGCCAGACGCGATGGTGCCGCCCGGGATGGCTGAGTTTCGTCGAGCGAGGATGTCGGCGAGCACCCTCGCATCGATGCCTAGGCGACGGGTGGTCGACGGGTGCAGCGTGACGGTGAGTTGCTCGCCGGGGTCGCCGGAGCGCACAATGCGGCTCACGGTGTCGAGTCGCAGTAGCCTGCGCTCCAGCTCTATCGCGTCATCACGTGAGTGGAGCAGGTCGTTGTTTCCACCCACTGCGAGCACGATGGATTCCTGATCGAACATGTCTCGATCAAATTGGGCGGGTTGGGCGGCGTCGGGGAAGTCGACCTCTGCCAGCTGGAGTTTGCGTTCTACGTCGTCCCATGCTCGGTCGACGCCCTCGAGAACGTCTTCGCGAAGTTGCACCACGATGACCGCAACGTTGGCGCGCGCCGTCGCTCGGATGATGTCGATTTCTTGGACCTGTGCGAGCCGCTGCTCCAGCGGATCGATGATACGCGCTTCGACGGTCTCGGCGTCTGCCCCTGGATAGGGAATCACGATCGAGGCCGCTCGGTACGGCATGGTCGGATCTTCCTGCTGCGGCATCGTGAACCACGATGCCGCACCGACGAGCGCGAAGAGGAGCGCTGCGGTGATCGTCAGTCGATAGCGGGAGACCAGGATCTTGGCGATGTTCATTCAGCAGCCTCCACCACTTCGCCGTCATAGAGGCTGCTGTGTCCCAGCGTGATGACGCGATCGCCCGCGTTAAGATCTCCCGAGACGCGGAGCAGTCCGTCCGAGGCGCCGAGCAGCGCGACTGGGCTCCATACGGCCCGATTGTCGATCAAACGCCAGACGCCTGGCGAGTCGCCCGATGGGTTGACGATCGCAGACATGGGAACGGAGAGACCAGGAGGCCTCGGCACGCTGAGTTGAACCTCAGCTGCAGCGCCGGCGCTCCGCCCGGGGCCATCGAGAGCGACCACCACAGGGAAGAGGCGGCCGACGCCTAGCGTGACGCTGCCCAGCTGGTCGATGTGGCCGGGCGCCGCTGGGCCGCCCGAGAACGGGAGCTCGATCGATGCCGGTTGACCATCGACAAGCGCCGCGTGCACAGCTTCTGGAACCTCGATCGCGACTTCGATGGCGTTGGGGTTCGCGATCACGAGTACGGGCGCGCCCGCCGCGACGACCTCCCCGGGCTCGGCAAGGACCGCCACGACGACGCCATCGTGCGGAGCGTTGAGAGATGTCTCGCCTCGCTGTCGACGGGCTTCACGCCGGCTCGCCGTCGCCCCTGCTCGCGCGGCGAGGACCGCGTCCCTTCTCGCGCGCACCTGCTCTGCGCCCTGCGCGGTGCCCGCGTTGGCTGCGAGCAATCGGTCGGCGCGTGCGGACTCTCTGTCGAGCTGCTCCAGCTCGGCGTCGAACTGATTCAGCTGCGCTCTAGCGGCTTGCTCTTGGTTTCGGAGGGGTTGGTCATCAAGCTGGGCCACGACTTGCCCTTCGAACACGCGGTCGCCTACGTCGACGGCTCTGGCGACCATACGGCCAGGCATCGGGAACGCGATTCGCGTCTGCTCGGCCGCTGTGGTGACGCCGTAGAAGGTGTGGGTGTGCTGGCTAGGTGCGTGGTCCACCACCGCGACGACGACGCGCGTGAGCGGTGTGTCGGATACCTGTTCGGCGAATGCCTTGTGTTCGCTGGTGAGCGGTACAAGGAGCAGGGTGGCGCCAAGTAGGAGTAGAGGAGTCGCGAGTCGCCGCAGCAGGCGGGTGTTCATAGGGTCTCCGGGGCATAAATTGGCCGACCGGTCGAGAATAGGCAGATTGGCCGACCGGTCAATGGCGTAATTGTGTAAGAAGCGATCACGTCCGTTCCCCTTGACTGTTGCTCTTGCGCTAGGGCGACTCGGGCGCCGCTAAGCCGTGCAGATAAATATGCTTCAGCGTCTGAACGAAGCGTTCGTCGAGCTGTTTGGCTTCCTCTTCGCTCAGCTGGCCGTGAAACATCTCTCGCTGAACAAACCAGCGTTCAATTGTCCCCAGAAAGCTCAAGATGGCGCTCATCGCATCAATCTCGTCTCTCACGAGACCCTGCTTTTTGGCTGAGTCGATTCGCTCGATGCCGAGCCTGAGGACCTTCTCGGCCTGAAGCGCCTTGTCGCACTCGGGATCGACAGCCATCCACGCCATCAAGCGCACGAGCTGCGGCCGCTCCTGTAGGAAGCGAAAGTAGGTGTCGATCGAGTCCGCGAAGAGCTGCCCGTCTGCTGGTCGCGACTGCAGAATCTTCTGCTGGGCTTCGAAGTACTCACGCATTCCCAGCTCGCGCACGGCTGCCCAGAGCTCTGACTTCGACCCAAAGTGGTGGTGAATAAGGCTCTTCGTGACGCCTGCGAGCTTTGCGATGTGCGCCAATGATGTGCGCCCGACGCCGCGCTCAGCGAACAAGGTGGTCGCCGCGTCGAGGATTGCTTGGCGGGTTGCCGCCGGATTGTTCTTTCTCGCTTCTGCCACCGCAATCGCCACTCAAGGTTCGCCAGCCGCAGCTATAGCGGCTGCGGTCGCAGTTGCAACTCCAAGACCCCGCATCAGCTACTCGCGCGGCGGGGGCCGATAGGCTTCTGCCCTGTTCCACTCGTCCAGCGAACCGACGAACGGTACCCTAGCATTGAAGTAACGTTCTCCGCTTTTTCTAAGACGTCTGCTCGATGAAACGCTCACGCGAAATCCTGGAACGGCTTCCCCTGTTTCCGCTCACTGGAGTGTTTCTCTTCCCGGGGGTAGTGACGCCTTTGCACATTTTTGAGCGCCGCTACGTGGATATGACGGAGGACGCGCTCGAGGGAGATGGGCTAATCGCGGTAGGCACGCCCGACAGAGAGACAGCGCCGCTGGAAGAGGGCAAGCCAGCCATTCGCCGAATTGCGGGCGTGGGGGAAATCTCGAAGTACGAACGCCTGCCGGACGGCCGCTACAATATCTGGCTCGCCGCTGTTGGCAGAGCTGAGATCGAGGAAGAGCTCGACACCACATCCCGTTACCGTGTCGTTCGAGCACGCTGGGTGCCGTCGGTCTCTGGAGACCCAAGGGAAGCCGGGCTGGCGGAAGAGGTGCGTAAGTTGATTCGCGCCTTGATCTCGTCGGGAGACAACGCGCTCAACCCGTTGTCAGTGCTCATAGACAGCCAGGTCGACTCGCTGCTGATGAGCGACGCGCTGCCAAGTCTTCTGCTGGGCGCGTCGGATCAGCAGCAGCAGATGTTGGAGGAGCTGAGCGCTGTGGCTCGGCTGGAGTACTGCATCGAGGCGCTGAAGGTTCGGCTGCTTCAGTTAACCGACCGCAGTTCGCCCAACTGACCAGGCCCTAGGTCGCAGGTCGGAAGTTCGACTGCAGTCAGAGCGCCTGGAATCTGAGTCGCTAGAGAGAGCCGGTCCGTGCCTGTTCGCGAAGCAGGGTGGCTTTGACGCGTATCGCGCGCACATCATCTGCGCTCTTGCGAGCGAGGTTCTTCACCTGAAGTGCCATGCGCGGGTGCGATGCGAAGCGCGACTCGTGGCGTGCGAGAAAGTCCCAGTAGAGCGTCGTGAACGGGCATGCGTCTTCGCCGACAGACTTTGCTGGGTCGAAGCGACAGTTTGCGCAGTAGTTTGTTTGCCGATCAATGTACTTCCCGCTCGCGATGTATGGCTTGCTGCCGAGCTTCCCTTGGTCGGCATACTGCGACATCCCCACAACGTTCGGCAGCGTCACCCACTCGACGCTGTCGACGTAGTACGCCATGAACCAATCGTGCACTTCACGAGGCTTCGCGCCGAGCAGTTGAGCGAAGAGCCCTGCGACCATGAGCCGTTGAATATGGTGCGCGTACCCCGTCGCGAGCAGCTGGCGAACCACATCGGCCAGGCAGCGCATCTCCGTGTCCCCGGTCCAGTAGAGTGGCGGCAAGGGCTCGTCCGCCTCCAGCCCGTTTGCGTCGAGCATTTCGGGCATCCCTGCCCAGTACAGGCCGCGCACGTACTCTCGCCAGCCAAGGATTTGTCGAACGAATCCTTCGACGGCGTTGATCGGGGCTTGGCCAGCGTCATACGCGTCCACTGCGGCACTGACGACGTCACGGGGGTCGAGAAGACCGAGGTTGATCGCAGCGGAGAGGCGACTGTGGAAGAGCCACGTTTCGCCCTCCCAGACCGCGTCCTGATAGTCGCCAAAGCTGCACAGGCGATAGGCGATGAAGTCATCCAGCGCCTCACGCGCATGTTCGGCTGTAACTGGCCAATCGAACGCCTCGTCGTCACCGGCCAACTCTAGCCCGTGCCGCCGTAGGTCTGAGAAGACCTCTTGGGTCGTTTGGTCGGGCGGGAAACGCGCGGGCTGCCGTAGCTCTTGTGGTCCCGATTTTCCGAACGAGCGCCGGTTCTCTTTGTCGAAGTTCCATGCGCCACCGACGGGTTTGCCGTCGCGCATCAGTACATCGAAGCGCTTGCGCATGTTGCGGTAGAAGTCCTCGAGGAGAAATCGCTTTCTTCCAGTGGCCCACTCGTCGAAATCGGCACGCTTCAGGAAGAAGCCGGGATGCTCCACCCACTCGAGCGCCGTCGCTTGGTCGGAGCAGACCGCTTCCAGTTCGAGCTTGAGGTCCCAACGACCAGGCTCGATAAGGCGTACGCATGAGGGTTTATGCGTGACGATTGCCTGCCGCAGAGCGTCCGCTAGCGAGCGTGGGCCATCGCTGCACAGCTCTCGGTAGTCCACGTCTACCTCGTGCTCCTCGAGCCGGGCTCGATAGTGGCGCATAGCCGATAAGAATAGCGCGACGCGCTGCACGTGGTTTGGGTAGCGAGTGACCTCGCCCAAAACCTCCGCCATCACGACAACACATCCGTCGTCGATCAACGGATGGGGCCAAACAAGTTGGTCACCCAGCACCATAACAAGGGGACGCTGCATCATCGGCCGTCTCGCTGTTCACGCCAGAATTGGTCGAGGTCGATAATCGGGCTGGGGTAGCCAGCGGGGGGGCTCCTCGAGCGCCAGGGTGCGTGGCGCTCTTGCGCAGGCAGCCCGCTCAGCTCAGGAACCCAACGCGCAATGAACTCGGCGTCCGGGTCATAGCGTTCGCTCTGACCCACAACGTTGAAGAGGCGGTCACGCGGGTCGGTGCCAACGCCGGCGACGTACTGCCAGTTGCCCCAGTTGTTTGCCGGGTCGTAATCGATGAGGGAGTGCTCGAACCACTCGGCGCCCCATCGCCAATCGAGCTGAAGCGTCTTCGAGAAGAACGATGCGACATTCTGCCGAGCGCGGTTGCTCATGAATCCCGTCAGCGCGAGCTCGCGCATGGCGGCGTCGACCAGTGGAATCCCCGTTCGGCCCTCCTTCCATGCGTCATAGGTGTCGCCGTCCTGTGACCACTGCAGCGAGCGTTGAGCGACGCCATCCCGCTGAAACAGGTCGGCTCCAGTCTCTGCGGCGAGCAGGCGAAAGTAGTCGCGCCACAGCAACTCGAACACCAACCAATACGTACTCTGATTCGCGACGCGTTCGAGTTCATAGCGCTTGATCTCAGCGTGAACCCGGCGCGGTGACAAGCAGCCTAGCGCGAGCCAAGGAGATAGCCGCGACGAATCCGCGGGTCGCAGCATCCCATTTCGAGTTTCTTTGTAGGTCTTGAGCGCGTCAAGGTCCCACATCCACGTCGCGAGATGCTTCTCGCCGGCTCGCTCGCCGCCGCGAAACACCGGCGTTTCATCGCGCGCATGCGCGTAGTTCGTCCACGCAGAGTCGTCAGCTGGGCGGGCTCCTGCAGGAGGCAGCCAGCGCGGTGCAGGCAGCGCGTCGCCAAAACAAGGTCGCTTCTCGGCGATCCGTCGGAACTTGGAAAACACCCGCGGGAGTCGGCCCTCGAAGCCGAGTCGTTCAGGGTCGATGAGGGTTCCTCCCTCGTGTCGAACCAGCGTTATGCCGTGCCGTTCGAGTCTCTCCGCGGCGTCGCGTTCGTCGTCGCGCTCATACGGGGTCACGTCTCCGTGAACATGCACCTCCGAGGCCCCCCATTCGTTTGCGACCACTGCGACCTGTTCGGCCGGAGAGCCCCGGCGAAGGACCAAGTCAGAGCCGAGGTCTCTCAGATCATCTCGGAGTGACTCGGCACACTCGGCGACGAACTGGCGACGCCGTGCGCCTGCCACTTCGGCTCCGGATGCCGTTGTTTGATCGTGCCGGGCGTCGAACACGTACACCGCGAGTGCCGCGTCAGCCTGCGCCGCTCTAAGTAGAGGCGCATGGTCATGCGTGCGAAGGTCGTTTCGGAACCAGACAAGCCTACGGACGGCCATGATATACCGGTGGGGCGGGGCCTATCACAATGCGTCAGTACGCCTCGCAGTAGCGCCTCAGCGACAGTGTCCCCTCGGTTTCCGCGATTTCGCGATCCGGGGCGGGTCTCTCGCGCCTAGAGCGTCAAGTCGAGGAGGTCTTCGACGTCGTAGCGCGCGAGCGAAGGGTGTGCCTCGATGCCGGCCTTTCGGCGCAAGGCAGCGTGAATCGAGCCTGGCGTTAAGATGACGCCTTGCGGATTGGCTTGAAGGGAGAGGGGGTCCATAGCGATCGGCTCTTGGGTCTCACCCGTCATGCCGATGACCCGGCCGCCGGTGATGCCTGGGCCCATCGCCATCATGCTCGTGACCGTCCAGTGGTCCTTGCCGTTGTCACTATTGTACCAAGGCGTCCGCGCGAAATCCGAACCAACGATCACAAACACTTGGTCAGCGATGCCTTGCCGCTCCGCCTCGTCCATGAGGAAGGCGACGCCTTCTAGAACCATCTGCATGCGCGGCGTGTGGCTGTCGTCATGATTGCCGTGCGTATCGAATCCGCCGACGACAAGGTTGGCAGACACGGAGAGCCCTGCGCGGAATGATGCGCACGCGACCTGAGCCTGACGGAGCAGAGGGTTCGAACTCTCGTCCAACGTTCCCGGCAAGAACTCGGTGAGTTGGTCTAGCTCGCTGCCTGCCGAACGCGTCGCGTAGAGAGTGCTGACCGCCCGCTGGTGCCTGGGCAACTCTGTGGCACGTGATTGTCGCTCCAGACGCTCAAGCCGCGCCATTGCGATGCGGTCCTGTACGCTCCGAGGCAGCACCTCCGATGCCGGATCCGTCGCAGTCAGTCGCGCGGGGTGGGCGAGCTCGTTGATGATGTCGACGTTGGACACGCGTGTGAGCGGGATCAAGTCCGCGGCCCGGTCGTAGCCACCGTTTGTGAGGAAGGCCATTGGCGGGGGGGACGGCGCTGTGCCCGCGACCGCTGCGGCGAACGACGGCATGTCCGCCTCCATTGTCCCGCTCCAGGTGTGGCGCTGGCCGGTGTCATGGCTGTTTGTCCCCATGTCGATGCCGTTGAACACCACGAGTTCATCACGAAAGCGCGTGAAGAAGTCGTTGTGGCCGGCGACAGGCGCGAAGGAGAACGCGCCGACCGTCTGAATGTCTCCGCGGTCATAGCGGTTAACCGACTCGATGTCCGGGTTTGTGCTGCTGCCCTTAGGGTCACACAGGAGTGTAGGATCCCACCCACCGTTCGCTTGAATGGTCACCCAAAACGGCCCGGGGTGCGTGTTGCCTGCCATCGCCGGCCGAGCCGGGGCGACTGCGCTGACAGCGAGGCCAGCAGTGCCGGCAGCGCGGAGGAATTGGCGACGGCTCCAACGTGTGCGCTTATTCATACAAGAACCTCGAGTCGCCAAGCAGGTAGGTCACGACGGCCATCCAGGCTCGGATCGCGTAGTTTTCGTCTCGCGAGATGGCGTCGTCGCCGTAGGAGTCGCCCGTCCAGAAGTCGCTGTTCGCTTGGCACGAGAACGCGAGTGATTCGACGAGTTCGCCCGACGCGAGCCCGGCTTGGCCGTCTCGCCACACATCCTCAAAGAGCGCGTAGGTCGCTGCGAGCTCTTCGTCACTGACCTCTTCATCGAGGAGATGGCGGTGCAGGTGGCGAATGTTGTCTTCTATCGCCTCGACGGCTGCCTCAACGGCGAAGCCATCCGGCGTCTCGGGCACGAAGGTGGGCTCCACCTCCGGAAACAAGAGACGCTCTTCGGGAGGCAACACGAAGTCGCGTGCGACAGAACGGCACGCGGCGTTGTAGGCGAGACGATCGGCGACCGCGAGCATCAGCCCGCTCGGCTGTGTCAGGCGCTCCGTTACGGCATCGGAGTCGATGCCACCGTAGAGCAGGAGGTATCGTGTGGTGAGCCAGTCGGTCGCGTTTGCGCTGCTCCGCCACGGGTAGCCGAGCGTAGACTCAACCACTCGATTTAGACGTTCCGGTGAGCGCAGGCGGAACCGGCCCGCCCAGATCGCATCTGAAGGGCGGGCGTCGTCGGCTGCGATGGCGCGGAACCATGGTGACATGACGATGTCCTCAAAGATGACGCGAACGTTGAAGTTCTCTTCTTCAAAGCGCGTGGCGACGGCGTCGATGAATTCGCGTTGATCCTCCACCGCGGTTCGCTGCGCTTCCGGGTCGGCGGCGTTGGGGTCGATACGCAGTATTGACTGACCGGTGAGGGCTTCATAAATTGTGTGAGTGGTCGCGATCGCGAAGCGTGCATCGGCTGCCGTCTGTGTCGCCAACCACCTCAACGCTGATTCTCGCTGCGCGCCGGGCAGGAGTTGATCCCCAAACCCGGGGGGGGCGAGGTCGGGGAACCAGCCATCGTCGGGCACTTCTCGGTCGCCGTCGTTGTCCCAGTTTTGGAACGCCCCAGCGACGGGATCCATGATGGTGTGGCACACCGTGCACTGCGGGTCGTTGAGCGTTGGGTTGTGGTAGTCTGACGCGTTCGGTGAGATCGGTTGCTCCGCAAGCGCTAGGATGTCGGTGGCCAAGAAGCGGTCGAAGAAGATCCGCGCACGGTGACGGTTTCGGTTGGTGTCCGTGGACGGGAAGCGGGCCAGCATGACGGGCGTTGTGAGCACGCCCGCGTGCGGAACGCCGGGAACTTGCATCTCCCTGAAGATGTCGAGGGTGGGATCCCGAAGGTTTGGTGCGGGGAACACATCGATGAGGCCGAGGCTTCGGGCGGAGTAGCCGTTGACCATCATGTAGTCCGCGGTCAGAATCTCCGTAAATGGGCGCCCGCCGCGCACGACCGAGAGGATGAGCTCTAGTGGCGCGATCGCGATCGCTTCATTCGCTTCGTTTCGGTACGCGTTGCGGTCGGCTTCAAGGGACTCGTCGTCGTACCAAAACCGGTTCGGGAAATCGTCGTTGTCGAGGAGCTGTACCGCTCGCTGTCCCGGGCGGAATCGGTCGGTGAGCAGCTCATCGGCGTAGATCTCCCGGAGCCGTTCATAGAACCCGTCTTCTTGCATCAAAACGCGCAGGTTGACGCGCAGGCGTTGTTCCCCACCCGCAGCGATGTCGTTCAACTCGCCGTCGGACGGGAGCCGACCCGCGAGATGGAGAGTCGCCGCGCGGTAGGTCTCTTGGTGGTTGAGCAGCACGAGCCCGTTGCCAACAACCTCTGGCCCGACCTCATCGCAGATGACAGGCTCGTCCCGCCGCGCAATGAACTCTTCCAAGAGCGCGTAGCGGGCGCTGTCTGTCGTGAGGATCGCCCCGCCACCGTGGTCGATGGCGTTGCTGGGCTTGAGCAGCAGGACGGAAACGCCGTCACGCTCTAGTCGGCTAATCTCGTCCACGATCGCCGCATTGTCTTCGAGGTACGTCGGCACCGCGGAAGACACGAACACCATGTCGGAGATGCGGCCGGCGCCCTGCGGCGTATGACACGCGCCGCAGACAGGAGAGAGCACCTCGGGCCACATGCGCTCTTCGAAGAAGGACTGGTTGTCTAGGCAGAGGTCGGGGTCGAAGCCTTCACCGTCTGGTGTCACGTCGACGCCAGCGTCGAACTCTGCGAGGTCGCGGCTCGCACCGTCAGTGACGAAGCGCGCGTCATCTTCGGACGATTCTTCGGGGGAGCCGCAGGCCACGAGGGAAACCGTGAGCAGCCAGAAAAAGGTGTGACGCATAGGAGTGGGATGCGTGAGCGGGACAAGACGCCCCAATTCTAGTGCACGCGCGCCGGATGCGAAAGTGCGCCGCGCGCGGGATCGATCGCACGCGGCACGCCATCACGGGTTGACCGGACGGCTGGCCCAGTTCTAACTGGACTGCATCCCCCCTCTCTACCCCAGTATCGTCATGCGTACTCTCGCCTCTCTCGCTCTGATTCCTGCTCTCGCCGCGTGCGGTGGTGCTCAGGCTCCCGCCGAATCCAGTGCCGCTGTGACCGCAACCGCGACCGCGACCGAGGCGGTCGTCGCGACGACCACCACTGCGAGAATCGCCGATGTGAACATGCACGCCGTGCTCTGGACACAGCGCTCCGTCGAGTATGATCGGGTCGCGACGCAGGCGTTTCAGCTCGCGATGCTCCAGCTAGAGCAGGCGATCAACGACCCCAGCTGGACAGCCATGGTCGAGCAGGAGACAGCGGACGCGTCGCTGCCGCCGGCGATCGTTCTCGACCTGGACGAGACCGTCATGGACAACTCGCCCTACCAGGCGTGGACGATAAGCGAAGAAGAGAACTTCGGCTCGGAGAGCTGGGGTGCGTGGTGCGATGCCGCCGAGGCGCCTGCTGTACCGGGTGCCTTAGACTTCCTGCACGCGGCCGACGCGATGGGCGTTACCATCTTCTACATCTCCAACCGTGACGTCTCGAGCGAAGAAGCCACCCGTGAGAACCTCATCGCGCTCGGCGCTCCGATGCATGAGGGCATCGACGCGGTCATGCTGCGCAATGAGTACGGTGACGGCTCCAGCAAGCGCTCGCGCCGAGAGGCTGCAGCCGCCACACACCGTGTTGTGATGATGTTCGGCGACAACCTCGGCGACTTCATGGACGGCTACAAGACCACCCCGGAAGAGCGTGAGACCCTCGTCGCAGAGCATGAGCAGCGATGGGGCCACAGCTGGTTCATGTTGCCCAACCCGCAGTACGGATCTTGGGAGGGAGCTCTCTTCGGGTTCGACTACGGTCTCAGCGCTGAAGAGCGCTTCGACGCCAAGATCGACGCGCTCGACGCGTGGGTGCCCTAGCTCGTTCGAGGTGACGAGCGCGGGTCAGCCGAAGCGCATCACCCGCATCGTCCCTTGCGTGACACCGAACTGCTCGTGGGCCGCGATCCCAGCGAGCGCCTGCTCCGGGTCGCGTTCGCCGCTGAGGATCGAGCTGTAGGCGGCGAGCACGGCGCGGGTCTCCTGGAAGGACTCCCAGACGAATTCCACGCGGAAGCGTCGAACGCCGCGCTCGAGCAGCTCCGGCATCAGGCTCGCCGCGCTCTGCGCCTCCGCATTGAACACCGTATTGCGGCAGCTGACGTCGACGATCACGGGATGCTCGCGGCCTTGGTGGTCGCGCAGGGCGACTCGGTGCTGGTCGCAGGGGCGTCCGCATGTGCGGTAGTCACGGCCTTCACTGAGCGTATGCGAGTACACGCAGTGCTCGGTGTGGAACGTGCTGATGTGGTGGTGCGCGACGATGGTCACGCGCCCTGCTGGCACGTTGTCGAGCATCTCGCGCAGCTGTGTGACGTCGAGGTCGTGCGCAGCCGTCACGGTTTGCAGGCCACTCTTCAGCAAGTGATGGGCCGTGAGTGAGTTGGTGACGTTCAACGAGAAATCGCCGTGCACGTCGTAGCGCTGTGCCTCTTGGGCGTGGCCGGAGAAGTGCATCATGGCACCCCAATGGCGAACCAGGACGCCGTCGGGCTCGAGCTTGGCGATGCGCCGGTCAAACCCTTCCTCGCCGGGCTTCTGCACGCGCACTGTCGCAACGGTAACGCGCAAGCCGGCGGCCTTCGCGCGGGTGAACGCTTTGCCCAGCCCGACCAACTCCATCCAGTCGAGTTCGACCTCTGGCAGTCCAGCGGCGATGACGGCGTCGAGCTGTTCCGGAGTGCGGCAGAGCGGGATAATCTGCGCAGGGTGATCCGCTAGAACGCCGCCTTCGAACGCGCGCAGCGTGTCGAGCGGCGGTGCTGCGGCGACCGTCCGCGCCGGAGGCGCCGCGAGCAGCGCGTCGAGCTCTTCGACCAGCGCTCGCCGCATCACCTTCAACTCCCGGACGGGGAGATGGAGGCCCGCGTTGAGCGCCCGAGCGTCAAGTCGATCACAGCGAAACGCCGTGCCACCAAAGCCTGCGAGCTTCTTGGAGAGCACGTCGTCGTTAATGCCTGCCCCGCTCGACTCCGCGAGAACACTCTCCGAAGTTGCGGAGACGACGTGGCCTCGTAGCTGCGCGCTGACCTGCATCGGCGCGCCCCGCTCACCGGCGACGCGGAGTGTAATGGGGACTTGTCCGTCGACTTGGCTGCCAATGTCTTTGTCGGAGAGCCTCTGAATTGCCGGGGTGTTGGTAATCCAAACGCGGTCCCCGGAGCCGACGCGTGAGAGGTCAGGGCCGGGCTTGCCGAAGCGGAGTCGGAAACCGCCGTCGTGAGGTTCGACGCCGAAGATGGGCCCACCTGGCTCGTTCTGGTCTTCCGGTTTGCCTGCGTCGAAGCCAACACCCATGCCTGGTTCGGGTGTGACAGCGGAGATCCTTGCGCCGCCCGCGTCGTCGGACTCGCCTCCTAGTGCGGGCAGCGGTGACGCGACAACTCCGATCGCGTCGGGGCGTGCCGACGGCTCGACCGCGACCTCTACGGCGTTGTCGATGACGCGCGTGACGACGCCGAGCAGGAGTCCGCGGTGACGCGGATAGCGTCCATCGACGAGCGTCTGGTGATCGGCGCCGGCGAGGAACCCATCACCAAATCCGCGGGAGTAGGTGACGCTCATCGCGGCGAGGTCGTCCGCGAGTTGGCTCTGTGCCTGCTCGCTCGACGCCTCCCCCGCTTCTACGGCGTCCACCCAGCGGCGCAGCCCGCGAATCGTGGTCGAGACGTACGCGGGGCGCTTCAGGCGGCCTTCGACCTTCAGCGTGTGCACGCCGATCTCCATCAGCGCTGGTATCGCGCGGTACCCGGCCAAATCCTTGGGGCTGAGCAGGTAGCGGACGTCTCCGAGGTCGCGGTGCTCTCCGTCGACGATGAGGTCATAGGGCATGCGGCACGACTGGGCGCACTGGCCACGGTTCGCGCTTCGGCCGCCCCAGGCCTCGCTTGTGAGGCACTGCCCGCTCCACGACATGCAGAGTGCACCGTGAATGAAGACCTCGAGTTCGAGGTCGCACTTGGCGGCGAAGTCGGCGATCTCAGTCACGGAGAGTTCGCGGGGCACGACGACGCGCGTCACGCCAATCCCGGCAGCAAAGCCCGCCGACTCGGCGCTGCTGATCGTCATCTGAGTGCTCGCGTGTAGCTCGAGTTCGGGCGCGATTTGCTGGGCGAGCAGGCAAATGGCCGGGTCCTGCACGATCAGCGCGTCAATCCCTGATCGCGCGCAACACTCGATCAGGCGCGCCGCGTCGTCCAACTCGCTCTCAAAGACCAAGGTGTTCATGGTCACGTAGGTTCGCACTCCGGCGCGTCGCGCGGTGTGCGTGACCTCGCCGAGCGTGTCCACGCTCATGTTGGTGGCGCGCGCTCGAGCGTTGAAGCCGTCGTCGAGCCCGAAGTAGACTGCGTCTGCGCCCGCTGCGATCGCGACATCCAGCGCGGCCCGGTTACCGACGGGCGCGAGCAACTCGGGCCGGCGCTTGATTGTCGGTTGCAGGTTCGGTGGAAGAGGGCGCAGTGGCATGGAGGCTCCAGAAGTTGAGTACCTCTCCGTTGCAATTCACGGCTTCAGAACGCAAGAGCGAAGCTAAGAACACCCTCTAATGAGAGAACAACGATGAAATATCTGCACACCATGGTGCGCGTCACCGACGTTGACGCATCCCTGCACTTCTATTGCGAATTATTGGGTCTGCGTGAGCTTCGGCGTCATGAGTCCGAGAAGGGCCGCTTCACGCTTATCTTCCTGGCCGCTCCGGGAGATGAGGAGGCGCAGGTTGAGCTGACGTACAACTGGGAGCCTGAGGAATACGATGACGGCCGCAACTTCGGGCACCTCGCCTACGTTGTCGACGACATCTATGCGAGCTGTCAGCGGTTTCAAGAGGGCGGTGTCATCATCTCTCGCCCGCCACGTGACGGCTACATGGCCTTCATCCGCTCTCCCGATGGGATCTCTGTTGAGCTGCTGCAGCGAGGGGACGCGCTCGCACCCGCAGAGCCGTGGCAAAGTATGCCGAACACGGGTAAATGGTAGCCCAGAGAATGTCTGGTCGCGAGCCGCACGCCGACACGCCCCCATCGCAGAGAATCACGGAAGGACCATGTTGAATCGAAAGACGACTTGCTCGCCCCTGCTCGCTCCCCTGCTCGCATCGCTTTTGGCGGCCTGCGGCTCTGACGGAGAGTCGCTCCCTGATGACGTCACTGTCCCTGACGTCGCGGATACGGGCGACTCGGTTGGCGAGGACGCCGCGGAAGACGCTGACAACGACGTGCAGCCGGACGCCGAAGCGGATGGCAGCGGAGACGCGGCCAACGACACGGATAGCGACACGGCGGCGGACGCAACCGGGCCCGTTCCAACAGAGCTCAACATCGACGGGCTGAGCTCGGCGGCGAGTGTCAGCTTCGATGAATGGGGCGTGTTGCACGCGAGCTGCGAGACCGACACCGACTGTGCAGCTGTTCTCGGCTACTTCCACGCGCGCGACCGGTTCGCACAGATGGACCTCCGCCGTCGCCTCACCACGGGGCGTATTGGTACTCTGGCGGGCGCGTTAGCGCTCGATATCGATATTTCGAACCGCACCATTTTCACGACGCAGGAGGGCGTGCCGATCGAAGAGGCGATGCTGGAGTCGGTTTCGGCAGAGTCGCTCGCGATTCTCGAAGCCTACTCCGCGGGCGTGAACTCATGGCTCGGGGATCTCGCCGCGGGTGAAAACGGCGCAGTGCTGTCGGACGAGTACAACTTCCCGCTGGTTTCGGCGGATGTCATCCCGCCGTGGGAGCCGAAGGATTGTTTGTCCACCGTAGTGGCGCTCGTGGATTCTCTGACAAACACATCGTCTGCGGAGATTCGCTACGGCGAGGCCTATGCTGCTCTCACTGCGGATGTGGCGGGCGA
>JBLFZA010000074.1:0-16071 GCA_047610025.1 Bradymonadia bacterium | reverse complement strand
CATCGCCCGCGCAGCCGTACTCGAGCTCTTCGGCGAGAGCCTCGCGCCCTGAATCGGTGCGTACAAGATCTCTGATCGCCGCCTCCGCGCACTGTGCGGGGGAGAGCGACTCACAGCGCACGGGTACCTCGGGTGAGGCCTCTTCGACCGGTAGCGGGGACTGCGTTACCGCCGGTGCCTCGGCATCCGGACGCGTGCATCCTGAGAGCACCAACGCCGCAAGCGCACTGGCGGCGAATCCGTGCGCGACCGGACGAAAGAGAGAGCGGTCGCGCGTCGAGCCGAGCGCTCTGGTAGAGCCCTGCACGCTAGTCGATCAGGAGCTTGAGCTCTTCAACTGCGCGTTCCTCTTCGAAGCTGATCTGCTGAATGACGTCGAGCATTTCGTCGTCGCCCTCGATGGTCTGCAGGATGACGTGGTAGGTCGCTGCCGCTTTTTCCTCTGTCTTGAGGGCTTCGCGGAGCATCACGCGATAGTCGGTTGTGTGCTCGAAGTGGTCCGATGCGGCGACACGGGTCGCTTCACCGCCGAGCTTCACGATCGCGTCGCGAACTTGCTGCGCGTGCGTCATCGATTCGGTGGCCTCGCCTGCAAAGTGCGGCTGCAGGTGCAGGCGGTGAATTCCGCGCACGTAGGCGGCGTAGTGTGAGTACTGAATCTGAGCGCGAAGCTCCCAGGCGAGGGCTTCATTGAGCAGGTCGACGAGAGGCTGAGTCATGGTCTGTTCCGTGTGGGTAGTAAGTTGGCGGTCGCAACGTAGGCTCGGGACCGGGCGTGGTCAATCGTCCTCCGGTCGGTCTTTTGCTCGCCGCGTTGCCTATCGCTGTCACGAGTCGCTGCGCTCTGCGCTCAAAAACAGATAGCCGGTGGCCGCCACTCTGTATTACCGCGAGAGCACCGTCATTTCCCCCGCGAGAGCCATCCCTATGAATGCGCCGTACGTGGCCCCCGTTGTCCCGACCGTCGACGCGGTCATGACCGACCAACGCGCGAAGTCGTTCACGACTCGCAGCATCAAGAAGGAGGCGAAAGTCGCCGGGCTGAAGATGGTCGTGTCCATGATGGACCTGACTACGCTCGCCGGCGCCGACACGCCCGGTAAGGTGCGCTCGCTGTGCCTCAAAGCACGGCAGCCGATTCTCGGGCGCGACGACGTGCCTTCAACCGCCGCCGTCTGCGTTTATCCAACGATGATCACCCTCGCGAAAGAGTGCCTCGAGGGAACAACAGTCAAGGTCGCCGCCGTCAGCACGTACTTCCCCAGCGGCCAGGGTGGCCTCGACGCACGGCTCGACGAGACGCGACGAGCGGTCGAGGCCGGCGCGGACGAGATCGACATGGTGATCTCGCGCGGCAAATTCCTCTCCGGCCGCTATGGCGAGGTCTTTGAGGAGATCGCGGCCACCAAGGAAGCGTGCGGCGACATCCGACTGAAAGTCATCTTGGAGACAGGCGAGCTCGAGACGTACGACAACGTGCGCCTCGCCTCACAAATCGCCATCAACGCTGGCGCTGACTTCATCAAGACGTCCACCGGCAAGGTGAACCCCGCGGCGACGATGCCCGTGACGCTCGTGATGCTGCAGACCATTCGCGACCACTACCTGGCGACCGGGAAGATGGTGGGCATGAAGCCCGCTGGCGGCATCCGCAACTCCAAGCAGGCGCTGCATTACCTCGCGATGGTCAAAGAGACGCTCGGCGACGCGTGGCTCGATTCGCACTGGTTCCGATACGGCGCATCGTCGCTGCTTAACGACCTGCTCTTCCAGCTCGAGAAGCAGCGCACCGGCGCGTACCAGACGGCACACGATTTTAGCATCACCGGCGCATACTGAGGCCCCCTATGAACGACCCCACGAACCCGCGTGAGCTCCTCTTCGGCGACCTGTGGCAGTACTCGCCCGCGCCGGAGTCCACCGACCACGTTCGCATCAAGCCGCAATACGGGCACTTCATCGACGGCGAGTTCGTCGAAGAAGGCGAGCGCTTCACGACCATCAACCCGGCGACGGAAGAGCCGCTCGCGGAGGTCTTCGAAGCCGACGCGGCGATGGTCGACCGCGCCGTAAAGGCCGCGCGCCGCGCGTATGAGAACGTCTGGCGCGATATGCCGCCCGCTGAACGAGGCAAGTACCTCTACCGCATCGCGCGCATCATGCAGGAGCGCGCCAGAGAGCTCGCCGTGCTCGAGACACTCGACGGCGGCAAGCCGATCAAAGAGTCGCGGGACGTCGACATCCCACTCGCTGCGGCGCACTTCTTTCACTACGCGGGCTGGGCAGACAAGCTGCAGTACGCGTTCCCAGGCGCCGACGTCTCCTCGCTCGGCGTCGCCGGGCAAGTGATTCCGTGGAACTTCCCACTGCTCATGGCGGCTTGGAAGATCGCGCCAGCGCTAGCGGCCGGCAACACGGTCGTCATCAAGCCTGCGCAGACCACTCCGCTGACGGCGATGCACCTCGCGGAGATCTTCCAAGAGGCGGGCCTGCCGCCAGGCGTCGTGAACATCGTCAACGGGCACGGGGCCACGGGCGCGGCGATTGTCGACCACCCAGACGTCAACAAGGTCGCGTTCACCGGCTCCACGGCAGTCGGCAAGCACATCCAGCGTTCGATCGCCGGCACCGGCAAGCGACTCACTCTGGAGCTCGGCGGTAAGGGCGCGAACATCGTCTTCGCTGACGCCGCGCTCGACCAAGCCATCGAAGGCATCGTGCGCGGCATCTACTTCAACCAAGGCCACGTCTGCTGCGCAGGCTCCCGGCTGATCGTTGAAGAGAGCATCCACGACGTTGTCGTTGAGAAGCTCTTCGAGCGCATTCAGACGCTGCGCGTTGGAGACCCACTCGATAAGAACACTGACGTGGGTGCCATCAACTCGCGCATGCAGCTCGATAAGATTCGTGAGCTCAGCGACGTCGGTGAGGCCGAGGGCGCAGTGCGCCACGAGTCACGCTGCGACGTGCCAGAGAAGGGCTTCTTCTTCCGCCCGACCTTCTTCACGAACGTCTCGATGTCTCATCGCATCGCTCGTGAAGAGATCTTCGGCCCGGTGCTCTCTGTGCTGACGTTCCGCACGCCCGACGAGGCGATCGCGAAGGCGAACAACACGCCCTACGGGTTGTCCGCGGGTATCTGGACAGACAAGGGCTCGAAGCTCTTCCACATCGCCGGCGCGATGCGCGCGGGCGTCGTGTGGGGAAACACCTTCAACGCCTTTGACCCGGCGAGCCCATTTGGCGGCTACAAGGAGTCTGGGATGGGCCGCGAAGGCGGCCTCCATGGCCTTCGGTCTTACCTCGAGGTGAACGGATGAACAGACTCAGCGTTCGTAAGACCTACAAGCTCTACATCGGCGGCGCGTTCCCTCGCACAGAGAGTGGCCGCGCCCTCACCCAGTCCCAGCCCGACGGAGGCTTCGTGGCCCACTACAGCCAAGCGTCACGAAAAGACCTACGAAACGCGGTAGCCGCTGCCCGAAAGGCGCAGCCATCGTGGCAAGCGCGGGCAGCGTTCAACCGTGGCCAGATTCTGTACCGCATGGCGGAGATGATGGAGAGCCGACGCGCCGTGTTCAGCGAGCGATTGCAGAACGACGCCGGACTCTCAGCCGCGGATGCGGACACTGCGGTGAGCCGCTCGGTCGACACCTTCGTCGGGTACGCCGGATGGGCCGACAAGTTCCCGCAGGTGTTCGGCGCGATTAACCCCGTGGCCGCGCCCTTCTTCAACTTCACCACGCCGAGCCCGATCGGCGTTGTCGTTGCCGTGCCCGCGAACGACCTCGTGTCGATCTGCGACGCCGTGGCGGCGACCATCGTCTCTGGCAATACCGTCGTGCTCGTTGTTGAGGCGCCCGTCGCCCTGGCCGCGATCGAGCTGGCGGAGGTCTTCGCCACCAGCGACCTCCCTGGCGGCGTCGTCAACGTGCTGACCGGGCTCCGCGACGAGCTGCTTCCGCACATCGGTACCCACCGAGACATCGACGCCGTTCTCGCAGCCGACCTTTCGGCTGAGGAGCAGCGCGAGCTCGAAGCGGCCGCCGCCGACGTGGTGAAGCGCGTGCACGTGCAACCCGCGGGAATGTCGCGAGACGGAGGGCGCTTAACCTCCCCGTACCGCATCCTCCCCTTCGTCGAGTTCCAGACCGCTTGGCACCCCATCGGTCGCTAGCGTTCGACTTGCCGGTGTCCTCCACGGACCTACCGACGGTCGCCTGTACACTTCGCCTCTCTCCCGCCGACAGACCGCATGATCCCCTATTTTCACTTCGGCCCGATCGAGATCGGCCCCATTGAGATTCACGTCTTCGGGCTCTTGGTTGGCATCGGTGTTTTGCTCGGCTCTTGGATCGCGCAACAGCGCGCCGAAGCCGTCGGGTTACACCCGCGCGTCGTAGCGGACCTGGCGCTGTGGATCATCCTCTGCTCGTTCTTCTTCGCGCACCAGGTGAGCCTCTTCGCCTACTTCCCGGAGCGCGTGTTCGGGGAAGCCTGCGAAGTCTCTCAGTGCTTCATCGCGGGCGAACAGTTCGTCTGCGGCGCCAACGGGCGTTGCGACAACGGCAGTTGGCTTGAAGTACTCAAGATCTGGAGCGGCATCTCGTCGTACGGCGGCTTCCTCGGCGCCGCGATCGCGTTCATCACGTTCTTCCGCTTCAAGCGACTGCGCATCATTCCAGGCTTCTTGGACCTCACAGGTGGTAAGAACCGCCCGCTGCTCAAGTACCTCGACGCGATGACGATGGGCTTCTCGGTGGGTTGGTTCTTCGGGCGGCTCGGCTGCTTCACCGCGCACGACCACATTGGCAAAGCGAGCGACTTCTTCCTCGCGGTGAACTTCCCCGACGGCTTCCGCTCAAGCGTGCCGGCGATCGCCGAGTTCGGCGCGACCGGATTCACGCCACGATTTGATCTCGGCTTCCTTGAGCTCTTCTACTGCATCGCCCTGATCGCGCTCTTCTTCGGGTGGGCGCGCAAGCAGGATGGGCTGCGACCGGGTTGGTACGCGTCGGTGATGATCATGGCGTACGCGCCGTACCGCTTCTTGCTCGACGGCCTCCGCGCGACCGACATTGGCGGCGCCGACAAGCGCTACTTCGCCGACATCGTCGCGCCGGGCGTGACGCCTGGTCAGATCGGCTCGCTGCTCATCCTCGGGCTCGGCGCGTACCTGTGGATACTCGGCGGCAAGAAGCTGAAGGACCCCGAGTACATGGCGTGGTTCGACGGCGAAGACGCCGCGGAGTAGGCGCCAGGCGCCGATATCGAGCCGCGACAACGCGCCACTCAGGCGTCGCCGCCACCGCCCGAGATAAAGAGTTCGGGCGGAACGCCGAGCCGCTTCAACGCGATGGACCAGCGATCCTCGAGCGGCACGTCGAAGATGAGCTCCTGATCGAGCTCCAGCGGGAGCCAAGAGCCGGCTTGCAGCTCTTCCTCTAGCTGCTTCGGCTCCCAGCCGGCGTATCCCAGCATGAGGCGAAACGGGTCGCGCACGCGCTCTGTCACGAAGTCACCGAGCACTTCGAGCGTGGCGGCGATGTGCAGGTTCGGCGAAATCGTGAGCACGTGCTCGTTGTCGAGCGCATCTTCGCCGCTGAACAACACCCACCCTCGCTCGGGGCTAACCGGGCCGCCGTAGTGCACCGAGGTGCGCTCGACGCGGGGCGTGAGGTCGAAGCCAATGTCCGACTTCAGGTCCGCAAATGTGTACGGCGTTTCACGATTGATCACGAAGCCGAGCGCCCCGTCATCCGACGCCTCCGCAAGCAACACGACGGCCTTCTCGAATCGAGGGTCCGACATGTTGGGTGCCGCGATCAAGAGACCAGGTGCGAGTGATCGAATCATTGAATCAACTGTAGTGCTGTCAGTCGGTTCAGACAACGCCGGCCGCCCGATTGAGGGTTCGCGCGAGGTCTCGGGCTTCGACCATGTTGTCTTCGATGCTGCAGTAGGTCCACCCACCGTAGCGCCCGATCGAATAAACACCGCGTGCGTGCAGCGCGGCCATGCCGCTGTCGACCTGCTCTTGGCCGGCGGAGTTGATGTGCACGTAGGCGGGGTCGAGCACAACGTGGTGCGACGCGACGAGCTTGTGCCCGTCGATGATACCGTGGCGCTCGAGGTCGGCGAGTACGCGCGCCTTCGCTTCCTCGACGTTGACCTCCGCGTCGGCGGCATAGCCGAGCTCGACGTAGAGGCTCATGCGGTCGGTATCGAAGATGTTGTCGTAAAAGCCGATGCGATAGAACGAGGTGTCGCGCTCGGGGAAGTAGACCCAGTGCACGTCGTCCCAGCTCTTGCCGTCGAAGCCGAGGTTGAAGACGAGCACCTTGTTGTAGCTGAGCGCCGCCGGCTCGTGCGGCAGCGTCGTCATGCGCATGAGCTGGTCGAAGGGCGCCGAGCTGATCAGATACTCGAACGCGATCTCGCGCTTGTTCGTCCGGGCGACCTTGGCCTTCAGGTCGATGGACTCGAGGCGCTCAGAGAAGGCGATCTTCTCGTCCGGCACGTCATGCTTGAGCGCCTGCACGTAGCGGATTGCGCCGCCACGCGGGTACGTGAACGTCGCGTTGTACGATGCGTTGTCCGAGCTCTTCATGTTGCGCACGATGTCTTCGACGTCGGCGTAGGGGAAGAATCGGCCCATCGCGTCGGCGTCGAGCGACGACATCGGGCACGCGTAGAGCTTCTCGTTATAGGGAATCAGGAAGCGCTCGGCGATGCCGCGCCCGAACTTCTGGTAGAGCATCTGCTCGAAGTTCTCTGGCGGGTCGGTGCCGTACTGCTCTTCTTTGAAGAAGAGGTCGTAGAGGCACTCAATGAAGTCTTCCTGAGGCAGCTGGTGGATGTTCTTCTGAAAAGGGAAGTCGACGCGCTTGCCCTTGAAGACAATGTCCGACTGCTTCACGACCACCTTCACCTCGTCGTCCGGCATGCGGTCGAGCAGGTAGCGCTCCATCTCGGGGCGCTTGAAATGGAAGAAGTGGCCGGAATAGTCCCAGACGAAGCCGTCACGCTTGACCGTCTTGCAGTAACCCCCGATTTCAGTGTCAGCTTCGACAATCAGGTAGTCGTCGCCGTCGACGAAGTTGGCAAATGCGAGGCCGCTTACGCCCGCGCCAACGATCAGATGTTCAACTCGCTCCATGCCAATCCATTCGGTGAAAGAAGTCGCCGACACACCACCCCAAACCGCGCCCCGTGTCCACCGCCGTCGCTCCACAATCCGCCCCGCGCTCCGTCGCTGACCCCGTCTACACGTTCTTCTGTATCGTGTGGCTTGGTGCCGTAGCCGCTCGCTGGACGCTGAGTAGTAGTCAGACCTTGGATCAGCTCCCGTGGATGCTGCTCCTTAGCGTCGCGGGCGTCTGGCAGGTGCGGCAGCGAACCCCGCTTCCCTGGGTGCTCTCCGCCATCGCCATCGCGGTGCCGTACTTCTTCATGCGAGACTGGCTGACCCAGTCCCTGGTGATGCTGCTCACCGCGTCCGTAGCGGCGCTGACCGTGCGCAAGAACGATCCGAAGTCAGGCGCAGCCGTGCTTCAGGCGTCGTATCTGATTACCGCTTTCACGTATCTCGCAGCCGCGATGCACAAGCTCAACGAGGGCTTCTTCGACCCTCTAACGGGCTGCGCGGCGCACGGCATGGATAGGCTTGACGTGCTCCTCCCATGGGTACCGCTCGCGACCTCCGGGGGCATCCGAGAGGCGCTGCCCTGGCTCGTGGTCAGCACCGAGGTACTCGTCGCCGTGTTGCTCGTCGTTCGACCTCGCCACGGGATGGTGCTGGGCCTGCTCTTCCACATCCCGCTCACGCTGGTGTTCGCGCCGGCCTTCGTCTTCGTGATGCTGATCGGCTACGCCGCACGGCTGCGCGCGGACGAGGTGCATTCGCTGGCGTTGGTGCTTAACGAACGGCTGATTCCGCTGCTGATCGGCTTCGCGATCAGCGTGCTGTTGACGGCGATCAGTATCGACACGGTGACCGCCCTGCATGTTGATACCCGCTGGCACCGCGCGGACTTGTGGCAAAAAGTCCCGATCGTCTTGGTGCTGACTTGGGTCCTGCTGGAGGACCAATGGCGACGCTGGTGCCTGCGAGGACGGGACGATGGCTCAGCGTGGACAGCTCCGCCCTCCCCGACCCCGGCGTGGACAGCGACGCCCGTCCTAGCCACCGGTATCTTCGTCGCGATGTCGTTCACGCCCTACCTCGGCACGCAAATGCAGCACACGGGAGCGATGCTCTCGAACCTGCGCATCGATGAGCCGTGCTGGAACCATCTGGTCTTCACAGAATCCGTGTTCGGTGACCCGTACATCCGCGTCGTCGAAGCCTCGATCGCCGACGACCCAGACAACCTCGTCGCGGAGTACAGGCAAAAAGAGCTGCTGCTTGAAGCGCGACTCTGGAGCAGCCCGCAATTCGAGCAGATGCGGCGCAACTGGTGCGCGGAGCGCATGCGGCCCATCTTCATCCGCGGCACGCAGTTTGGAGAGCTCTTTGAGATCGCCGACCTGTGCGACCATTCGATCGCGCTTCCGCGAGATCGCGGTGTGTTCGGCGGGCGTGCGTGGTTCAGCGACTACTTACGCTTGCAAAAGAACCTGCCACAGACCTGCAACATGCGCTGCCTACACTAACGCACGCAGCCCATTCGCATCGATTGACGACGAGAAGGTGGAATGCGGAATGCCGACCCCCGCGTGGCAAAACGCAAACGGGCCAGCTTGCGCTGACCCGTTCTCATCTCTCGTTCGAGAGCACACTGGATCGCCGAGCCGATTAGGGAACGAGGTAGGCTTCGTTGGCCTTCGCCTTCACGAGCGCCTCGTCCATGATCGCTTGGTGCTGCGACTTGTCTGCCCAACGCGCCTGACCGGCCTCCGGCAGGGAGTCGATCGGGTCGACGTAGTAGAAGTACCCGCCCTTCACCGTCGGCGCCGTGTACACGGACACGCCGGTCTCTCGGTCGTAGTGCTCGTAGCTGTGGATGGCGCGCTTGCCACCGCCACCGGGAGCATCACAGACGAAGGTCGGGGTGTTGAATCCGGCCGTCGCGCCGCGCAGGTGCTTCTCGAGGTGGATGCCTGTTGCGAGGCTCGTACGCAGATCTTCGACGCCCTGCACGAGGTCGTGCATGTAGACGTAGTAGGGCTGCACGTTGATGTAGCTGAGGCCCCTGACGAGCGCCGTCATCTTCTCGACGGTGTCGTTCACGCCGCGCTGGAGCACCGCCTGGTTACGGATCGTGATGCCACGCTCCATCAGGCGGTCCATGCCGCGCTTACTGTGCTCGGTGATTTCGTTCACGGTGTTGAAGTGCGTGTGAATCACGACCTCCTTCGACATCGCACGGCCTCGGTCGACCACTTCTGTGATCGCGTCGAGCCACTCGTCATCGGTGATGAGCTTCTGCGGCATGATCGCCGGGCCCTTCGTCGCCCAACGGATGCGTCGAATGTTCGGCATGCTGAGGAGGGTGTGCCCAATCTCGCGAATCCAGTCGGGACGCAGGTTGTAGGCGTCGCCGCCGGAGATGACGATGTCCTCAAGCTCAGGGCGCGAGCTGACGTAAGCAAAGGCGGCCTTCCAGCGGTCTTTGCTCGGACGCAACGCGACCTTCTCGACCTCTTCGGTGTCGAGCCCGATCGCGTAGGAGCGCGTGCAGAATCGGCAATAGACCGGGCAGGTGTCGAGCGGCAAGAAGAGCGCCTTGTCGACGTAGCGGTGCGTGAGGCCGGGCGTCGGAGCGTCCGCTTGCTCGCCGAGCGAGTCGAGGCCGAGCTTCGGATGATCGGGAAGCAGGACCGACGCTACCGGGATGAACTGGCGGCGGAGCGGGTCATCGACCGGGTTGTCCCAGTCGATCAAGCTGATCAGGTAGGGAGACACGCGAATCGCCATCGGCGCACGGCGCAGGCCCTCGGCCACATCTGCCACGAACTCCGCGGACGCGACGCCCTCAATCGTCTTCATCAGACGCTTCATGTTCGTGATCGAGTTCTTCGACTGCCACTTCGAGTCGAGGAACGTCTCTTCGTCGACGTCGGCCCAAGCCGGGATCTTCCGCCACCACTCGCCGCTTTTAAGCACACGGTGCCTTAGCGTCATGGGGTCAACCGACGGCTTGATAGCAGCCGGGGTATCCATCTCGTCGTACGAGATCAAAGAAGTGGTGTAGTTCTGGTCGGTGACCTGGTTCATGGCGTACCTCAGAGCAGCCGCGCGACGCGCGAAGGAGTCCTTTCAAGGTGCCGGCTCTAACGCGAGTTGGAAGGGTCCACAACCCCCGCCATCAAGGAAAAACACGCAAATCTGTTGGGGTTTTCTATGCCGCGGCGCGTCGACGACGGCGGAATCCGAGCGCCATCATGAGCGCCGATAGCCCCCAACCAGCCGCCGCGCCGCCTGCCGCCGTGCATCCGCCACCGCCGCCGAACTCAGAGGTCTCGTCGTCATCAGCGGAGCCGAGGTCTGGGCTCACGCCGAGATCCGGCACCGTGGTGTCTGCCTCGGCGCTGTCTGCCTCTGCGCTGTCGGGCTGCGTGACATCCTCGTCGACATCTGCCTCGATGTCTTCGCTCGCATCCGCAGTCACATCGGGCTCAGTGGCGTCGTCCGCGTCGCTCTCGGTGTCGGGTGCGGTGTCCTGGGCAATGTCTTCGCCGACGTCATCGGAGACGTCTGGGCCCGCATCCGCTCCGGCGTCCGCTCCGGCGTCCGCTCCGGCATCCGACCCGGCGTCGGGGTCCTGATCCGGCGGTTCGACGACGCTGCCCGGCCCATAAATCGGGTCGTCTTCGAAGTAGACGCCGCACGCGGCGTCGACCGACCACTCACCGGCGCGTTGCCGCATCGCCGTGAGATAGCTGCCGGAGCCGAAGCCGATCATGGGCGCGTTATTCCGGTACTCGCCGGTCGCTTCATCGTAGTTCTCGCCGATAAGCAGGAAGTTCAGCAGGCTCTGGTCCCGAACCCAGTCCTGAAGGGAGTCGGCGTACTCATCCATGCCGGCGTGCCGAGCGGCGATCGACATGCGGAAGTCCAGGACCACCCACTCCTGGCTATCGTAGAAGCTGCCGTAATCGCTGAGATCGTGCGCGTCGAACTGGTCGTCGTTTCGGAACAAGCCGCGCCCGTTCGCTGCGGTCAATCGCTCACGGAGGGCGGTGATCGTAGCGGTCGACGTGGGTCCGGTCGGTGAGAACAACCCCATCGCGACGGCCTCGATCGCCGCAGCGTCCCAGTAGCCCGTGCCTGTAGCGAGCTCCTCTACGTTCGCTGCGATCTCGCCGGCCGGGGCCGTGAGCTCTTGGTAGATCGCGCGTCGAATCTGCCGTCCGCTGGTTTCATAGCGTGCCGCGAGCTCGAGTTCCCCGCGCTGCTCCGCCATCCACGCCATATCGCAGAGGCCGCGAGCGGCAGCGATGCTCGTATACGCGAACTGCTTTTCGTCGCCGAACCAGTGCACTTCCCAGATGGAGGAGTCCGGCCAGAGCAAGCCGTTCTCGACGACCAAGCCCTCGATGACGTTGGCGATGCCGTCGCGTATCGCAGGCCAGTGTTCCTCCAAAAGCGTCGTATCACCCGACTCCTGCACATAGTGTCGCAGCGCCCAGAGATAGAGGCCGAAGCCATCCCACTCAAAGTTCAGATCGCCGCCGCAGATGGTGTCGCTCTCTTCGATACCGAAGCCGTGGTATCGCGTGAGGCTCAGGGTGTAATCGGCCAGCGGAACGTCGTTCAGCTCTTCGTAGTTCACATACCGATTCGCCTCAGCGTTCAGATAGAACTCAAGGGCCTCGCGCGCCTCCGGATAGAGGCCACCATCCGTGAGACCGACAATGGCGTAGGCGCCATCCCGAACCCACGCGTACGCCCACTCGCCGGGGGGCAGGCTCGCGAGGATCGCTCCGCGACCGTTGTGCTCGCGGATCTCGCCGTCTCCGATGACCGGGGTCGCCGATCCGTCGATCCCGGTCATGCGAGGCGTGCTGAGGTCAACCTCGGGGCGGAGCCAATAGCGCTCCTCTCGCACCTGAGCCATCCTCAGCACGGTCGCGCTGTGCAGCGCGAGATCGGTCTCGTCATCGCTGAGCCCGGCTGGCAGGACCAAGCGAGTCTGAAACTCTGCCCACCCGGAGCGCTCGTCTTGCCAGATTTGCTCGATGGATCGACTCGCCACCCACTCATCTACGATGGCGGCACGACCGAGGTCGAAGTCCGGATTCGGATCGTGAGCGACGACGAGCCCGACCCAGCGAGACTCGCCCGCGGGGATTTCGTCGATGGTCCACTGCATGGCAGACGCGAGCTCGTCCCCGCTGAACGGTGACGTCTCTGGTAGTGGCAGGTCGCCGTCGCCGCGCTGTACGGCGCCGAAGAAGTCCGCCGGGGAGTGCGTGAGGCGCGCCACGGTGCTGAGCGGCCGCAGGTACAGCATGCCGGCGAAGCCTTGCTCGATCAGGCCCGCGTTCTCGTCCAACACGCGAATCGTCTCGAAGTTGGCGGCGATCTCCTGCCGCGCACCCGGGCGGCCGTAGCCGAGGTTCGTGTTGACGAGCCCGTAGACGTCGACGTCTGTGACAGGGCTATCGCCGTTGTTTTGAACCTCGAGCAACATCACAAACTGACTCCACTCGGAGCTCCACGGCGTGAACACCCGGGTCGTGTAGGTGAGCGTGTCGTCACGTTGCACCATCCGAATGATGCCGGTGCCGCCGTCGCGGCCATCACGTTCCGCGAGCCCATCGTACCCGGAGGCATCCAGATCGACGGGGAGGTCGCGGAGCCAAGTGGAGGTCTCTCCGACGCGCACTCCGAAGTAGGCGTCCTGCAAGAGGTCACGGCTGTTAACCGCGAGCGGCTTCACACAGGTGCTGCCCTCGCTGGTGGGCAGCCAAAGCTCTTCCCCGTTGTCTTCGCGCCAACGAGGCTCCTCCGTCGCATAGATATGCTCGCGGAAATGGTGCAGCTCTCCTGTCGCTAGGTCGAGCACAACGCCGGTGTAGCCGTTGGCGCTCACCAGCTCCGTCCAAGAGCGCTGAGCGTCGACCGGCTCCCCCATTCCAAGGGTGGAGAGGGCAACGAAAGAGACGAGCAGGGCGTGTAGTCGAGTCATAGAAGCGACGGAGGAGGTGAAATGCACGCTGACCCCGATTTCATAATGCTTCCTCTCGTCTCACGCTAGCGCACGCTCCTCAGCGTCGCTCGGACGCGCAATCGCTCGGTCGTTCAGACGGCCGAAGATCCGCCGCTCACCGCCTCAACGAGGCGAGCCGAGGCCTCCTCGTAGTCGCCGACAAACGCGACGCCGACTTCGTAGTATCCAAGTACCGCCGCGCTGAGCGCCCATCGCGCTTCGACCTCGAACGTTACGCGTTCGGAGTCTTCGCTTGGGTCGAGCGCCACCTCGATGTGCATGCGCACACCCCGAGGCACTTCCATGCGAACCACCAGCCGGAGGCCCCCGTGACTAACATCCAGCACGTTCGCTACGTGCGATCCGTCGTCGGGATCGTACACACGTCGTTGCTGCTCAGCGGCGACGCGCTCACAGGCCCGCGCCCAAGCGCTCTCTCTGCAAATGATGCTCTTCGACACGGCTCGTGCACGCTGCTCGGGTAAGACCTCGATACGGAGTGTCTCTTACATCGTCACGTGATGTGGGCTCGTACAGCGAGCCAGCGTCCGCATCGATCAGCGAAGTCACTGGGGTAGGCGATCATCCCCCATACCCGGTCGCCTCGGTGAGGAACGCGACCGCCACCCTGCTCGACTCGTTTCGCACCTCGCCGTTGTTCGCCCACTCTGCCGTGGCGTCGAGTTCAGATCGTGCGGACGCGACGGCGAGCTCGCCGCAGGAGTATCCCGCGATGGTTCGCGCTAAGCTCTCGGGTGAAGGCACCGGGCGTCCAGCCCACGCCGCCATCTCCAGATCGCAGCCGTACGCCTCCGCCTCATAGGCCGCGCGAGCGTGCTGGTTCGCGTACTTGAGCGCGAATCGAACAAAGCCTTCGCGGCGCCACTGAACGACGTGCTGGTGTTCATGAACCGCCAGCGACACGTCTCGCCATAGGCACGACTCGTCAGAGCCCGGCTCACGAATCGTGTAGATCCGGTGACGGATAACCGTCGTGTACCGCGCGAACTCGTCGGCCGACATATAGCCGAGCGCGTTGAGAGACACAGCACTCAGACGCATCAGCGGCGACGCGGGTTTCGGAACCGTCTTTGTGCCGTAGCGCTCAGCGTAGTGCTGCCAAAGAGAACGCACGAGGTCGGGGGTCAGCGGCAACAAATCGGGGGCAGCCAAGAGCGATGAACAAGCGGAGCGCATTGCGCAAACGTCTGCCACGATGCAGACCGTAGCGCTCCGCGTAGACGCTCCCTTCACTGGTGCCAATGACCACGCCCCTGTCAGACGCCGCTTGGCGCGAAGCCCTGCCGAAGATCTCGTTGTTCTCTCACCTCGAGGCGACGCCAACACCAACGCAATGGTGGGAGCTGCTGCATGGGGGTGGCGGCGATAGTGAATTGCAGACCCTCGCGGACTTTGAGCGCATGCTCTCCGCGACCTCCCCCGCCCCCGAGGCGTTCTGGGCGTGGAAGTCACACACCCTCAGCACCCCCGAAAGGTGGAGCGCGCTCGCCGAAGCCGCCGCGCGGCGACTCGCCGCCGCGAACGTCGTCTATGCCGAGTTGTCGCTCACCCCCCTGGAGGTCGCGCACCACGGGTTTGGCCTCGAGACGCTCTTGCGCGCCGTCAATCGGGGCTTCGCTGAGGTACCCCAAGTCACCGCGCGCATCATTCTGGACGTGGACGCGAGCCGCGGCGCTGCTGCGGTGCTCGACCTCGTCGAAGAGGCGAGTGACCTGCTCGGTGCTGGGGTGGTCGGGCTACACGTCGGCGTCGATTCTCGGGTGCTTGATGCGTCCTGGGCGCCTGTACGCGAGAGGTGCGACGAGCTGGCTCTTCATCGTGTGATCCGCGTTCAGGGCCAAGACGCACTGCGCGCAGCTGCGCAGCATCTCGCTCCCAACCGGATTTTGCCGAGCGGTGATTGGGCGGCTGACCCCGAGCTGCGCGAGCAGGTGATCCGCGAACGCGTCTGCGTATTGCTGGCCGGCGCAGCACTGGGCGCGACATCGGGCGCGACATCGGGCGCGGAGTCGTGGCCGAGCGCGGACTGGCTTCAGCAAGCAGAGCGCGATGGCATGCGGATCGCGCTGGCGCATCCGCTCCCAACGTTCTCTGGCATGGCGTTGAGCGAGGCGCTCAGCTCGCCTGTTCCCGGCATCCCACGAACGCAAACTCGCGCCTGGCAGCAGACTGCCGCCGGCGCGAGTGCGCAGCCTTATCACGCTCGACGGCAGCTGCTCGGCGACCTGGTCACCGACCCTGTCTGGTTTGAGGAGCTGCCGAGCGCTTAGGCGCTTCGGGTCCGACGCGTTGCCGGCCTACAATGCCAGGAGAAAGACGAGGCCCACGTTGATGTTCGTGAATTCTTCGCGTTCTACGAACACGTGCGACACGCCGACCTGAGCGCCGATTCCCGTGTTCTCGTTCAACGCAAACTCTACGCCTCCACCTGCGTTGACGCCGATGTACGTGTTGCTAACCGAGAAGGCAGCCCCGAAGATCCCAAGACCTTGCGGCTTGATGTTAACGTTCACCGGGCCGAAGTGCAGGTAGCCAAAGGGCGTGATCGAGTCGAGTTCAGCGCGGTAACGCGCGCCTATCTGCAGCGGAAGCAGCCGGGTGCGAAAGCTATCCTTTGAGAAGCGGTCGAGGCCCAAGTTCAGCTCGATCGCGAGACCGTCGATGATTTCATAGCCGGGGTTGAACCCAACGCCGATGCCGATGCCAGCGAGATCCTCAAGCGCATAATCCACCCCAAGGTCGATTCCCAGCTGGAATCCTCCGGCGTTTGCCTCGTTCGGGCGGGCAAAGAGGGCGAGCGAGCAGAGCGCGAGGGCGACGGCGAAACGTTGCATAGCGATTCCTTAGAGGCTGTGAGCCGAAAAGAGTGCGGCTCAGATAATGGCGTTGAGTT
>JBLFZA010000073.1:0-16163 GCA_047610025.1 Bradymonadia bacterium | reverse complement strand
TGACCGCGGCCATGCGCCGCGTCCATGGAGTCGACGTGCATTGGGGTGATCGCGCTGGAGAGCCCTTCTTGGCTCAGCGACTGGAAGAGCGCCGGCGACTCATGGCTTCGCCACGCTTCATCGTTCGGCCGCGTCATGGCCATCAAGCGGTCCGGAGACACAAACTCGCGCCACGCCTCGCCACCACTACTATCCGTGGTCGTCGAGCCCGGAATGCTGACCAGCTCGCCGCTAAAGCCGACGTCCCAGCCGTGCTCCCGTTGCAGAGCGATCGAGTCGGCCTCGGTGATGTCAGCGCTTGCGCTCTTGCGGTTGCAGCCTGCCCAAAGGGTGCCGGCGCCGGCCGCGACGAGCGCAGCGGCAGCGGCGCGCTTTCCCGCGTCTCGGCGGTTCAGCTGCTCTCTCCACCATGCGGCGGGCTCTTGGGGGGTCTCGGTGCTCTCTGTCACTTCGTCTCCTCGCTCCTGTGGGGCACAATGCGCGCTGACTCCGACCCGGCTTTCCGCCCGAAGGGCGTCGCCACCATGCTGCCATGGCCCGTTGCTTCGTCGGTCGATGACATCCTTACATACATGCCAGCCGGGGCTCCGCCAACTAGGTAAAGTCCTAGGTTGGCGACGCGGCCATCCTCGAAAGATTGGGTCTCGAAGAAGCGCTGCGCAACCCACCGCCCTTCGTACATTCCGTAAAGCTCTTCATGCCAGTCCTGATCGACGCAGAAGGGGCCGATCACGACCTCCTCGCTCTCGCATCCAAAGTCGGACTTCATCACCCACTCGCTGCGCTCCGAGAGCAGGCGATCCATGCCGATCGTCTCGAAGCGATAGGTCTCCGGGATGTGCGCACGGATCGTCTTCTTCGACGCCTCAGAGAAGCGATCCATGTGCTCCCAGAAGAACGAGAGCGAGCGCTTATCCTGCGCAACCATCGATCCGAACGGGTTCAGAACGATCACCTCACCAGCGTCCTCGGCCGTCAGCAGCCACAAGGTCTGCTCCAGAGGCTCCACGTCCATCAGCTCGGGTGACGCCGTGTGCGCGACCTCGCGTTCACCCCACCAATCTGTCTTGTAGTGGCGCCAGACGACGTCGATCTCCTTGTCGAACATGCCAATGCGACCGCCGGGAAGCCGCTGCAGGTTGAACGGGGAGCCGAGCACCACCTCACAGCCCATCTCCTCAAAGACATTCTTATAGAGGTAGACGAGCGCCATGTCCTCCGGGAGATCCGTTGGGTACACGATCCCAATCGTGCGCAGCGGTCGGTCGCCCATGCGGTGCGTCCAGCTGTCTCGCACCATCTGCTTCATCCGCGGCACGTACTCCGCGTTCACATCATAAAGCTCGGTCAGCTCGCCATCGACAAGCTCGGCCGCGAAGACCTCGCTGCACCCGATCACATCGGACTGGCCAGACGGCGTATCCGCGTTCAGCTCGCAGACCTTCACGTCATCGCCGCCGCACCAGAAGGCGTCCATTCGCGCGTACGAGTGCCACGCGCCGCCAGAGCCGAGCCACATCAGCTTCTGCATCGGCGTCAGCTGGTAGTAGCTGTCGAGCAGATCGGGGTTGTCCCACACGATCTGGCAGAGCTCGTCGTAGAGCGCACCGATGTCAGCCGCCACCTGCGAGAGCAGCTCGATGAGCTGCGTGCCCATGATCAGCGGCCGATTATCGAAGCGACGGCGGGTGTAGGCCCACGGATCAGACACGTAGCAGGTGCCGAGCAACTTCGAGGCGAACTGCTCGTAGTCGTAGGGCGCGGAGGCATAGGCGATGCGCGGATCGTTCATGGGTGGGAGCCTAGCGGAGCAGGTGGGATGCGTCGAGTGGTGGGTCGTCGCCGGGGTCACGCGGGGCGGGCCATGGCGGCGCAGCGGGGGAACGCGGGGCGGGCCTGGCGGCGCAGTGGGGGACGCGGGGAGGACCTGGCGGCGCAGTGGGGGACACCCGCCGGGCGCACGGCGACCGGCGTCGGGGATGTGATGGTGAGGGACCGAAGGCGGGGCGGCGCGGCGCGGGGCGGCGCGGCACAACGAAGACGACGCCGGCCGCCATGCGACCGGCGCGACCGCCACAATGCAACGCAACCTAAACCGCACGACCGAGACGGCGCGGCACAACCAAGACGAAGACGACGCCGGACGCCATGCGACCGGCGCGACCACCACGACGCAACGCCACGTAAATCGGACGCCGGACGCCATGCGACCGGCGCGACCACCACGACGCAACGCCACGTAAATCGGACGCCGGGCGCCGTGCGCCCGGAGCGCGCACCACGACGCCACGCCACCTAAACCCTACCGCCGCCCTACACCGCGCGCAGCGTCAGCTTCGTGATCTCGTTCGGAGCACCGAGGCGCATCGGAGGGCCCCAAACGCCCGTGCCGCGGCTCACGTACACCCAGACGCCCTCGTACTTCGAGAGGCCCGACGTGACCGGGTGGAATCTGTCGATGATCCACGAGAAGGGAGCGTATTGGCCACCGTGCGTGTGACCTGACAGCTGCAGCGACGCGCGCGCCTCCACGGCGGCCGGCACAGACTTTGGCTGGTGGGCGAGCAGCAGGCGGAACGCGTCTTCTGGCGCGCCGGCGAGGGCCTTCACGGGGTCAGACGCGTCTTCGGGGATGAACTGCCCTGCGGTGTAATCCGTCACGCCCGCGACGACGAAGGGGGCGCCTGCGACCGTCAGCACGTCGTGCTCGTTCGTGAGAACGCGAACACCTCGAGCGGCGACCTCGCGCTCCCACTCTTTCGCGCCCGAGTAATACTCGTGGTTGCCCGTCACGAAGAACACGCCGTGCGGCGCGCTAAAGTCAGCGATCGGGTCGATCTCGCTGACGAGCTGGGAGACGCGCCCATCCACAAGATCGCCGGTCAGCGCGATGAGGTCGGCGCCGATCGCGTTGGTGCGCACGACAATGCGCTCGAGGTCGTACTTTGTCAGCGGTTGGCCGATGTGCACGTCGCTCACCTGCGCGATCGTGAAGCCATCGAGGCGTGGATCGAGCCCCTCGATGGGGACCTCTACCTCAATGACAGGCGCGAGACGGGTTCCGCCTCGCCACGCCGCTGCGGTGGCCGCGGTTGTCACGCCAAGCGCGCCAACGCTGCCCACTTGCCGGAACCAGTCGCGACGCTCCGGCGAGAGCGGGTCACCCGGGCTCACGCGGTCGACCAACCCGACAAGCAGAAGCAGCGCGTCCTTCGCGAGCACCGCCACGATGAGCACGCTGAAGAACCCAAAATACAGCCACGCAAAGAGTCGAGCGCGCTCGACGAGCGGAGAGAGCTCAGCCGTGCGGAGCCAACCGATCACGAAGGGCCACGCGATCGCCAGCACGGCAAAGACCAGCGCGACGCCGAGGGCAATCCGCCTGTCGGGAAAAGCGGAGGCGATCCGCCACGAGACGAGAGCATGGCCGCCGAACCAAATGGTCATGGCGAGGGCAAAGAAGAGGGTCATTCGGCTCGTCTTCATTGAGGCGCGGCTCGGGCGGCGCAGGTCTAGGTGGTCCGGTATGACGGCGCATAAGCGCCGTCACGGGGGCAGCTATGTTGGCGCCCCACGACCACAAGCAAGATGCGAGCGAGCGCGGATGAGGTTCGCGCTGTTGCTCTGGCGGTCGACGGGGACGTCGCTGGGTAACTAATTCGACCCGAGCCAGCCGAGGTCCACGGCACGGTCAAGCTCGGCAGAGATGTGCTGCCAGAGGCGTGGTGCGCCGACTCGGAGGTGTTCGTTGTGCGCGACAACCTGTGAGCGCTGTACGCTATGCGCCTGCCACGAGTACCCCTCCGTCTTCAGATTCAGCAGAATGGGCTGCATCCGATCGATCGCCTTCGCGAAGATCGCCTCGGGCGTGGTGCGCGCTTCGAACTCGTCCCAGAGCGCACGGAGCTCCGCGTTCTGGTCCTCAGGAAGGAGCCCGTAGAGCCTATCCGCCGCAGCCTGTTCACGGACCGCTTGGCCCGCCGAAGCGATGGTATCGTAGAGGAACGTGTCCCCGGCATCGACTTCGACGATGTCGTGCACCAGAAGCAACTTCGCGACGTGACCGGCGTTCACGGGGATCTCGGCGTACTCGGCGAGCACGAGCGCGAACATCGCGAGGTGCCAGGAGTGTTCGGCCGTATTCTCTTGCCGTAGACCGTTCGCGATCCTGGTGCGGCGCTCGATCGCCTTGAGGGCGTCAATCTGCATTAGAAATTCGAGTTGCTGGTTCAAGCGGGGGGCGCTTTCGTCAGTTTTCATGCGGGGTTCGCTCACGGGAGATCTCAATTCGTTCATCACTGAGTTGCACGTTCGAGGCACCATGACCTACCCCAATCGGGTGATGTGACCCAAGAGAGTCGGCGCTCGGGTTGCTGGCGCCTCACAACCGATACGACGAAGCCTTTGCGCTGACAAAGCGTTAACAACCCGGCGATGTTCGTCTGGCGAGAGAACGACCTGAACGGGTCTGCGGTCTACTACGCCAAAGACGAGGCCGACCACGAGGCCACGGAACGGGTGGTCGACTTGGAACAGCGCGCCCGAGCTCCTCACGAGGCTGATTCGAAAGAGCCCTTTTGACTACACGGATGTGCGGTGACGCTGCGTGGACAAGCGTACGCAAGGTCCTACAACAGTGTACAGTCACCCACACGGAAAACCCGCAAGCTGCTGAAAACAAAAGACTAAATGATCATTGACCACACAATCAACTGCGTGAAAAAAGAACGTCACTCGAATTGCGGACACCGCGGGTCGTTGACTATCATTAGGGTCTCAACTCCTGCCTGACGGCTACCATGCGATTCCAACTTCGATTCCCAGCGGGCCTCGCCTTTTGTTGTGCCGTGCTTCTGGCCTGCGGTTCAGACGCACCAGCGAGCGCTGACAGCTGCACCCCAGGGGCGAGCGAGACGTGCTCTTGCCCGGACGGTACGTCATCCTGGCAGCGGTGCTCAGACGACGGCGCGCTCGGCGTTTGCCTGTGCGCAGGCGGAGAAGACGCCGGAGGAGGCACGGATGGCGGCGTGTTGCCGACCGACACCGGCGAGGACAGTGACGACCCGGATGCGTCCGGTGATACCTCGGGCGAGGACACCAGCGGCGACACCGACTGCCAGACGATCCTTCAATACATTGACGAAGACGGAGACGGGATCGGCGCCGAAGGCGCAGAGCCTGTCGAAGCGTGCGAGTACCTAGACGGCTATTCGATCGTCGCCACCGACTGCGATGACGACGACGACCGCAGCTTCCCGACCGCACCTGAGCTCTGCGACGGAATCGACAACGACTGCGACGGCGATATCGACGAAGACACGCAGGACATCGAGCAGTACGTCGACGGCGACGGCGACGGCTACGGCGACGAAGACGCGGACTCCGAGCTGACGTGCAACCGCCTTGAGGGCTACGTCGCCAACAACGACGACTGCGACGACTCGGACGAGACGCGCAACCCGGGCGCCACGGACATCTGCGACGGTGCAGACCAGGACTGCGACGAGGACATCGACGAAGACGCGGACTATTCACTCTACTGGGCTGATGTTGATGGCGACAGCTTCGGCGACGAAGACGCCGCGCCAAGCTCGTGGTGCGCGCCGCCTGAAGGGCTCGTCACCAACCGCCTTGATTGCGACGATGACGCCGACACGACGAATCCGGACGCTGAAGAAGTCTGCGACCTCACCGACAACAACTGCGACGGGCTCATCGACGAAGGTACGCCGCTGCTGGTGCTGTGGCCCGACGGCGATGCCGACAGCTTCGGCGACGGCACTGCGGGCGCGACGTTCTCGTGCGAAGCGCAGGCCGGATTTGTCGAGAATCGGCAAGACTGCGACGACGGACGCGACACCGTGTACCCGGGCGCGATCGAAATCTGCGACCTCCAAGATAACGACTGCAACGGGCTCGTGGACATCAACGCGGTGGATCCTGGCACCTGGTATGCGGACGCCGACGGCGACAGCTTTGGCGACAGCCGCGCGATCACACTGGCGTGCCTCGCACCGGCACGACATGTCGCGGTAGGCGGTGACTGTAACGACCGCGATGATGAAACCAACACCGGCGCGGCGGAAGTCTGCGACGGCGCCGACAACGACTGCGACGGCGCGATCGACAACGGCGTGACGAACCGCTGCGGCGAATGTGGCGAAGAACCCGCAGAAATCTGTGGCGACTTCCTCGACAATGACTGCGACGGCGACACGGATGAGACGGACGCTGGCTGCTTCTGCGACGGACGCACAGCACAGCCTTGCTACCCGGGGCCCGCACCGACGCTCGGTATCGGCAGCTGCCGCGGCGGCACCACCGACTGCGACTGCCCGTCGGGCGAGCGCTTCTGCGCGAACGGTGAGTGGGGCGTGTGCGTTGGCGCTGTCCTGCCCAGCGCCGAAGTTTGCGATGGCATCGACAACGACTGCAACGGATTCATCGACGAAGGGCTGCTCAACTCCTGCGGCGAGTGCGGCCCACAGCCTGTGGAAGTGTGTGACGGTGTCGACAACGACTGTGACGGGGTAGTCGACGAAGGCGTGCGACTGTCGTGTGGCTTGTGTGCCGGTGACGAGAGCGTGGAGGTGTGCGACACCTTCGACAATGACTGCGACGGATTCGTCGACGAAGGCTGCGATTGCCCCGGCGAAGAAGAGGAGTGCTACCCTGGGCCGGTCGAGGCCGCCGGCGTCGGTCAGTGCACGTGGGGCGTTCGCTCCTGCTACGAGACGGGCGAGCGCGTCGGCATCTGCGAAGGCGCTGTGTTGCCCTCCCTCGAGATTTGTGACGGCATCGACAACGACTGCGACGGACGCGTTGACGTCGACGCGAACGGCTGCTCGGTGTGCGATTCGGCTGCAGAGATCTGTGACGGGCTCGACAACGACTGCGACGGCTTCGTCGACGAGGCGCTCGTAAACTCATGCGGCCAGTGTGTGGACACGGTGGCACCAGAAGAAGACGGCGGACCCGACCTCTGCAACGGCTTGGATGACGACTGCGATGGGTTCATTGATGAAGGCCTCATCAACGCTTGCGGTACCTGCGACGAAGTTTGCTACGTCGACGGCTTTGACGAAGACACCTTCGACGAGGGCGAGGTCGACGGCGTCGACACCGACGATGGCATCCGCCTCAACTCCGAGGTCTTCACCTCGAGCGACCTTTGGATCGCGAATACGAACGACGACACAGTCACACGTATCAACACCGACACGGGCGAAGAGATCGCGACCTTCTCGGTTGGGTACATCGCTGGTGTGGGCAATGACGACCCCAGCCGAACCGCAGTGGACTTCAACGGCGACGCATGGGTCGCAAACCGGGCGTTCAGCGGGCAAGGCAGCGTCGCGAAGATCCGCGGCGGGGACTGCACCGAAGATTGCGTTGAATTCATCGTGCCGGTTGGAGGCGACGACGACGTGCCCCGAGGGCTGGCGATCGACGCCGAAGGCTACGTTTGGGTGGGGCTTGATCGAGGGCAGCAGCTAGTGAAGCTCGACCCAAGCGACGGCAGCGTGCTCGGTACATTCGATGTTCCGCACCGCACCTATGGCCTCGCGATCGACAGCAGCGGCATCATCTGGATTGCGACGATTGGCAGCGCTGGCATCGGCGCGTTCGACACCGCGACGGAGACTCACTTGGGCAATTGGCGCGCAACAGAGTGCACGAGCCCTTATGGCATCGCAGTCGACATCGACGGAAATGTTTGGGCCGGCAATTGGAGCTGCGGCACGCTGCTCCGCCTCGACCGCGCGTCTTTCGATGCCATGGACCTCACGGATGATGACGCCACGAACGACCGGCCGACGATGACCGTGCACGGAACGAACATGAGCAACACCCGTGGCGTCGCGGTCGACGGCTATGGCACGGTTTGGGTCACGTCGAGCGGCAACGATCGATTGGTGCAGTTCGATCCGCAAGCGGACGGCAGCGTTTCGCAGGTCGGGACCTACGACACGTGCGACGATCCGATCGGCGTAGGTGTCGCGAACGACGAGCGCATCTGGGCCGTTTGCCGAGGGGCGGATCGCGCGCAGCGATTCGAGAACGACGGTACGCTCATCGGGTTCGTCGACGTTGGTAACGCCCCCTACAGCTACTCGGACATGACGGGCTTCCAGCTGCGCAACTTCACCGCTCCGCGCGGCACGTGGCGCGGCACGGTGGATTGCACCTTCCAAGACTGCAGCTTCGACGAAGCGACGTGGGAGGCGGAGACGCCAGCGGGAACCACAGTGTCGGTGCGCTTCCGTACGCGGCCTTCTGCGGGAGACCCGTCTGAGTGGACCGCGTCATACGCGACGTCGCCGGCTGACCTACGCGGCCAGATTCCGAATGGGCGCTACATCGATATCGAGATCACCTTGGCCACCTCCGATGAAGAGGTGACCCCCGTCGTGCGCAACCTCGACATCGGCTGGCAGAGGCCCTAGAGAACCGCACCTTGGCCGGCGTGTGCCGGCCTCTCGACGCGCGCTGGTGACCCTCACTGCGCGCGTTGGCTCTATGGCGAAGACACTTGGCTCTCTCGGTTCTCTCGGCTCTAGCGCTCGGTTCACCCGACCGAACGCACCCGCGCTCTACCCACCCGACCTGCAGCTCGAGCCGACTCATATGGCGTTGGCGCTTGCTGTCGATGTCGCTAAGCACCGCATTGAGGGCACAAACACGATTCGGGTTCGAGCGAACGCCGAGGGTGCTGCATCGCTTACCCTGAACGCGATCGATTTCGAGTCACTCGATCTTGAGACCGACCACGCGACACTCGTGGTAGGCGATGAGACGAGCACGTTGACGTGGGCCACCCCCTTCGGCCACGGCGAGGAGCGTGAGGTCGTGCTCCGTTACGCAGTCGAGGCTCCGATTACGGGGCTCATCGGCAACCCCTTTCTCGCAGAAGATCCCGAGCGCGCGGTGTTCCTCGCGACGGACAGTGAAACCGAACGAGCACGCTACTGGATGCCCTGCGTGGACCACCCCGCAGTGCGCACAACGTTCCGCTATGAGCTGCGCGCGGCTTCGGAGCTCGTGATCATCGCGGGCGGCTCGTTGACCGGCGAAGAAGACCATGGCGACGGGACGAAGACCGCGGTCTGGGAGCTGTCACAGCGAAGCCCCAGCTACCTCGCGTGCTTCGCCGTTGGCCCCTTCATCACGTGGTCACCGGAAGACGAGAGCCCCGTACCCTGCCCCACTTACGCGTTGGCACCTCGGACAGAAGCGGACCTCGAGCGCTCATTCGCGCCCACGGCCGCGATGATGCGCTGGCTAACCGACCGCCTTCAAACACCCTTCCCCTACCCGAAGTACGCACAGTTTGTTGCGCCGGGAGTCGGCGGCGCGATGGAGAACATCTCGCTCACCTCGTGGGACGACCTGCACCTGCTCGACGCCTCTTTAGCGCCCGAGCTTCAGCGGCTCTTCGACCAGATCAACGTGCACGAAATGGCGCACAGCTACTTCGGCGACCACGTTGTTTGTCGCGACTTTGCGCACGCATGGCTGAAGGAGTCCTGGGCGACGTACATCGAGCAGTGCTGGCTCGCGCACGAACACGGGGCCGACGAAGCGCTCCTCGAGTACATCTACGCGTCCGAGAGCTACTTCGATGAAGCGGACCTCTACGTGCGACCGCTCGTTGTGCGCGAAGTGCACAGCAGCTTCGAGCTGTATGACAACCACCTCTACCCGGGCGGCGCGTGCCGACTGCACAACCTGCGCAAGCAGCTGGGCGATCACACGTTCTGGACAGCCACACGCAACTATCTGCATCGCTACGGCGGCGAGGTCGTCGAGACCGACGAGTTCCGCCGCGTCTTTGAAGACGCCTCCGGGCGATCGCTCGGCCCGTGGTTCGACCAGTGGGTGTTTGGCAAAGGCTTCCCCGATCTTGAGGTCACGCTAGCGGCTGCGGGCGACACGTCCACGCTGACGATCAAGCAAACACAGATCGACGAGAAGAACGGGGTCAAGGCCTTCAACTTCGACCTTGACGTTGCATGGACGGTCAACGGCGAATCCGGCGCGCAGACCCTACAGGTGCGCGGCGCGGAGACACATGCCACGCTCCCCTTCGGAGCTACGCCGAGCGCGATTCGTATCGACCCCGAACAGAAGGTGTTGCAGCGGCTGTCGTTCAACCCAGGCACCGGCGTGCTTGTTGAGCAGCTCCGCAGTGACGACGTGATGGGGCGGGTGCTCGCCGGTCGCGAGCTCTGCAAGACGGGCAAGCCCAAGGCGATCGCCGCGGTCGTCGATGCGTGGGCCCAAGAGTCTTTCTGGGGTGTTCGCGTCGAGTGGACGAAGGCGATCGCGAGCGCACCGCATGCTCGGGCAGCCGATGCCTTGGCCGGAATCGTCGCCACGGAGACGGATCCACTCGCAATGGCCGACACGTTCGCCGCCGCAGGCGCAGTGCGGACCGAAGCGATCAAGGAAGCGCTCGTCGTTCGCCTCGATGAAGACCTGCCGCCGCGGGCGCGTGGCGCAGCGTACAACGCCCTTGGGAAGATGCGAGACGATGCGCCGATACAGCGCCTTCTCGACGCGGCGAAGGTGGAGACGCACCCGCGAGCGGCGCAGGGGCTCTATGGTGGGCTGGCCGCGACGTGGCGTATGAAGGGCCGCAAGACGCTACTGTCGCTCGTCAAGCCCGGCGGCGCGCCTCCCGAGGCGCGACGCTTCGCAGTGGCCGCGCTCGGCGCCGCCGCAACCGGGCTCGAAGCGGGCAATGAGAGGCAACGCGTCGTCGAAGCGATGGTCGACTTGTTGCGCGACCCGAACAACGCGGTCGCTCTTCAGGCGGCGCGTGCGCTCTGTAAGCTCGCACCCAACTCGGAAGGCGGGAGCGTCGAAGCGTTTGCACGCACTCTCGCAAACCAAGATGGTGAAGGCTTGTTGTATGTTCTTCACTTCGCGCGTGAAGGTTCCCGAAGCGCTCCGGCAGAGCGGGACGCGGAGTGGAGCAAACTACAGTCGCGGGTAGCGGAGCTCGAACGTGGCGCCGCGAAAAGCACCATCGAGTAGTACGGCTCGAGACCTGGCGGCTACGGCCGCCAGGTCTCAGACCCTTGCACGTCTGGATGCCGCTCATAGAGCGCAGGCGTATTGGTGATTCGCGTGACGACCTCGCCGGTGTCCATCGAGACGAGCACCAAGTCACGCGGCGTCGGCCGCGCCGACACCTCTGGCGGGTAGCGTGAGCTCACAAAGTGCGTTCCCGTCAGCAGCGTCCGCGGGTGAAAGTCCTGCGTGCCAAGCGGTGTCACCGCGACGTGGCGACTCGCCATCTCGCCCAACGCCAGCGTGCCGACGTAAACGCGCTGCTCCGTGTCGGTGAACAAGAACGCCTGCGCGCTCAGCGGCGTCACGTCGTTCGCGATCGGCATGCCTTCGGTCACCTGTTGCGGGACCATACCGCCCTGCCCGTCGAACCAAAGGTCTCCCGTTGGCGGAGGGTCCAGCAAGTGCATGTAGACGCCGAACCCCGTGTCGCTTGAAATCCAGGCGGCGCGAATCTGTCCAGTCGCGCCGGGGTGCGCCAGAGGGTGAGGCCCAGAGGGGTCGAACAACGACAAGGAAAACACCGTCACGACGGCGTCCCGCAGCTGGTCGGCGGGGCCGAGCGCGTTGATATGTAGAATGTCTTCCGCCCCCCAATCGACGGCCAGAATCTGCACCAGACCCTGATTGCCGAGCAGGATCGGCGGACCGTCGTCAACGAGGCTGACAATCGCGAGGCCCGTCGCGCCGTCCTCCGCGATGGTGACAAACGCGATCCGTTCTCCCGAGGGGGAGAACGCAGGGTATGCGAGGTCAAACCCGTCCAAGCGCGCGACCGTAAAGGGCGCACGGCTGGCGTCTGCCGGTACGACCTGCAGCTCCTGTTGACCGGCAACCTCGACGGCGTACACGACCAGCGGAGCATCGGTGATCGGGCCGACGGTGTCGGTGTCCATCGCCGCATCCGACGTGTCGGGCGCGACGTCTTCCACTGTGTCGGGCACCCCAGCGTCAATGGGCTCACCCTCCGTTGCGGCGTCCGGAGTGACGTCGGGCGGAACTTCTGGGGCCGCATCCCTCTGAATTGCGTCGCCACTGGCATCCAAGGCGACGTCTTCGACCGCCGCATCGCGCCCATCGTCTGCTGAGCCTCTGGACGCGTTGCACCCTGAGAGGGCGACGGCCACACTCGTGGCGAGCGCTAGATACACTCTCACGGCATTACCCAGGGTGACCACGCGATGTGCGTTTGCACATCGGGGTGACGCTCGTATCGAGTGGGGGTGTCGGTCACCGTCCAAACACGCAGACCCGTGCGGCCATCAACCAGCACAATGTCACGCGGCGCGGGCCGGGCTGCTTCGCCCTCGCGGAAGCGCGCAGACACGTAGTATTCACCACTGGCAACTGGTCTCGGGTGATACTCTTGCACGCCCTCAGGGGTGATCTGCGTCGACTCGGTCGTGACCTCGTTGCCATCCCAAAAAGCGCGGTGCAACGCAGGAGTGCTGTCGACAAAGAAGAACTCATCGTCGCCTATCAAGCTGATATCCCCCACGATTGGCAGACCGCTGGTCACTGGCCCTGGCTCGCGACCGCGGAACCCGTCGTACCAGAGCTCGCCTGTCGGCGGCGACGGCTTCTCCAGCGTGAGCACCCCAACGAAGCCAGAGTCCGTATGCACGCTCAGCACTTGGCCGCCGCTGGCGCCGAAGACAGCACCGTCGCTCTCGCCCGTCCCGACGGATACCAGCAGCACGCTCACACCAGCAGGGCGATCGACGAGGGCTGTCACCGCCAGGGTGCTGTCGCCGTACCAGTCAACGCCCAGGACTCGAAGGCCAGCGAGACTGTCGAAGAAGACGGCTTCTGACTCGCCGTCCGTGTTGATGATTGCAACACGCGTATCGTTGTCATCATTCACGGTCATGAATGCGATGCGGTCGCCCGATGGCGAGAACGCCGGGTAGGCAGCATCTTCTGGATCGACCGCACGAAAGAGGGAGCGAGGGGGCGCGCTAGCGTCGATCGGGACGAGCTCAATCTCTTGTTGGCCTGCCACGGTCACCACGTACGCCACCAGCGGCGCGCCGGTCGGCCCATCCGCATCGATGGCAACGTCGACAATGGCGTCGGGCGCTACATCGTCTAGCGTCGTGTCCTCTGGCGCAGCGTCCGAATCGGGCGCCGCGTCCATTGGGCCCGCGTCCTCATCGCCTACGTCCACCGGGGCAACGTCCGTAGGCGTCATGTCGGGCAAGCCAACGTCCACAAGGGTCGGGCCATCTGGCTCCGCGTCAGCGCTCGGGGTGTCCGTTTGTGCGTCTCCGAGGTCGGGCGCAACGTCCAGCGACGACGCGTCGGCCACGTCTTCATCGCCGTCACTTCGGCTCTTGTTACATCCGGTAAGCGCCAGCGCGCTGACGACCAATACTGTTAGGAGGCTCTTCATGCCGGCAGCGTAGCAGCGTCCCCAATCCGATTCCACGCGTGCGCCGCTGTTTCTCCCCCAATAGTCGAGGTACGCGGCGCGAGCGACGGCCGCTACACGTTGAGCGCTGCCGCGTGGTGCGCTACGTGGTCGCCCATGAACGAAGCGATGAAGTAGTAGCTGTGGTCGTAGCCCGGCTGCAGACGATAGTTCACCGGATGGCCTCCACGCTCCGCAGCTGCGAGGAAGGGCGTGCTCGGTAGCTGCTCGTCGAGGAACGAGTCGCCAGAGCCTTGGTCGATAAGCAGTGGCAGCTTCTCGCCGCCCTCACGCGCGACGAGCGCCGTTGCGTCATATGCAGACCACGCCTCTTGGTCACCGCCGAGGTACGCGCCAAAGGCCTTCTGGCCCCACGGCACGGCGCTGGGCGTGAGAATCGGCGAGAACGCACTCACCGACAGGTACAAACCCGGGTTGCGGAGTGCGAGCACCAACGCACCGTGCCCGCCCATCGAGTGCCCGGTGATACCGAAACGCCGGCTCTCGGTGAACTCAGCCAACAAGCTCGGCAGCTCTTCCGTGATGTACGCATCCATCTTGTAGTGCGTGCTCCACGGCTGCTGTGTTGCCGTCAGGTAGAAGCCCGCGCCCTTGCCAAGATCGTAGCCGGCTGCGTCCGCCACATCATCGCCGCGCGGCGACGTATCCGGGGCGACCAAAATCAGCCCGTGCTCCGCACAATAGCGCTGCGCGCCCGCCTTGGTGACGACGTTCTGCTCAGTACACGTCAGGCCCGAGAGAAAGAAAAGCACAGGCCGACGCCGATCTTCGGCGCCCGGCGGCAGAAAAACGCCGAAGCGCATCGTGCAGCCAAGCACGGACGAGTTGTGCTCGACAACGCGCTGCTCACCGCCAAAACACACTGCCGATTCGACTGTCTTCATGGTCAGACCCTACGCAACGCTAAAAAGCGCGAAGACGATAAACGCGAGCCCCGTGAGCGGCTCCGGTGCACCCGCTGTCAACAGGTCCAACGTCACGATGGACAAGTACACCTCGGTACCTACAGAGAAAGAGATGACTTCCAAAGCGCTCACTGTTCAAGGGGAGTTTCTGAAACGGCCTGAAACGGCCTGAAACGGCCTGAAGCGGCCCGCGAGGCGACCCGGCCTGCTAGAACGAAATGACCGTGCGAATCGATTTGCCCTCATGCATCAATTGGAACGCATGGTTGATCTCGTCGAGACCCATGCGGTGCGTGATGTATGGGCTGAGATCCAGCTCTCCATTCATCGACTGCTCCACAATGCCCGGCAGCTCGGTGCGACCCTTCACGCCGCCAAACGCGCTACCGCGCCAGACCCGCCCTGTCACCAACTGGAAAGGCCGCGTCGCGATCTCAGCGCCCGCCGGAGCCACACCAATAATCACCGACTCTCCCCAGCCTTTGTGTGCGCACTCGAGCGCCGAACGCATCAGGTGCACGTTGCCCACACACTCGAAGCTGTAATCCACGCCGCCACTCGTCATATCGACGATGACGTCCTGTATGGGCGTATCCGGGAAGTCATTCGGGTTCACGCAATCGGTCGCGCCCATCTGCTTCGCGAGCTCAAACTTCGACGGGTTAATGTCGACCGCGATGATACGCGCCGCCTTTGCCATCACCGCGCCCTGAATGCACGCGAGGCCAATGCCGCCCACACCGAAGATCGCGACCGTTGCGCCCGGCTCCACCTTCGCCGTGTTCAACACAGCGCCAATGCCGGTCGTCACTCCGCAACCAAGCAAACACACCTCGTCGAGCGGCGCCGCTTTGTTCACGACCGCCAGCGCGATCTCCGGCACGACCGTGTACTCCGCGAACGTCGACGTTCCCATGTAGTGGTGAATCGCCTTGCCGTTCTTCGAAAATCGCGAGGTGCCATCCGGCATCAAGCCCTTGCCTTGCGTCGAACGAATCGACTGGCAGAGGTTCGTCTTGCCCGACGTGCAGAAGTTACACGAGCGGCACTCCGGCGTGTACAGCGGGATCACATGATCGCCCACGCTGATCGAGGTCACGCCAGCGCCAATCTCTTCAACGACTCCGCCGCCCTCATGGCCGAGCACCGCTGGGAACAAGCCCTCTGGGTCAACGCCGGAGAGCGTATACGCATCCGTATGGCAGACGCCGGTCGCCACGATGCGCACCAGCACCTCACCCGCCTTCGGACCCTCGAGATCAATCTCGTCGATTTCAAGATCCTTTCCAGCTTCCCAAGCAATAGCAGCGCGTGTCTTCAAAGCCGTCTCCACGGTGGTGTTTAACGAGTCGCGTGAGAGTTTAAGTGCTGGCGCTCAGCGATGCAACGCGAAGAGAGAAGAGAGAAGAGAGAGGCCGGGTGATCGCAAGACGGTCGTCTCATGATTCATCCTATGGCCCCTCTGCGCTGCTCCAATCGCGTCAGCCGGACTTCGTGGTCGTCGATCTTAGCGCGGTTCTTGTGACGGTCGCCGCTATCGTCGCGAAGAATCGTGATGATCTCCTGTTGATTGCGCTCAAGCCGAGAACACACTTTTTGTAGCTCAGCGTGCCCCTCCTGTAGTGACGCCACACCGTCTTTGAGCTCAGTGACGTCAGAACGAAGCTCAGTGACGTCAGAACGAAGCTCAGTGACGTCAGAACGAAGCTCAGTGACGTCAGAACGAAGCTCAGTGACGTCAGAACGAAGCT